>JBLNCQ010000042.1:0-14254 GCA_050260815.1 Bacillota bacterium
TAACCCTTCATCGCCCCGCAGGAGTGAATAGCTCCCACCCCTCACCGGCCTAAAGCCAGCATCCGTGAACAACCCGAAAAAGTAAACTAGCGGCTACCTGCCGCTAGCATACAAGGAGTGAACCTCATGCCTTTGACCAGGAATGGCGATACAGGCGTCCACGTGGCCATCCTGCAGACTCTGCTCAACGCGGCGGGCTTCGGCCCTCTGGCCGCGGACGGCGTGTTCGGACCCAAGACCCTGAGCGCAGTCAAGGCCTTTCAGCAGAAAGCGGGCCTGACCGCGGACGGCGTGGTGGGCGCCAACACCTGGGCCGCCATGAGCAAGGTCCAGCCGTGGGCACCGGACCGCTCGGCCCTGGAGGCGCAGGTCAAGAACCTTGAAGGCCAGGTGGCTGCCGCGGACCAGAAGCTCCAGCAGATCAAGGCCATTGTTCAGGGCTAAACAGATGCCGTGCCTGACCGGAGCCGCCCGGCCGGTCGCTGACAGGACCCAACGACGCAACAGAGCCTGCCCTAAGAGGCAGGCCCTTTCGCTTACAGTCGCGTGTACTTGGTCGCCGAGCCGAAGGACTTCTCGACCGGGTATTTCGCGTTGTTTTTGGCCAGCTTGGTGCGAACGGCTTCAGCCACGTCGATGTCCAGCTCGTGCGCCAGGATCAACGCATAGATCAGCACGTCCGCCAGCTCATCCTGGATGTTCTCCCGCTCCTGGGACACGGCATCCTCGCTGCTCTTCCACTGGAAGTTCTCCAGCAGTTCGCCGGCCTCCAGGGAGAGCGAGATGGCCAGGTCCTTCGGATTGTGGAATTGTCTCCAGCTGCGGGCGTCTCGAAACCGGATGATTTCCTCCGTCAGTTCACGCATGGGCATCCTCCCGAGGGATTGTCCCCTCAGGATTCCACATGTGCCCGAGAACACCCTTGCAGCAGGCGGCCTACTTCCCTGGACTCCACAGATCCCGCGTCAGTTCCTCCATCTCAGCCCGGCGCCGGCGCGTGGCGGCGTCGTCGACCATGTAGCGGCCGTCGCCCGCGGGGACGATCACGTCGCCCTCCCGAGCCTCGGCCGGCAGCAGGCGGCGATCGATGTGCACCATCCGCCTGTCGTCCCCTTCCACAACGGCAACGTCACCCTCGAACCGGTCGATGATCAGCATCACGGCTGGCCCCCATCGCTGTAGTCGCCGGGCTTGGTGCTGAAGGTCACGGTCCGGCCGTCGGAAGTCGCCACCATGGTGCCGTTCTGATCGGTGCGGTAAACGGGGACGCCCAGGTCCTTGAGACGCAGCATGGTGCTGCGTGCGGGATGGCCATACGTATTCTCACGGCCCACGCTGATGACGGCGTACTGGGGCGCGACCCGTCTCAGGAAAGCGGCCGTGGAGGACGAGTCGCTGCCGTGATGGCCCAACTTCAGCACCGTCGCAGATAGTTCTCTGCCGCCTCCCAGCATCTCCTCTTCCGATACCGCCTCGGCGTCGCCCGCGAGGAGAAAGGCCGTGTCGCCGTAACTGACGCGCAGGACAATGGAGTAGTTGTTGAGGTCCTCATAGCGTTCTGACTCGGGTGCCAGCACGGTGACCCGGGCATTCCCCAGCGGGAACGAGTCCCCCGGGCGAGGCGCGGTGGCCGTCAGCCCCCGTGCTTTCATGGCCGCCACCATATCCTGGAAGGTTCGGGTCGTGGCGGTCACCCGCGGCAGGTAGACGGTTCCGACATCGAATTCCTTGATGACGGCATCCAACCCGCCAATATGGTCCTCATGCGGGTGGGTGCCCACCAGGACGTCGAGCTTCCTGACGCCCTGCTTCTTCAGGTAACCGACCACCTCGTCCGCATCGCCGTTGTTGCCGCCGTCTATCAGCATGGCGTGACCGGCGCTTTGCACCACGATGCTGTCGGCCTGGCCCACGTCAAGGAAGTGGACCACCAACCCACCCGGCTCTCCGACGCGTTCCGCCCCGGCAGCCGGCGATCGGCCGGCAAAGGCGAGTGCACCTCCGCCTGGCGACGTGGAGGCCGCCCCAGCGCACGCGGTGACCAGCAGGGCAAGGAGAACAGGAAGGGCCAGCGGGGCTGCGAAACGTCCCAACCGTCGCGGAATCAAGGTAGTCACCTCAGATGCAGAAGCTTGCTGCATGTAGGATTCGCAGGACAGAAGTTCGGGCCATACTTCTTGGGTATGGCCCTCCTTCCGCTAATGGCACCCAGACTCAGGTCACAGGCTCAAACCGGGCGGTGAAGTGGCGCAGCACCGGTGGCTCGTAGGTGAACCGCACGCCTCGAATGTCGCCTCGGCGGCCGTACAGGTCGATGACGCTCTTCGCCACCCAGTCCAGGTGGCTCTGCGTGTACGTCCGGCGCGGGATGGCCAGGCGCAGCAGCTCCAGTCGGGCGTAGTCGTTCTCGCCCGTGACCGGGTTCCGGCCCTTCAGCACCGTGCCGACCTCCACGGAGCGGATGCCGCCCTCAATGTAGAGTTCGACGGAAAGGGCCCAGGCGGGGAACTGGTCCTGCGGCACATGGGGCAGGAAGCGGCGCGCGTCCAGGTAGACGGCGTGGCCGCCCGGGGGTTCCACAAGGGGCACGCCGGCCTCGCGCAGCCGGCCGGCCAGGTAGGCCACCTGCCCCACCCGATGCGCCAGGTAGCCCTCGTCCACCACTTCGCGCAGGCCCTGGGCCATGGCGTCCAGGTCGCGACCGGCCAGACCGCCGTAGGTGGGGAAACCCTCGAACAGGATGGCCCAGGTGCTGCACTCCCGGTACAGGGTCTCGTCGCGCAGGGCAATCATGCCGCCAATGTTGACCAGCGCGTCCTTCTTGGCCGACATGGCGATGCCGTCCGCCAGGCCCATCATCTGACGGACGATTTCCGGCACAGAGAGATCGGGGCGCTCCCGCTGCCGGATGAAGAAGGCGTTCTCCGCGAAGCGCGCCGCGTCCAGGAACAGGGGCTTGCCGTGGCGGTCGCACACCCGGCGCACCTCAGCCAGGTTGGCCAGCGACACCGGCTGGCCGCCGCCGCTGTTGCAGGTGACGGTAACCATCACCAGGGGCACCCGACGGCCCTGGTCCGTCAGCAGGCGGTCCAGGGCTTCCGTATCCACGTTGCCTTTTAAGGGGTGGGCTGATGCCGCATCATACCCCTCGGGGCAAAGCAGGTCGACGGTCTCGGCGCCGCGGTGCTGGACGTGCGCCTTGGTGGTGTCAAAGTGCATGTTGTTTGGCACCAGGTCGCCCGCCTTCACCAGGGTGGTGAACAGGACGTGCTCCGCCGCCCGGCCCTGATGCGTCGGGATGACGTGGGGGAATCCCAGAACATCCTGGACAGCTTCTTTTAGGCGGAGGAAGGAGCGCGACCCCGCATACGCCTCGTCCCCGTCCATAACCGCGGCCCACTGCCGCTGGCTCATGGCGCCGGTGCCGCTGTCCGTGAGCAGATCAATGAACACGTCCTCTGATTTGAGGAGGAACGGATTGTACCCGGCCTCGGCGATCAGGCGACGGCGCTCCTCGCGCGTGCTCTGCCGGACCGGTTCCACGACCTTGATGCGATAGGGCTCCAGTATCGGAAGCCTTTCCATGCGGGCGCCCCCTTTCCACCCCCAGCGTACACACAAGCCAGGCAAAAAGGAAGATTTTAGCGCGGCACTTCACAGAAGCGACCGGTCATCGCGGCCTGGCGCCGCTGTAACAAAGTTCCGTCTCCAAAATGGGACGGTTCGGTTGCGCCGACTTGTCCGGGTATGTTACGATACATGAGCGACTTGCCCGCGGAGAGATACCCAAGAGGCTGAAGGGGGCGGTTTGCTAAATCGTTAGTAGGAGGTAACTCCTAGCGAGGGTTCGAATCCCTCTCTCTCCGCCACTCTTGATCACAGGGCCGCCCCGTAGGGGGCGGTTTCACTTTGGCCGGTTTGTCCGGATCTGCCAGCGGCAAGTTACTTGCAAAGGTCCGTAACCCTATGGTATCCTACTCTGTGCAGGTGCCGAGGCGCCTGCCAACCGAATACGCGCCCGTAGCTCAGCTGGATAGAGCGTTTGACTACGAATCAAAAGGTCACAGGTTCGAATCCTGTCGGGCGCGCCATTTTCTTATCAAACGACATCAACCTTCAAGCGCCCGTAGCTCAGGTGGATAGAGCAGCGGTTTCCTAAACCGCGTGCCGGTGGTTCGAGTCCTCCCGGGCGCGCCAGTTTGCCAGGCTCACGTCGAGGTCACATGGACTACTCGCGTATGGAAGCATTCATGCGGGAAGCCCTGGCGGAGGCCGAAGTCGCCTTCAGCCGCGGTGAAGTACCGATAGGAGCCCTGGTGGTGCGGGACGGCGAGATCATCGCCCGAGCGCACAACCGGCGCGAGGAGTTCTTGGACCCCACGGCACACGCCGAACTCCTGGCCATTCGTCAGGCGGCCCAAATGCTTGGGACCTGGCGTCTTGCCGGGACCGCTTTGTTTGTAACCCTCGAGCCCTGTCCCATGTGTGCCGGCGCTCTGGTTCAGGCCAGAGTCGACACCGTGGTCTACGGAGCAAGAGATCCCAAGGCCTGGGGCACCCTGACGGTGCGTGACGTGGCGGAGAACGCCGCGGTCAACCACCAGGCGCGGGTTATCGGCGGCGTGCTGGAGGAGGAGTGCCAGGGCTTGCTGAGGCGCTTCTTCGAAGCCAGGCGATAATCGCGACACCGTTGCGGAGAGGTGTCCGAGTGGTTTAAGGTACCGCACTCGAAATGCGGCGTACCCTAACAAGGTACCGTGGGTTCGAATCCCACCCTCTCCGCCATCACGTTTATAGGTCTGTCGGCGCCAGCCGGCATCAGTTGTGTAGAGCACGCGGAGAGGTGGCCGAGTGGTCGAAGGCGCACGACTGGAAATCGTGTAGACGGCTAAAACCGTCTCGAGGGTTCAAATCCCTCTCTCTCCGCCATTCATCTTCAATCAGTCCGGCGTTCACAGACGCCGGTCCTCTTGTCTCTCGCAAGTTTTTGCCCTTGGTCGCGCTAGACGGGGAGGTAGCGGTGCCCTGCACCCGCAATCCGCTGCAGCGGGGTTGAACTCCTGCCCAAGGCGTCTTTCTTGTGGGGCTGGCCGGAGCAAGTGGTGACGACGGTTGGGTCCTGCGCAACGTGGCCTTCCGAACCCCGTCAGGCCCGGAAGGGAGCAGCGGTAAGGAATGCGTCGCGTGTGCCGCAGGGGTGCCTGGCCCGAGCCAACTGCCCCGGTATCGACCGGAAGGGACTCGTCGACGGCAGGTGCGCGGCCAATCGGTTTACAACCAGGCTCACCCGAAGGGGTGGGCCTCATTTCATACTCATGGGGGATACCTGGCGGCGGGGGTTCAGGCTAGCATGGTACAAGGACCCGTTCGTGTTCATCCATCACGAAACCTTTTGCCTCGTTGTCCGTCCTAAGGGTGCGGAGATGGGGCTGAACGAGAAACGGAGGCGTGACCATCTTGTCGGCCCAGATCGTTCCGCTGGATGACCTCGTGGCCCGGGCCAAGCGGGACCCCCAAGCGTTCGGAGAGCTGTATGACCAGTACTTCACCAAGGTCTACGCCTTCGTGTACCGCCGGGTGGACGACCGCCAGACGGCAGAGGACCTTACGGCCGACGCCTTCCTCAAGGCCATGCGCAATCTGAGCAGCTTTGAAGGAACGGCCGCCAGCTTCCCTGCCTGGCTCTTCCGCATTGCTGCCAACGTGGTGACGGACTACTACCGCTCACTGCGGCACCGGTCCGCCCCGCTGGAGCTGGACCGTTGGGCCGACGAGCATCCCGGGCCGGAGGAGATGGCCGTGCTTCAGTCTGAGGCGAATGAGGTCAGGCAGGCCGTCAAATATCTCACACCAGACCAACAAGACGTAGTCTTGATGCGCTTCGTAGGGGGCCTTAAGTTGAAGGAAATTGCTGAGGCCACGGGACGCACGGAACAGGCTGTCAAGTCCTTGATGTTCCGCGCGCTGTCCACCCTGCGCCGGCGCCTCCAGGAGCAGAGGGGGCTCGCACGTGAGGGAGTTTGACGACGTCCAGAAGCTCATAGAAGAAGAGTCCCAGAGCCCCTTTGAGCGGGAGGCCCTGAGCGACCTGGTCGCCCAGCTGGCAGAGGGGTCGCTGGCGGCTGTGCCCGCAGACGCCTTCCGCGACGGCCTCCGCCGGCGGCTGTTGGCCGAGGCTGCGACCTCCCGGAGGAAGGTCCGGCCCTGGTATCGCACTCCCCTGGGCCTGGGTGCGGCAGCGGCAGTCACTTTAGGGCTGGCTGCGGGAGGCACTTTCTGGGGCCTGCAGAACGGTCGCACCGGAATGCTGCCGCCGGTGGCCTCCCAGGTGGCTGCCGCAGACGGTGGCGCGCAGGAGAATGTGAGCACCCTGGTCGCTCCCGACCAGGCTGAGCGCAACATGGGAATCGCCGCCGCCGTACCCGAACCGGCTGCAACCGGCGCGGGCGCCGCAGCGGCTCAGCCGTCTTTCGGCGCTCCAGCGGAGGGCGACGTCAGGGGCGCCATGGTGCGGCCGGCGCAGCGCGATGACGCGATGGTCCGGGTCGAACCCGGAATGGCCACGTTCACGTTGGAGGCCGCACTTCCAGCGGCCAAGACCGGACTCCCCAGCTACCGCATGACGCAGGTGGCGCTGACTGCCCCAGAAGTCCAGGCCGCCGCCCGGGGCCTCGGTCTCGTCGGCGAGGTGCAGCAGGGCTTCGGCCACCTCTGGGTGGGGAGCCCCTTGGAGGGCCAGGACACCGCTGTGGAGGGACTGCCGCCTTACCAGCAGCCCGGCCGCTGGCTGGTGGCCAGTCCCGACTGGGGGAACGGCTGGAGCTATCTCTATCGGGACGACACCTCTGCTGCGGGCGCGGCAGCCCCTGCCGCCACGCTGAGCGAGGCGCAGACGACGTTCCGCTCCTTCCTGCAGAAGGCCGGGATGCCGGGCGCCGATGAGGCGGACATTGCCGTCCGCTCGGCGGGAGACGGAACATACTGGGGTGACCTGCGCCTGCGGCTCGCCGGCACGGTCGTGGCGGACGCTGGGGGTGGCCTTCGGCTGGATGCATCCGGCCGAATCACGTACGCCTCCTGGCCGGCCCTGAGCTTCACCCAGACCGGCACGCGCTCCCTGCAGTCTCCCGAAGAGGCCTTGGTCGCACTGCGTGCGATGCCCTTCGAATGGTACAAAGGCGACCCCAAACTGACTGTCACGCGGGTGGAACTGGTCTACCGCTGGCCTCTGCTGACATCGCCCGGGGCCGAGGCTGACGTGGAACCGGCCTATGAATTCACCGTGCGGGATGCGGACGGCAACCAGTCTGTCCTGTACGTTTCGGCCTGGCGGTAGCCGGGTTCGCAGTCGCAAAGGCATCACAGGGCGCAGACCCAACCCTCCTGGGGCGGTCTGCGCCCTTCCTTGTCTTGGATGACGTAGATTTGCGCGTCTGAAAGGGAATGGACCGCCCTGAAACGAACCCTATACAAAGCCCCGAAGCAAGGGGCGGGGAGGTGGCTCAGCCGTGTCTTACGTGGCCCTGTACAGGGAGTGGCGGCCCCAGACGTTTACCGAGATGGTGGGGCAGGAACACATCACTCGCACCCTGCAGAACGCGGTGCGCCTGGGCCGGCTTGGACATGCCTACCTGTTCAGCGGACCCCGCGGCACGGGCAAGACGTCCGTGGCCAAGATCCTGGCCAAGGCCGTCAACTGCACGGAGCGGGGCGACTCGGCCGACCCCTGCAACCACTGCCCATCCTGTCTGCGCATTACCAGCGGCGCCTCGGTGGACGTGCTGGAGATTGACGCCGCCAGCAACCGCGGTATTGACGAAATCCGCGAGCTTCGCGACAAGGTCAAGTACGCGCCGGCCGAGACCCGGCGCAAAGTATACATCATTGACGAAGTTCATATGTTAACCAATGAGGCCTTCAACGCGCTGCTGAAGACCCTGGAGGAGCCTCCGGCTCACGCTCTCTTCATCCTGGCCACAACGGATCCCCAGAAGGTACCGCTGACCGTGCTCTCGCGCTGCCAGCGCTTCGATTTTCACAGGCTGACCGCGGCCCAGATCCAGGCCCGCCTGGAGGAGGTGGCCAGCAGGGACGAACTGCAGGTGGATAAACGCGCCCTGGCCCTCGTGGCCCGTGCTGCCGAAGGCGGGCTGCGCGATGCCCTGAGCCTGCTGGACCAACTGGTGGCCTTCTGCGGGCAGTCCATTCACTTGGAGGATGCGCTGTCCGTTCTGGGGCTGGCCCCGTCCGAACTGCTGGCCGACATGGCGCTGGCCCTGGCCAGGCACGATGCAACAGCGTCCCTGCGCCTGGTGGATCAGGTGATGCGCCAGGGGAAGGATATTCGCCAGTTCCTGCGCGACCTGATGGGATTTCTCCGCAATGCTCTGCTGCTTCAGGTCTGTGGCGAAGGCGACCAGAGCCTGGTGGACGCCGCACCGGCCGATTTGGGACTGCTGCGGCAGGTGGCCGATGAGTTCAGCGGCAGCCGCCTGCCTTCGATTCTCACCGCACTGTCGGAGACGGAGAGCGAACTCAAGTGGTCCAGCCAGCCGCGGCTTCTGGTGGAACTGGCCCTGGTCAAGCTTTGCGGCCAAACCGCTCAGCCCCAGTCCCAGCCTGCCGACGCCCCCGCAGTTCAGGCGACCGCTCATCCGACTTCGCCCCGGGCCGTGCCCGCAGCCCCCGCGCCCGCCACGCCGCCGGCACCCCCTTCCGGCGAACTCACCCTGGAGGCCGTTGTGGCCCGCTGGCCCGAGGTGCTCCGCTACGCCAAGGAGTCCCGGCCCCTGGTCTACCAGATGCTCAGCAAGGGGACTCCGGTCCGGCTGGAACAGGGCCGTCTGTACATTCAGTTCGCCAAGGGCCTCTCCCCTTACGAGAGAGGCCAGATGAGCCGCGGCGAGCGGCGGGCTGTGGTCGAGGAGGCCGTCAGCACCGTCTTGGGCACCAAGCTGGCGCTGGCCTCAGTGGTTGAAGGCAGCGACCCACGCAGCAAGGCGCAGCCCGCGGCGCCCCAGGACGACCCCGCGGTCAAGCGCGTGCTGGACTTCTTTGGCGGCGAGATCGTGGAAATCCGCAAGGAAAGTTAGCCCGCGCTGGTTCAGCCCAGCCCCGGCAAGGAGGAGCTCTCATCATGATGAACATGGGCAACCTCAACAAGATGATGAAACAGGTGCAGCAGATGCAGGCCAACATGCAAAAGCTGCAGGAGGAACTGGCGGACCGCACCGTGGAGGCCACCGCCGGCGGAGGCATGGTCACGGTGGTGGTCACGGGCAAGCAGGAGCTGAAGTCCATTGTGATCAAGCCCGAAGCCGTCGACCCTGACGACGTGGACATGCTTCAGGACCTGGTCCTGGCGGCCGTCAACGAGGGCCTGCGCAAGGCCGGGGAGATGGCGGCGGCGGAAATGGCCAAGGTGACGGGCGGCTTGAAGATGCCGGGGATGTTCTAGTTCATGTACTACGCCCAGCCTATCGCCCGGCTCATTGATGAGCTGACCAAACTGCCGGGCATCGGCCCCAAAACCGCCCAGCGCCTGGCCTTTCACCTGCTTTTTCAGCCGCGGGAAGAGGTACAGGCTCTGGCCGAATCTATGCTGGTGGCCCGGGAGAAGGTCAAGTACTGCAGCGTCTGCCAGAACCTGACCGACAAGGATCCCTGCAGCATCTGCTCTGCCTCGGGTCGCGACCGCAGCGTCATCTGCGTGGTGGAGGAACCCCGGGACGTGGTCGCTCTGGAGCGGACCCGTGACTACAAAGGGCTCTATCACGTTCTGCAAGGCGCCATTTCGCCCATGGAGGGCATTGGCCCCGACGACCTCAAGCTGAGGGAGCTGCTGGCCCGGCTTGGCGACGGTCAGGTGCGTGAGGTCATCCTGGCCACCAATCCGAACATTGAAGGTGAAGCCACCGCCATGTACATGGCGCGCCTGCTCAAGCCCATGGGCCTGCGCGTAACGCGCCTGGCCCGCGGCCTACCCGTCGGCGGCGATCTGGAGTACGCCGATGAGGTCACCCTGAGCAAGGCCCTGGAAGGCAGAAGGGAAATATAGGCACGGCGGTTTCACAGGCGAATTCTGGATGAAGCGGAGTAAAGCCCAACATGACAATCAACGGCCGGCCCACAACAAGTGGGCCGGCTTTGTTGTCGGCGTATAGCCCCCCCCATTTTTTGGCGATACTACGGGACGCATCGAAGGGCATAGGTTTTTCCGTGGAATCGGGGAGGATCGGGTGATGGCCGTGAAGGAGACCCTGTTGAAAGCACTCTCAACGTGGCCGCAGCGGCTCGTGGCAGACGACCTCGGCGCGACCACGTCTCAGCCTTCCGCCAGCCCCAGCTTTCTGGAGCTGGTGGAGCAGGCCCGTCAGGACTGGCTGGCCGCCAAATCGTATTTCGAGAGTGTTTCGGATCCGGACCTGGTGGACCACGCCATTTATCTGGTGGAGGCGGCCGAAACCAAGTACATGTACCTGATCCGCAAGGCTCGGGCGGACGCCACGTCCTGAGGCATAAACGAACGACCGCCCTCGTATACATAGCGTAACGGATCGGGGGTGGACCCATGGCGTGGACGACCCTTCTCGCTTACGCTTTTGGCCTGCTGCTCATCTATGCGCTGGCGCGGCTCCTCTACACGCCGCTGCGCTGGGCGCTGACGCTGGTGATGAACGGCCTGGTGGGCGGTGTTGCCCTGTGGGTGCTCAACTGGGTCGGCGCCCTCGTTCATCTCACGCTCCCCCTCAACCCCCTTACCGCACTGGCCGTGGGTGTTCTGGGGGTGCCGGGCTTGATTCTGGTGGCGCTGCTGAAGTTTTGGGTTTACGACTGACGGACGGGGCGAGGTTTGCATCTACGGAACATTCGGCTATAATAGGAGCGATACGTTCAAACGGCCCAGACGAGGAGCAAGTAAGCACTCCACTCAGGTCTCAGAGAGCAGGGGAACGCCTGTTGGCGCTGCTGCAACCCCGCCCTGCAGAAGTGCTGAAGAGGCCTCCGAGCCGCCAAGGGAAACCACCGGCACTGCCGGCGGGAGTACCAAGGCCGCCTCTCCCCCGTTAACGGGAGCGCACCGGCTATGCTGGTGTCCGAGCGGTCGGGGCGACCCGGCCAAGAAGGGTGGTACCGCGGGAGCACGGCTCTCGTCCCTTGGGGCGAGGGCCTTTTTGTATCAGTCAAACTACAAGACGGAGCTGATGAGCATGTCTTCCCCCGTTCGCGTCCGGCTGGCGCCCAGCCCAACGGGCCCCATCCATGTGGGCAACCTGCACACCGGGCTGTTTAACTGGCTCTACGCCCGCAGCCTGGGCGGCACCTTTGTGCTTCGGTTCGAGGACACCGACCAGGAGCGCAGCCGCCCCGAATGGGAGCAGGTGATCTACCAGGAGATGCGCTGGTTGGGGCTGGACTGGGACGAGGGCCCGGACGTGGGCGGCAACTACGGCCCCTATCGCCAGATGGAGCGGCTCGCCATCTATCACGACTACGCCCAGCGCCTTCTGAAGGCCGGCCACGCCTACTACTGCTACTGCACACCGGAGGAACTTGAGGCGGAGCGTCAGGAGGCCCAGAAGAAGGGCGTCGTCTACCAGTACAGCCGCAAGTGCCGCAACCTGACGGACGAGGACCGCCGCCGGCTGGAGGCCGAGGGGCGCAAGCCCGTGGTCCGCTTCCGCGTTCCCGACGGAGAGAAGGTCGTGTTCGACGACCTGGTGCGCGGCCCCATCGAAACGCCCACGGACAGCATCGGCGACTACATCATCGTCCGCTCGAACGGCATTCCCATTTACAACTTCGCCGTCGTCATCGACGACCTGACCATGAAGATCACCCACGTTATCCGCGGCGAGGGCCACATCTCCAACACGCCGCAGCAGTTGCTCATCTATCACGCGCTGGGTGCGGAGCCGCCGCGCCTGGGGCACGTCGGCCACATCCTGGGGAAGGATCGTGCCAAGCTCTCCAAGCGCAACGGCGACGCCTACGTCGGTGACTACCGGGACCGCGGCTATCTGCCCGAGGCCCTGCTCAACTTCATGGCGTTGCTGGGGTGGACTCCGGACGACGGCCAGGAGTTTCTGACGAAGGAAGAGATGATCCGCCAGTTCAAACTGGACCGCGTCACGCGGGCACCGTCCGTGTTTGACCCGGACAAGCTCGACTGGATGAACGGCCACTACATTCGCAACCTGAGCCTGGACGAGCTGGCCCGGCGCTCTCTGCCGTTCCTGCAAAAGCACGGCCTGGCTGCCGGCGATCAGTCGCCCGCCGAGTGGGACCGGATGATCAAGATCATGGCCACGGTGCAGGAGCGCATCCGGACGCTGGCGGAGGTTCCGGGCATGACCGACTTCTTCTTCCGCGACGAACTGACCATCGAGCCGGATGCGGCCAAGCTTCTCACCAGCGAGAGCCGTGCCTGGCTGGGCGAGGTCCGCAGCCGGCTGGCCTCCCTGGAGGTCTTTGACGCCGCCCGGACAGAGGCCGTGTGCCGGGCTTTCGTTGAAGAGAAGGGTCTCAAAGCCAAGGCTGTTTTTCAGCCCATTCGCGTGGCGGTGACCGGCCGCACGGTAAGTCCGCCGCTGTTCGAGAGCATGGCTCTGCTGGGCCGCGAACAGACGCTGCGACGTCTGGACGCCGTCCGCTGAGTGCGACTCGGGCGACCAGATTTTGCATCACGGCAACGCTTGCTTGTTAACAAGTCGTCTGCTATAATCGTCTTTGCTCGCTGAAATCGCTGGGGATTGGGGTAACGGTAGCCCGGATGACTCTGGATCATCTAGTCCTGGTTCGAATCCAGGATCCCCAGCCAACTACTATCGCTGTTTGGCCCTATCGTCTAGTGGCCTAGGACGCCGCCCTCTCACGGCGGTAACAGGGGTTCGAATCCCCTTAGGGCTACCAATTTTGAGACCGCGCCACATGCTGGCGCGGTTTTCTTTGTGTCGGGGCCGGAGGAGGCCGCGTGAGGTCACATAAGGCGCCAGGGCCATAAACTAGGCCGAGGTGGTTCTTCATGTCGCTGCAGAAGACCACGCTGGCCGAGGGCTACGATCGGTCGGCGCTTCTGTACGATCAGCTTGTGGGAGCATCGTACGTGGCCGGTGTCAGGCGGCTGCTGGCCCAGCACCCCGTCCCGCCGGGCGCGTCCATCCTGGACGTGGGCACCGGCACGGGCATCGCTCTCTTTGAAGCGATGCGCCAGGCCGGCAAGACCTCTCTGGCCGTGGGCGTGGACATAGCGCCGAACATGGTGCAGCGCGCCGCCGCCAAGGCGATGTCCATGGGCCTGCCGGCCCTTTTCTTCGTGGCCGATGCGGAGCACCTGCCGTTCGCGGACGGCACGTTTGACGTGGTCATCTGCAGTTCCGCCTTCCACTGGTTTACGGACAGGGTGGCGGCGGCCAGAGAGATGCTTCGCGTACTTAAGCCCGGGGGCAGGCTCCTGTTGGTGGCTGCCTCGGCCCCCTGCGGCTGGGAATGGTTTGCGGCCATGACCGCGGCGGCCCAGCTTGTCACGGGCAGGCCGGACGCGCTGCAGATTCCCAATCTGCCCCCGCCACAGGACCTGGTTGCTTCACTGGCGGCGGCAGGCTTTCAAATCCTGTCGGCCAGTCCCACGATGCACCGGACGCCCATGGAGCCGTCGGCCATGACCGGCATGATGTCACTGGTGGTCCCGAACTGGAACGCCATGCTGGACCCGCTCACCGGCGCGCGAGTGGCCGAGGTCGGCAACCGAATCCTTTCCATGAATCAGGGCTCTGGCGGCAACTACACCTGGACAGCAGTTGAGATCGTAGCGGCAAAGCCAGTCCTGCCGTACATCGGCGGGCTGTAAGGTGGCACTGGGTTGCGCTGCATACCCTGGGATTCCCGGGGAACGATAGCCTGGTACGGCGGCAATTACCGCTTGTCATGGCGTGCTCTCGGTGATAGACTCAGATTTGTCGCCGCGAGCGACGGCTGTGAAAAGCAGCGGCAGAGCTTCATTACAGGCATCGGTCAAGCGCCAATGGAAGCATTTGACGGCTTGACTTGAGCAAGGGCCTCTGCTAAGATTTAAAACTGCGGCCGGGACGCAGCAAGCGCAAAAGCGCAGGCAACGCGTTTCGTGAAACCCGCATCGATCCTTGAAAACTGAACAGTGTGCCTGAGGTGAGAAACACAGCTCAAAAGCTGAGTCATCACTTTGAGGACTCACAAAAGTAACTCGAGCCAACAAGCTCCGAGTTGAAGAGGAAGT
>JBLNCQ010000043.1:0-2897 GCA_050260815.1 Bacillota bacterium
CGACCTACCGGCAAGTTCAGGAAGCCATCGAGGCCGGGGCCACCCACTCGGTGCACTGCTTCAACGCCATGCGGCCGCTGCATCACCGCGAGCCCGGTACCGTGGGCGCCGTCCTCAGCGACCGCCGCATCACGGCCGAACTGATCGCGGATTTTGTGCATGTTCACCCGGCGGCCTGCCATGTGGCCATTGCCAGCAAAGGGCACGACGGGCTGGCTCTGGTCACCGATGCCATCGCCGCCGCGGGCATGGCCCCGGGCCACTATCACCTGGGCACCCTGGAGGTCGTCGTCACGGAGGACGCGGCTCGCCTCAGCGACGGCACCCTGGCCGGCAGCGTGCTCACCCTGGATAAGGCCGTCCGGAATGTGGTCCGGCAGGGGCTGCTGACCACCGAGGAGGCCCTGCACCGGGCCTCGACGGTCCCGGCGCGCGTGGTGGGCGTGCAGGATCGCAAGGGCAGCATCGAAGCCGGCAAGGATGCCGACCTGGTCTGCCTGGACGAAGACCTGCAGGTGCGATGGACCATGACGCGCGGCACCCTGGCCTTCGAGAGGAAGGCCTGATTATGGAAGGCGTGACGCTGCGGGGTCTGCAGGCCTATATCCGTGGGAAGGACCACCGGCCAGTTCTACAAGCAGGTGTTTGGCTGGGAGATCCACAAGTGGGACGGTCCGGAGCCGTACTGGCTCGTCGGGACGGGCAAGGAGGGGACGGGAATCAACGGGGCCATCATGTTCAGCACGACGGGCCAGCCTGAAACCATCCTCAGCGTCATAGTTCCTTCGGTAACCGGATCCCCGGCGTGGGCTACCACGCCTACTGCCAGGACAATGAGGACCACCGGTTCGCCATCATCCAGGACGACCCGTCGGTCACCTAGCCAGGACCCGTCGGTGGCCTGAGCCAGTATCCGTTTGACAAGGACACGGGCGTCGGCTATAGTCGTATCAACGAAAGAGCATCAAGGCCATGACGGGGACGAGTACGTCAGGGAAGCCTCAAGAGAGCGGGTGCCGCCGGCTGCAAGCACCTGCAGGACAAATCTGACGGAAAACCTCCCCGGAGCCGCAAGGCGAACCCCGATTGTGTCAGGACGACTGGCGCGGCCGGGAACTAGCCAAGCCGGGTGCGCCCGCTACAGCGCAGACGAGTGGACTCTCCGGGGACGGCGCCATAGCAAGCGGACGCGCCGGGATCGGCCGGTCCAATCAGGGTGGAACCACGGGAGCCAGCGCTCTCGTCCCTTCCGGGACGAGGGCGTTTTTTTACAGTGAAAGGGGGCTGATCCCGGTGATCACGGTTCGTGAGGTTACGGAGGCAGACCTGCCCGGGCTCGCGCGCGTGCTCGTCGACACCTGGCGCGCCACCTACCGGGGTATCGTGCCGGACAGCTACCTGGACGCCATGTCCTATGAAGCGCACGTGCAGCGAGGGCAACAGCGCCTGAAGGAAGGCGGGCCCGGCCGGTCCACCTGGGTGGCGGAGGTCGACGGCGAGATCGTCGGCATGGCATCGGGCGGTCCGGAGCGAAGGCATCGCGCCGATTACCCCGCCGAGCTTTACGCCATCTATATCCTCCCGTCGCACCAGGGGCTGGGCCTGGGGCGGCGGCTGGTCGCCGGCGTGGCGGGGCGGCTCCGCGACGCCGGGTTCACATCTCTGCTGGTGTGGGTCCTGGCGGACAATCCGTCACGGCGCTTCTACGAGGCGCTGGGCGGGCGGCTCCTGGAGCAGGGTGAGATCGAGATCGGCGGGGCACGCCTCAAAGAGGTGGCCTACGTCTGGCAGACCTGGCAAGAGCTGAAGATCAAAGGCTTTGGAGGAGCAGAGAAGGAGGACTCACAATGATCCACGTCAAGCTTCCGGACGGCAGCGTGCGCGAGTACCCGGACGGCGTCAGCTGCCTGGAGGTGGCCCAGAGCATCGGCCAGCGGCTGGCCAAAGCCGCGCTGGCGGCCAAGGTCGACGGCAAGGTCGTTGACCTGTCCCACAAGCTGGACCGCGACTGCGACCTGGCCATCCTCACCTTCGAGGATGTCGAGGGCCGCGAAGTCTTCCGCCACTCCAGCACCCACCTGATGGCGCAGGCGGTCAAGCGGCTGTTCCCCAAGGCCAAGCTGACCATCGGCCCGCCCTTGGAGGATGGCTTCTACTACGACATCGACAACCCGGACCCGTTCACACCCGAGGACATGGAGCGCATCGAGGCGGAGATGGCCAGGATTGTCGCCGAGGACCTGCCCATTCAGCGCAAGGTGCTCTCGCGCCAGGAAGCCCTGGACCTGTTCAGCCGCCAGGGTGAGTCCTATAAGGTAGAGATCGTGGGCGATCTGCCGGAGGGGGAGCCCATCTCCACCTACACCCAGGGCGAGTTCATCGACCTTTGCCGCGGCCCGCACGTCCCCTCGACCGGGCGCATCAAGGCCTTCAAGCTGACCTCCGTGGCCGGCGCCTACTGGCACGGTGACGAGAAGAACCAGCAGCTGCAGCGCCTGTACGGCACGTCCTTTGAGAAGAAGGCGGACCTGGACGCCCACCTGGCCAAGCTGGAGGAGGCCAAGCGCCGCGACCATCGCAAGCTGGGCCCGCAGCTGGGGCTGTTCACCTTCCGCGAGGAGTCGCCGGGCATGGCCTTCTGGCTGCCCAAGGGGACCGTCCTGTGGAACGTCCTGGGCGACTGGTCGCGCCAGATCCAGTCCGGCCGCGGCTACAACGAGGTCATCACCCCGCAAGTTATGAAGGTCGACCTCTGGCACCAGTCCGGCCACTACGACCACTACAAGGACAACATGTACTTCATGACCAAGGACGAGGAGGAGTACGGCCTCAAGCCCATGAACTGCCCGGGCCACTGCCTGGTCTTCGGGTCCACCCGGCGGTCGTACCGGGAGCTG
>JBLNCQ010000044.1:0-13836 GCA_050260815.1 Bacillota bacterium
TTCGCCTGATTGAGCGCCAGATCCGCCTGCGGGTGCGCCGCCGCGACCTGCCCTCGGCCACGGACATTGTGGAGAAGCAACGCGAGCTGCTGCGCGACAAGCTGGTGCAGGTGGTGGAGACGGGCAACCTGGGCGAGTACCGCCGCATGGTGGACGAGATGGCCGAGGACCTGGACCCCGTCGAACTGGCTGCTGCGGCGCTCAAGCTCCACCTGGAGGGTGAGCGGGCGGCCCTGCGCAACCCCAATGAGGACGAGTTCCGCGACACCGGCGCGGAGCCCGGAATGGTCCGCCTCTTCGTCAACGTGGGTCGCGCCCAAGGCATCACCCCCGCCGACATTGTGCGCAGCTTTGCCCAGGGGTCGGACATCCCCGGCAGCATCATCGGCAAGATTGACATCTATGACCGCTTTACCTTTGTCGAGGTGCCCAAGGACGTGGCCGCCCGGGTGATGGAGTCCATGAAGGACAGCACCATCAAGGGCCTGGTCATCAACCTGGAGCTGGCGCGCCGCCGCTAGGTTTTCGCCGTCCCGCCGTGCCCCCCCGAACAGGGGGGCACATTTGTTTGGGTTTCAGCAGGAAAGGCTCCGGCCTCGGTCGAAGTCAACAGGAGAAGGTGACCGACGTGGGAAGCGTCCGCTGCTTTGTCGCTCTCGACCTGTCGGCCGAGGTTCGGGCCCAGGTGGGCTCCCTGCTGCAGGATCTCTCCGCCCGGCACCGCGGCTTTCGCTGGGTGGCGTCGGCCACACTCCACCTTACGCTTACGTTTCTGGGCGAGGTAGAGGAGAACCGCCTGCCCTCGGTGGAGCAGGCCCTGACGCGCGCGGCGCAGCGGTGGCGAACGCGGGCCGGGGACAGCGCCGGCATTGGCTGGTCGCTGGAGGGTCTGGGGAGCTTTCCCGCCGGCCGACCGGTCCGGGTGATCTGGGTAGGAATCAAGGCAGGGCAGGACCTTGCCGTTCTCCAGCGGGCCGTGGAGGAGGAGCTTGCAGCTGAGGGCTTTCCCCGTGAGGCGAGGCCGTTCGCGCCCCACCTGACCCTGGCGCGGTCGCGGTCGGACGGCGGTGAGCCGGCGCCCTGGCTGGCTGAGTTTCAAAGCCGGCCCTACGGCCACACCTTATCGCGCGAAATGGTGCTTTTTCGCAGCACCCTCGCCCCCGGGGGAGCCATCTACTCACCCCTGGCGCGGGTTTCGCTCATTCCGTGACCAGGCCTGTCCGCGGCCCGCGGCGGAACGTCCCTGGCGAAATCGCTCGGCGGATGGCTTGTCCTCTGTCGACGCGGGTGGTAAGCTGTAAGTAATTGGAAGGAGGGGTTGCATGGCCCTGGAGAAAGAGAAGGCCCTTGAGATGGCTCTGGCCCAGATTGAGAAGCAGTTCGGCCGCGGGTCGATCATGCGCCTGGGCGAGGCGGTCAATATGGGGGTCGAGGTGATTCCCACCGGAGCCATCGCACTGGACATCGCCCTGGGTGTGGGCGGCGTTCCCCGCGGGCGCGTGATTGAGATCTACGGTCCCGAGTCCGCCGGCAAGACGACCTTTGCCCTGCACATCATCGCCGAAGCCCAGAAGATGGGCGGCACTGCGGCATTCATTGACGCGGAGCACGCCCTTGACCCCACTTATGCCCGCAAGCTTGGCGTCAACGTGGATGACCTGCTCATCTCCCAGCCGGACACCGGCGAGCAGGCGCTGGAGATTGCCGAGGCCCTGGTGCGCTCCGGCGCCATTGACGTGATTGTGGTCGACTCCGTGGCCGCGCTGGTGCCCAAGGCGGAGATCGAGGGCGAGATGGGCGACTCGCACGTGGGCCTCCAGGCCCGCCTCATGTCTCAGGCGCTGCGAAAGCTCACCGGCGTCATCAGCAAGTCCAAGACCTGCGCCATCTTCATCAACCAGCTGCGCGAGAAGGTCGGCGTCATGTTCGGCAGCCCGGAGGTCACTCCCGACGGCCGGGCGCTCAAGTTCTACGCCTCGGTGCGCCTGGAGGTGCGCCGCGCCGAGACCCTGAAGCAGGGCAACGACATGGTGGGCATCCGGGTCAAAGTCAAGGTGGTCAAGAACAAGGTGGCCCCGCCGTTCAAGCAGGCAGAGGTCGACATCATGTACGCCGAAGGCATCTCCCGTGAGGGCAGCATCATTGATATCGCGGTGGACACCGGCATCATCCAGAAGTCCGGCGCCTGGTTCTCCTATGGGGACCAGCGTCTGGGTCAGGGCCGCGAGAACGTCCGGGATTTCCTCAAGCAGAATCCGGCGGTGGCCCAGGATATTGAGGCGAAGATCCGCGAATCCATGGCCCTGGGTCAGGTGAAGGTGACGTCGGCCGGCACCGCGGACAGCGAATAGCGCACCGACCCCCGGCCATGTACCGGGGGTTGCTGTTTTGAGGTGACCATGTTGGCCCGCATTACCGGCATCCGCCAGCTCAAGGGTCGGTCCGGCCGCTGCGAGGTGGCCCTGGACGACGGCAGCAGCCTCAAACTGCTGCCGGAAGTGGTGCTGCGCCTGGGGCTCCGCCAGGGGCAGGAGGTGGATCAGGCCTCGGTCCTGGCCGCGGCTGAGCTGGACGAAACCGTTCGGGCGCGCGAGTACGCGCTGGACCTGCTCAGCCGGTCCGCCAGGTCGGAGAAGCAAATCCGCGACAAGCTGCGGCAGCGGGGTGTTCCGCAGGCCGTGGCCGAGTCTGTGCTGGAGGGGCTGCGCCGGTCCGGGCTTCTGGACGACGCCGCCTACTCCCGCACCTATGTCTCCGCCCGGCTGGCCGACAGGCCCATGGGGCGCCGCGCGCTGATGCAGGAGCTGGCCCAACGGGGCGTTGACCGCCAGACCGCTCAGGGGGCACTGGAGGCCGGCCTGGAGGGTCGGAGCGAGGAAGACCTGGCGGTGGCCGCCGCCGCGGCGCGATGGCCGCGGCTGGCGCACCTGCCCCGGGAGGACGCCCTTCGCAAACTCCTGGCGTACCTGGCTCGCCGCGGCTTCTCGCAGGGGGTCTGCTGGCGGGCGACCCGGCGCGTGGCCGATCAGGACGCGGTGGTCGAGGGCGACGACCTGGTTTGGCCTGACGATTCTATGGACGAAGAATAGCGCGCCTTTGGCTGCGTCCTTGACAGAAAAAACTAACAGTGAATATAATCTACCTTAGGGCTTTTGTATTTGGTCTTCCGTTACCGGAAGTTGCCATAGACTGGGCGGTGTCAATACTCGCTGGCGCATAAGCAAGCTGGCAGCGGTTTGAATGCTTGAATACCCTTCTTTGGACAACGGACATGACGGGCGGAAGAGCGGACAAAAGCCGAGGTTCCTCGGCTTTTCTCATTTGCCTTAACGTAACGTGAGAAACCACCCAAGAAGGAGGTGAGGGGTCTGGGACCTTTCATCCTGACCGGAGTGGTGGCGCTGGTGCTGGGAACCGGCGTCGGGTACGTCCTGCGTCGGGCCACGGCGGAGCGCGGCATTGCCGCCGCTGAAGCCCAGGCTCAGCGGATTCTGGAGCAGGCGGCCCGGGACGCCGAGGCCAAGCGCAAGGAAGCCACTCTGGAAGCCAAAGAAGAAGTACACCGCATGCGGTCGGAACTGGACCGGGAGACGCGCGAACGCCGCAGCGAGCTGCAGCGCCAGGAGCGCCGCCTGGTACAGAAGGAAGAACAACTGGACCGCAAGGTCGAGAGTCTGGAGAAGAAGGAAGAGGGGGTCGCCCGCAAGGAGCGGGACCTCGACCGGCTCCAGCAGGAGCTGGAGGCAAAGCTGGCCGAGCAGGTGACCGAGCTGGAACGCATCTCCGGCATGAGCACCGATGAAGCCCGCCGGGTCTTGCTGGCCAACGTGGAGCAGGAAGCTCGTCAGGACGCTGCCGCCCTGATCCGTCAGATTGAGGCCGAGGCCAAGGAAGAGGCTGAGAAGAAGGCCCGCGAAATCATCGTTACTGCCATTCAGCGCTACGCCGCCGACCACTCGGCCGAGACCACCGTGTCCGTGGTCAACCTGCCCAATGACGAGATGAAGGGCCGGATCATCGGCCGTGAGGGCCGCAATATCCGGACGCTGGAGACGCTGACGGGCATTGACGTCATCATCGACGACACGCCGGAGGCTGTTATCCTGTCCGGGTTTGACCCGGTGCGCCGCGAGGTGGCCAAGGTCGCCCTGCAGAAGCTGATTGCCGATGGCCGCATCCATCCGGCCCGCATTGAGGAAATGGTGGAGAAGGCCCAAAAGGAGATTGAGCAGCGCATCCGCGAGGAGGGCGAGGCGGCCACCCTGGAGGTGGGCGTCACCGGTCTACATCCGGAACTGATCAAGCTCCTCGGCCGGCTCAAGTACCGCACCAGCTACGGCCAGAACGTGCTCAAGCACTCGGTGGAGGTATCCCACCTGGCCGGGCTCATGGCGGCCGAATTGGGCGTGGACGTGGAAGTGTCCAAGCGCGCCGGCCTGCTGCACGACATCGGCAAGGCGGTGGACCACGAGATTGAGGGGCCGCACGTGGAAATCGGGCGGAACCTGCTGCGCAAGTACAAGGAGTCGCCCGAGGTCATCCACGCCATGGAGACCCACCACGGCGACTACGAGCCGCACAGCATTGAGGCCATGCTGGTGACCGCCGCGGACGCCGTGTCGGCGGCCAGGCCCGGGGCCCGCATGGAGACCTTGGAGACCTATATCAAGCGGCTGCAGAAGCTGGAGGAGATCACCGAGAGCTTCGAGGGCGTGGAGAAGTCCTACGCCATCCAGGCCGGCCGCGAGATTCGGGTCATGGTCAAGCCGGAGAAGATCGACGACTACGCGGCCATCAAGCTGGTCAAGGAGATCAGCAAGAAGATCGAGGACGACCTGGAATACCCCGGCCAGATCAAGGTTGTGGTGATCCGGGAAACCCGCGCCGTCGAGTACGCGAAGTAAAGCTGGTGAGGAACCGAACAGGGCCGCCGGGAGACCGGCGGCCTTGTTGTGTCGCACCGTGGCGAGCCGGACAGAAGTCTGTGCCCTCAGCGGACCAAGCAGGAATTGCCCCAGGGCCGGAGAAATAGTCTGCTGACGCGATTCCGGGAGGTTGGTACGGTGGGGCGTTTTCGGCCGGAAGAGCGACCGATGTCGAAGAGCGTGAGTCTGCTGATTTCGATCCTCGTGCGCTATCCGGAGGTTGGGTCCCTGCACTATGATCCGCGCTCGCAGGAGCTGAGGTTCACCTTCCTGCTGACGCGCGTGCTCACGGAGCGGGAGTGGGAGGCTCTCCGTCTCCGCATTCAGGAGTCGCTGGAGGCCTTCAGCGTTCTGGACGGGCGGCCCATGCGGGAGTGCCGCGTGGAGCGCACGTCGCTGGACCAGCTCACCATGATTGAGATCCGGCGCGACGTAGACACGCTTACCCAGGAGGAGATCGCCCTGGTGATGGAGCTGATGCGCCAGGAGTTCTCCAACCAACTGGTGGTGGACCCCGGGGCGTCGCTCTATGAGGACGAGCTGGCCATGCAGGAAGAGGTCATCGAGCAGATGCTGGAGGACCTGCGGGAGTCGCGGGGAGACAGACGGCTGGTGGCCTTCCGCGAAGAGGGACGCGTCATGGTGTTCAACCAGTAGGACCAGGCCGGGGGCCACGGGCGTGGCCTCCTTTTTGTGTTCGCATAGGCGCTTCCGCGGCGAGCATAGTAGGAGCAGCGGTGCAGAGGGGGATCAGCGGTGAGGTTTCTGTTCATCGGCGACATTGTGGCCAAGGCCGGACGCCAGGCCGTCTTTGAGTGGCTGCCGGAGCTGAAGCGGCAGTACCGCCCGGACGTGGTGCTGGCCAACGGGGAGAACGCTGCGGGCGGCAACGGCCTCACGCCCGAGATCGCGGAGGAGTTCTTCCAGGCCGGCATTGCCGGTCTGACCCTGGGCAACCACGCCTGGGACAAAAAAGAGATCATCCCCTACATCGACGGGGAGAAGCGCCTGATCCGCCCGCTCAACTATCCCGGACACGCGCCGGGGCTGGGGTGGACCATCCTGGACGGCCCCGGCGGGCAGAAGTTCGGCCTGGTCAACGTGATGGGCCGCACCTTCGCCGGCGCGCACCTGGAGGACCCGTTCCGAGCGCTGGACGCGGCCCTGGAGGAGATCCACCGGGTCACGCCGGTGGCCATTGTGGACGTCCACGGCGAGGCCACGTCGGAGAAGATTGCCCTGGGCTGGTACCTGGACGGCCGCGCCTCGCTGGTGGTGGGGACGCACACCCATGTGCAGACCGCGGATGAGGTCGTCCTCCCCGGCGGCACCGCCTACATCACCGACGTAGGCATGACCGGGCCGTGGGTCTCGGTCATTGGGGTTCGCAAGGAACTGGTCATCGAGAAGTTCCTGACGCAGCTGCCGGTACGCTTTGAGGCGGCCAAGGGACCGCGCATCCTCTGCGGCGTGGTGGCGGACGTGGAACCGGGCACGGGCCGGGCAATTTCCATCGAGCGGGTGCTGCGGCGCGAGACCGTCCCGCCGGCGGAGGGCACGGAGGACTGAGCCGCGTCCGACCAGAGGAACGAGCATCGGAGGTTTTGACGCAAGTCGTCAGCGCATGCCGCTCCTGGAGGAACAGGGGGCGGCGGTGGGAAGGCGTCGGTCGAGCAGACCGGCGCCTTGTTCATGGGTGTTTACTCCGACGAGAAGCCAGAAGTACGGCCAAACTGGATCAACGATAGACCGCGAACTTTGTCAGAAAAATGGGTTCAGTCGTTGTTGCATCGGCGGCAACCAAGCCTGTATGATGAAAGCACATAGCACAGGATTTGCCACCGGAAAAAGGAGGCACCGCATGCCGTCCGTAGAGGTACTTAAGGTTTCATCCAAGTCAAGCCCCAATGCCGTCGCCGGAGCCCTGGCTGGAGTCCTGAGAGAGCGGGGGGGCGCAGAGATTCAGGCAATAGGCGCAGGAGCGTTGAACCAGGCCGTCAAGGCAGTGGCCATTGCACGTGGTTTTGTGGCCCCCAGCGGTGTGGACCTGATTTGCATCCCCGCCTTTGCGGACATTCAGATTGACGGCGAGGAACGGACCGCCATCAAGCTGATTGTTGAGCCTCGTTAGGCAGCCTTGACCCGCTCCCCTGCCCTGGGGGGCGGGTCTTTTTTTGTTGCGGGGGCAGGGCGCTTCAGGAAGGAACTGGTCTGGCACGGCTCGAATTCCCGGTCTGGCAAGGAGGGTCAGGATTGAGTATTAACACAGGAGTATCGGACCGCGCCCGGGACCTGCACCAGCGTGCCTTTGTGGTGGACACCCACGCCGACAGCATCATGGCCGTGCTGGCCGGCGAGCGTCGGCTGACGGACCGCAGCGAGAAGGGCCATGTGGATTTTCCCCGCCTGGCGGAAGGCGGCGTGACCCTGCAGGTTCTGGCCTGCTACATTGAGGAGGAATACAAGCCGGAGAGGGCTCTGCCCCAGGCTCTCCGCATGATCGACGCCATCTACCGGGAGGTGGAGGCCAGCCAGGGGAAGGCGGTCATCGCCTACACCGTGGCTGACGCCGAACGGGCGGCGGCGGAGGGACGCCGGGCGGTGATGATCTCACTGGAGGGCGGCGAGCCCGTTGGCACGGACCTGGCCATCGTGCGCATGCTGTACCGGCTGGGAGTCCGCCTGGTGGGGCTCACCTGGAACCAGCGCAACGCCATTGCCGACGGCGCCGGCGAGGTGCGTACCCGCGGTGGCCTCACCACCTTCGGCGTCGAACTGATCAAGGAGATGAACCGCCTGGGCATGGTGGTGGATGTGTCGCACCTCTCCGAGCCCGGGTTCTGGGATGTGCTGGAGGTCACCAGGCAGCCCATCATGGCCACCCACAGCAACGCCCGGGCCCTGTGCGACCACCCCCGCAACCTTACGGACGAGCAGATCCGCGCCCTGGCCAGGAACGGCGGTGTGATGGGCATGAACTTCTTCCCCGGCTTCCTGGACACGGACAAGGGCAAGGCAACCCTGCAGCGCGTCCTGGACCACGTGGATCACATCGTGCAGTTGGTGGGCCCGGCCCATGTGGGCATCGGCGCCGACTTCGACGGCATCGGGTCGACGCCGGCGGGGCTGGAGGACGTGACGCGGCTGCCGTACCTGACCCAGGGGCTTGTGGACCGGGGCTACGGCGATGACGACGTCTTGGCCATCCTGGGCGGCAACCACATGCGGGTGCTGCGCCAGGTCATCGGCAGCTAGACGCATTGACATACTAGTCACCTGGATACGGAAGGAGGACGCTGCAGACACATGGAGATTCGCGTGGTTGCCAAGTCGATCACGGAGATTGAGGCGGACGCCCTGATCGTCAACCTCTTTGAAGGCGTTACCATCCCCGGCGGCGCCACCGGCGCGGTGGACCAGGCCCTGGGCGGAGCGATCAGCGATCTGATCCGCTCGGGTGAGATCAAGGGCAAGGTGGGCGAGGTCGCCGTCGTGCACACCCTGGGCCGTATCCCGGCGCGCCGCGTGCTGGTGGCCGGGCTGGGAAAGGCGGATTCGTTCGACCTGGAGAAGGTGCGGGTGGTGTCCGCCGCCGCGGTGCGCAAGGCCCGCGACCTGGGGGCCGCCCACGTCAGCAGCATTGCGCACGGCGCCGGCATCGGCGGCCTGGACTATAAGCAGGCCGCCGCAGCCGTGGTCGAGGGCACGTTGCTGGGGCTATACACCTTCACCACCTATCAAAAGAAGGGCGAGGAGGCCAGGGAGGTGCACGAGTTCACCCTGGCCGAAATCGACGCCGGCAAGGCCCGGGAGATGGCGGAAGCCGCCCGGGTCGGCCGCATCTTCGCCGAAGGCGCCAACCTGGCCCGCGACCTGGGGAACGAGCCGGCGAATGTCCTCACCCCGTCCGCCCTGGCCGACCGCGCCGTCAAGGTGGCGGAGGAACTGGGGCTGGAGTACGAGGTGCTGGACGCCGACGCCATGGCGAAGCTGGGCATGGGCGCCCTGCTGGGCGTGGCCCAGGGCAGCGCCGAGCCGCCGCGGATGGTCGTGATGAAGTACCAGGGCCACCCGGGCAGTAAGGAGACCCTGGCCCTGGTGGGCAAGGGCATCACCTTTGACACCGGCGGCATCTCCATCAAGCCCAGCCAGGGCATGGCGGAGATGAAGTTTGACATGTGCGGCGCCGCCTCGGTGGTGGGTGCCATGCGCATCGTCGGGCAGCTGAAGCCGAAGGTTAACGTGATGGGCGTCATCCCCGCCACGGAGAACATGCCCGGGGGCAGGGCACAGCGGCCTGGCGATATTGTTCGCGCCCTGAACGGCAAGACCATTGAGATAGACAACACGGACGCTGAGGGCCGCCTGATCCTGGCCGACGCCATCTGCTACGCCAGGAAGCTGGGAGCCACGCGCATCGTGGACATCGCCACGCTGACCGGCGCCTGCGTGGTAGCTCTGGGGCACGTGGCCAGCGGCGTGGTCGCGAATAACGACGACCTGGCGGACCTGGTCATCGCCGCCGGCAAGGCCTCCGGAGAGAAGTTCTGGCGCCTGCCCGCCTTTGAGGAGTACAAGAAGCAGATCAAGAGCGACTACGCCGATATCAAGAACTCAGGCGGCCGACCCGCCGGGGCCATCACCGCCGGCCTGTTCCTGGCGGAGTTTGTTGAGGAGACCCCCTGGGCCCACCTGGACATCGCCGGTACGGCCAACGAGCTGGCCGAGGTGGCCTGGCAGCCCAACAAGGGCGCCACCGGCATTCCCGCCCGCACCCTGGCCCGCCTGGCCCTGCGCCTGGCGGAGAGGGTCTGAGATGGGCGACGCCCGCGGCCGCGCGGACCTGCACAGCCACACCACGGCCTCGGACGGCTCGATGACCCCCGCTGAACTGGTGGCGGAGGCCCTGCGCGTTGGCCTGTGCGCCGTGGGCGTTTGCGACCACGACAGCGTCGACGGGGTGGCTCCGGCCTGTTCGGCCGCCGCCGGCACCAGTCTCGCTGTGGTGCCGGGCGTGGAGATCAACACGACTTATGATTCACTGGAGGTCCATGTCCTGGGCTACTACGTCCAGATCGAAGACCCCGACCTGGCTGACCTGTTGGGCCGTCTGCGCGCCGAGCGCCAGAACCGGGCCCGCCGGATGGTGCAGCGCCTGGAGCAGGCGGGCTACCCCGTTCGCCTGGAGCGGGTGCTGGAGCTGAGCGGCGGCGGGGCGGTGGGCCGCCCCCACGTGGCGCGGGCTCTGGTGGAAGCCGGATACGCCACGTCGGAGGGCGAGGCCTTCGCCAACTTCCTTGTCCCCGGGAGGCCGGGATACGTAGAGCGCTACAAGCTCACCCCCCGGGAGGCCGTGCAGGCCATCCTGGCCGCCGGCGGCGTGCCGGTGCTGGCGCATCCTGGGTTGGTGGGGCGTGAAGAACTGATCCCCGACCTGGCTGAGGCCGGACTGGTGGGGCTGGAGGTCTATCATACGGACCACAGCCCGGAGCAGTCCCGGCACTACCTGGCCGTGGCCCAGCGCCACGGCCTGCTGGTCACCGGAGGCAGCGACTACCATGGCCCCGGGCACGGCCACCTATCGGGTCTGGGGCACGTGACGGTACCCATGGAAACCGTAGCCCAACTGCAGGAGGCGGCCGCACGCCGCTAGGGCGGTGGGACAGGTCCCGGTGCAGTTGCCCGTCCCACCGGGACCGCCGCAGTGGAATATCCCCCCAATGCCGTCGATATACTAGCACTGCGGCGATTGGGGGTGGGTCTATGTCCGAAACCGCTGATGTGGCGGTGCTGCAGCAAAGGGTCAGGGCTCTGGAGGAGAAGGTGCAGGCCCTTCGAGCCAGCCGGCGCGTGCTGATGAGCCTGATTACGGTCCAGGAGCGCGCCGCCCGCGTCCGCATCACGCAGCTGGAGCAGGAGAACAGGCGCCTGCAGCAGCGCAATCAGCGCTTCGCGCAGGCTATGCTCGAGAAAAACGCCCGCCTCCTCCGGCTGCAGGAGGAGCACGGGCAGACCTGGTCGGGGTCGGCATCGAATTGAGGGTTCATTGGGATGCCCCAGGTTAGCGCCAACACAATTACAGCGGCGTCGCCCGGTCCTCTCGCAGGGACCAGGCGTTTTCCCACCAGCCGATGACAGGGTCGTCGAAGATGGGTGTGTCGTCCTCGTTTGCGAGGTGCCCAGCCCGAACACCTGGGGACGTGGCGGCCTGGGCTGCCGCATCCTGTGCCGCCTTGTCCGTGGCCAGGCGGCCGGGATGCTGGAGATCCTGGGGCGTTTCGGGTATCGTCCCGTCTTGCATGGCATCACCTCCGGCTCACCCGCAGAATGCCCTTCCCACAACGGCGTTATGCCAGTCGTCTGTACATCTCTCATAAACAACAACACGAAGGCGCGCCTGTCGGCCGCCTTCGTTGTAGTTGCCGCCCAGGCCTCAGCGGCCGGAGAGCCGGCTCTCGGCCAGCGCAATCATCCGTTTGACCATCTGGCCGCCGATCTTGCCGCCCATGTGGCCGCCCACGCTGCCCGTGTCGCGGGCACTCAGGTGACCGTTGTAGCCGCGCTGCAGCGGGACGCCGACCTGTGCGGCCACCTCGTACTTGAGTTGATCGAGGGCCTGGGTATACGCGGTGGGATTGACGGGACGGCCCGCCACGCCGAACTCGGAGACCACCTGCTTCTTCAGTTGGTCCAGAGCCGGGGAGGCCGCCGGGACCAAGTGGTCGTTATTGTTGTTATTGGCCATGCGTTCACCTCCCTTGACTGAAACGCCCGCATCTAGTGTTTCCGCTGCGGGAGGCGGAATGCTGGCAATTTTCCCGCTGACTGTGAGTGGCTCCCTTCATCGCCCGCCAAGCCACTTGGACGCGCCGCGGGGCCTCTGGGCGGCAGGAAATTTCAGGGGGACGGTCGAACTGATTGCCCAAGCAGCCTTTCCCGGTTGTAGTGATGGCTGCAGCGGAGAGGGTAGAGATGACCGACGCGGTGGACAAGAATTCGCTGCCGATGCAGAATTCGCAGCCAGCGGAGACGGCTGCGCCTGCCGGCGGGTTGACCCTGGGTGAGGCGTGCGAAGCGCTGGGCCTGCCTCCGTCGACCTTCCGCCAGATCATCGCCGAGTTTGAAGACCTCCTGGACGAGGGGGATGAGGATGAGGGCGACGTGGCCACCGTCAGCCCGGCGGTGATGCAGCGCCTGCGCTCCATTGTTCAGTGGCGCAACCAGGGCGTCCCATCCCAGGAGATCCGTGCCCGGCTGGCGGGCACCCCCGTTGCGGCCAGCGCGGCCACGGAGACCCTGGATGCGGAGCGGCTCCTGCTGGAGCAGTTGGAGCGGCTGAACCGCGAGCTGCAGAAGAGCGAGGAGCGCCGGGTGGAAGACCGGGACCGCATGTTGACCGCCATGATGCGCACCCAGCAGGAGATTCAGCACCTGCGCTATAGCCTCACCCTCAGTTCGCGCAAGGACCGGAAGAAGAGAGGGTTCTTCAGCCGTCTCTTCGGTTAGGGAGGGCGCGGCGGTGACCCGTAACGGAGCGGCGCCGCCGGGTGGCCCCCTCCGATGCACAGATGCCTCCGTCCAGGGCGGTCACTACCTTGTATGCTAGCGGCAGGTAGCCGCTAGTTTACTTTTTCGGGTTGTTCACGGATGCTGGCTTTAGGCCGGTGAGGGGTGGGAGCTATTCACTCCTGCGGGGCGATGAAGGGTTAGGCCCAGAGCTGCTGCTTTCAGAGACTGCTCCCCTCGGCCAGGCGCCAATTGCCAACACGCTGGTTGCGCACCCGGGTCTGCGGGGCCGGTTCTGCAGCAGGTCCGGCGTTGCACTCCCGCTTCCCGGGACGGTGCTTATCATCTGCAAGGCTGCATTCACGCCTGGCACCGAGGGCAACCCGAATCCCTCATTGCGCCAAATCCCCTTTTCAGGGAGGTGAGAACATGAACCCTCTGTTTGTTGGCATTGACGTCAGTCTCCACAGCAATCAGGTGCTGGTGATGGCCCTGGACGGGACGGAGGTGGACAGCTTCCAGGTTCCCAACAACCTCCCCGGCACCCAGGAACTGTGCCGCCGGCTGGCTGACCTCCTGCCGTCCCGCCAGGTAGACCATCTGGTGATCGGCCTGGAAGCCACCGGCCTCTACGGCTGGCACCTGCAACATGAGCTGCACCAGGCCCCGCTGCTCCAGCCCTACAAGCCTGTGGTCCATCCGTTCAACCCCAAAATCGTAGCAGGCTTCAAGAAGGCCTATCCTGAACTCCCCAAGACCGACCAGGTAGACGCCTGGCTCATCGCAGACCGTCTCCGCTTCGGCAGGCTGCCTGCCCCGAGCCTTCTCAACCCACAGTACGAAGCCCTCAGGCGCCTCACCCGCACCCGCTTTCACCTGGTCCAGGACCTCACCCGGGGCAAGCAGCGGTTTATCAACGCGCTCTTCCTGAAGTTCAGCTCATTCGTCCAGGAGCGGCCGGTAAGCCGCCTCTGGGGACCCACCGCCTTTGCCTTTACCGTCGAGACGGAATCCGTCGAGCAGATTGCCCTCACACCTATTGGGGAACTGGTCGAACAGGTCATCCACGCCAGCCGGAACCGGTTCGCCGATCCTCAGGCCGTGGCGGCGGCGGTGCAGAAGGCCGCACGCAGCTCTTACCGCCTGCCCAAAGCCCTGGCCGACCCCGTTAACTTCGAGCTAGCCACCCATCTTAACCTCATTCGGGCTCTACAGGACCAACTGAACACCCTGGACGAGGCCATCGAGCGGCTGCTCACTGCGTTCCCCAACCCTCTTGGTTCGGTCAAGGGACTCGGCAAGGTCTACATCGCCGGAATCCTAGCAGAAATCGCAGACATTCGCCGCTTCCCCAACCACCATGCCGTGGCCAAGTTCGGCGGCCTTGCCTGGTCCCGCCACCAGT
>JBLNCQ010000045.1:0-31073 GCA_050260815.1 Bacillota bacterium
CCTTGAGTTGTACCCCGGCCGGAGCCTGCTCCGGCCCGGCCAGGCCGACGACCAGCCCTTCCACCCTCCGCGATCCGAGGGGCACCAGGACGCGTTGCCCGGGGCTTACCGTCAGGCCGGCGGGCAGCCGGTAGTGCAGGGTCCGGTCCAGGTCGGCGACGGCCGGGTCGAGGGCCACTTCAACCAGGCGCAGGTCGTCCCCCTGGGTCACGTTCCCTTCTCCTTCAACCGCCGCTCGTGCAGCAGCGCCGACAGGTGGTCCATGATGCGCTCGGCTACCGCCCGCTTGCTCTGCTTGGGAACCTCCTCGCGGTGCCCATCCCGGCGGAAGAGTGTCACCACGTTGGTGTCCGTGCCGAAGCCGGCGCCAGGCGCGGTCACGTCATTGGCCACGATGACATCCAGGTTCTTGCGCACCAGCTTGTCGCGGGCGTGGGCCTCCAGGGCGTCCGTCTCGGCGGCGAAGCCCACCAGCACCTGGTGCGACCGGCGGCGGCCCAGCTCGGACAGGATGTCCGGGTTGCGCTCCAGGGTGAGTGTCAGGGGGCCCTCGCCCTTCTTAATCTTGTGGGGCGACACCTGCGCCGCCCGATAATCGGCCACCGCGGCGGCGCCGATCACCGCGTCCACCCGGTCAAACCAGCCCACCACGGCGTCGTACATCTCCTGGGCCGTGGTCACGAACACCATCTCCACGCCGTAGGGCGGCAGGATGGCGACCGGACCGGAGACCACCACCACCCGGGCGCCGCGGTCTCGGGCCGCTTCGGCCAGGGCGTAGCCCATCTTGCCCGTGGCCCGGTTGCTGAGGAACCGCACCGGGTCCAGGGGTTCGCGGGTGGCGCCGGCGGTCACCAACACGGCGAAGCCGGAAAGGTCGCCAACGGCCGCACGCGGCGCCGGCGGCGATGCCGGGCTGGCCGTTCCAACGGGTAGGGCGGTGGCCTCCGCGCCGCCCAGACCCTCGATCCCGGCGCGGCGGGCGCATGGACCTTCGGAGATCATGCGGCGAATCGCGTCCAGAATCTCAGGAGGCTCCGGCAGCCGGCCCCTGCCCACCTGGCCCGCCTCGGCCATGGGCCCGTAGGCCGGCTCCATGAAGCAAAAGCCAACGCTCTGGAGCCGCCGGATATTGGCCTGCACCAGGGGGTTGGCGTACATGTGATGGTTCATGGCCGGTACCACCAGAATGGGACAGGTGGCCGCAACGACTTCCGTGGTCAGGTAGTCGTCGGCGATGCCCGCGGCCATCTTGCCGATGATGTTGGCGGTGGCCGGGGCAATGACCATCAGGTCGGCCCCCTCCGCCAGGGCGATGTGGTCCACAGCCCACTCGGCGCCGGTTGCCAGCAGGTCCATCCGGACCGGGTGGCCGGAGATGGCCTCAAAGGTCAGAGGGGCCACCATCTTGGTGGCCGCTTCCGTCATGATGACTTGGACGCCGGCCCCTTCCTTCTTGAGGCGGCTGACCAGATCCACGACCTTGTAGGCGGCGATTCCGCCGCACACACCGACGACGATCGTCTTGCCTCGAAGGATCATGCTCTGGGCCGGTGTCTCCATGGCTACTCTCCCTGCCCCGGGTAGTGGAGCTCCAGCTTGCCTGCCGCAAGCTCCTCCAGGGCCACCTTGACCGCCTTGTTGGACTTGCTCTCCACCAGGCGCGGCGCGCCGTCCATCAATTCGCGGCCGCGCTTGGCCACAGCGACGACCAGGGAATACTTGCTGCCCGCGTTCTTGACCAGTTCATCCATTGCGTCGCTCATGCTTGGTCGCTCTCTCCTTTGCCAACCAGGTTGTCGAGCCAGGCTGCGTCCTGGCGCGACACGCGGCATCGTTCCGCGGTGATGATGGCCACCAGCCGCCGGCCGGCATCCTCCAGGTCATCGTTGACGACCGCGTAGCCATACCGTCCGGCGCTGCGAATCTCCGCCACGGCCGTCGCCAGCCGCCTCTGCAGGGCCTCGGGGGTCTCGGTTCCGCGGCCCACCAGGCGCCGCTTCAGTTCATCCAGGGACGGAGGCAGGATAAAGATGAAGACTCCGTCGGGGAAAGTTTTCTGAAGGCTCAGGGCCCCCTGCATGTCCTTCTCCAGCAGGACCACCCGGCCTGCCGCCAGGGCGTCCATCACCGGACGGCGCGGGGTTCCGTAGAAGTTCCCGTAGACGTTGGCCCATTCCAGCAGCTCACCCTTCTCAATGTGCTGCTGGAACTCCTCGACCGACATGAAGTAGTAGTGGCGGCCGTGCACCTCGCCGGTGCGGGGCGGCCGCGTTGTGGCGGATACGCAGAACGTAAGGTCGGGGAAGGCTTTGGTCAGAAAGGGCCGCAGGGTTCCCTTGCCGGACCCGGAGGGGCCGGAGAGAACCACCAGCAGGCCCGGATCAGGCCTCATCTTCCGGGCCTTCGTCCTCGGCCTCATCCGCCGTGTCGGCCGCGGTTTCCTTGGACGTCAAGCGGTGCGCCACGGTCTCGGGCTGTACCGCCGACAGAATGACGTGGTCCGAGTCGGTGATGACCACGGCACGGGTGCGGCGGCCATACGTGGCGTCGATCAGCATCCCCTTGTCGCGCGCCTCGGTGATGATCCGCTTGATGGGGGCGGACTCCGGGCTGACAATGGCCACAATCCGGTTCGCGGACACGATGTTGCCGAACCCGATGTTGATCAGCTTGATGTCCAACGGGATCCTCCTCTGCTGCGGCAGACCCGCGGGCCGTCACGGCCCGGCCGCCGGCTACTCGACGTTCTGCACCTGCTCCCGTACCTTCTCCAGCTCCGCCTTCATGTCCACTACAAGGCCGGCAATGGTCAGGTCCTGGGACTTGGAGCCTATGGTGTTGACCTCCCGTCCCGTCTCCTGAAGCAGGAAGTCAAACTTGCGGCCAACGGGTCCATCCGCCTGCAGCAACTGCTGCAGCTGGCCCAGGTGGCTCTCCAGGCGCTTCAGTTCCTCAGAGATGTCGGCGCGATCCGCCAGAATGGCCACTTCTATGGCCAGGCGAGTCTCGTCCACCGTCCCCGGCGCCAGCAGTTCGTCCAGGCGCTTCTTGAGACGCTCCCGAGCCTCCTGGACCACCAGCGGCGCGCGCTCGGCCACCTGCTGCACCCAGCCGGCGACCGTGCGAACACGGCCCGAGAGGTCGGCCAGCAGGGCCTGGCCCTCCTTCTCCCGCATGGCCACAAGGCCTTGCAGAGCCTGTAAGCCGGCGTTTTCCAGCCCCGGCCAGAGCGCCTCCAGGTCGTCCCCCACCTCCTGGACGGTCACCACGTCCGGCAGGCGCAGGATGGCGTCCAGTGGGATGCCTGTCTCCAGTCCAAGATTTGCCTGGAGTTCCTTCAAACTCTTATAATACGCACCGGCCAAATCCGTGTCAACCTTGACGCTGCGACGTTTGGCCTCCGGCTCCTCCCAGGTGACGTAGACCTCCAGACGCCCCCGTGCCACCGCATCGGTGACCAGCTTGCGCAGGCGGTCCTCCAGGGGGGACAGGGACCTGGGCAGGCGGATAAGGACCTCAGCGAAGCGATGGTTCACAGACTTGATCTCCACGGTGAGGCGCCCGAACTCGCCCGTGGCTTCGCCCCTACCGAAACCGGTCATGCTGCGTATCAAGCGGATCCCCCTCTCGGCTCTCGCTCCTTCCTTCTCCTCCCGCGACGAAATCTCCTTGCACGACTCCGTTCGACCCGGTCCGCCGCCCGGGCTCCACTCCCGCCTGGAGCCGCGCACCTTCGTCCCTCGCGCTGCAGGGAGGAAAGGGGGCGCCCGGAGCGGAAAGCAGTGGGGACCGGGTGCGCCAGTTCAGGAGGCTGATGGTTTGATCGACCGTCACGATTATGTTGATTCAGTCAGGCACCGTCTGATACATCAGGAGGATTTCCTTCCCTCCGAGGGGGAGCTGCCCCTGGCTCTCCTTCCCCACTGTCCGGCCTATCTGACCAAAACGGCGTGGGGCCGCCTCTGGTGCGTGGCCCTGCTGCCCTGGGACGCAGGGGAGGACGAGCCAACGCCGGCGGTCCTGGAGTCGCTGCAGCGCCACCTGGACGAAGGGTACATCCAGGCGCCGCCCCGTCAGGGCATCGCCGTGCTGGTGGGAGAGGGGCCCGTGCCAGAAGTGGCGCACCCCAAACTGTCGGTCTGGCGCGTGGACCTGTCTGCCCAGCAGGTAGTGCGCGGCTCCACGCCGATGGGCGCGCCGCCGCTGGCTGCCCTGGAGCAGTTCGACCCCGTGGACTGGGACGCACCGGCTGAACCGGTGGAGCGGGACACGCCGGCGGAGCCTGAGTCCAGGGTACCGCGCCGTCAGGATCGACACACGGAGCAGCGGGTGACCTTCCGTGGTTCCGAAGCGGTCCTCTCGCTGACGGGCGGCAGACGCCCCTGGGTAACCAACCTGCTGTTGGCCATCATCTGGGGCCTGGGCACCTTTGTCATGACGCAGAGCGGCGGCCTATTCAGTTTGCTCTCCGGGTTCTCCGGCGAAACCCTGGTGCGCTGGGGCAGCCAGTTCGCACCCCTGATTCTAGCCGGCCAGTGGTGGCGGCTGGGCACGGCCATGTTCCTCCACGTGGGCCTGCTGCACCTGGCTCTGAACTCCTACGCCCTGTATGGCCTGGGGCCGTCCATGGAGGGGCTGTACGGACACGGCCGGTTCCTCATCATCTACCTGGGCGCGGGCGTCATCGGCTCCACCACCAGCTTCCTGGCCGGAACCGTGCACGCGGCGGGCGCGTCCGGCGCCATCTTCGGGCTGATGGGCGCCTACCTGTACTACGCCTGGTACGTGCCGGGCGCGGCGCGCCGGCACCTCTGGTCCGGCATCTGGCCCGTGCTGGTCTTCAACTTTCTCTTTGGGGTCACCAGCGGCGTTGTGGACAACTGGGCGCATCTGGGCGGGCTGGTGGGCGGGTTCGTTCTGTCGGCGCTGCTTGGCCTGCCGCGCGAGGGCCTCTGGAACATCCGCCGCCTGACCGGCGTGATCCTCACGCTGCTGCTGCTGTCCGTGGGCGTGCCCCGGCTGATGGCGGTCCTTGGCGGCACGCACCGATTTCTTGGCGGCTGAAATCCCATCACCGGGATAGGACGCCGTTTCTGAGGGGCAAATTAGGGCAGCAAACTTCCTTGAAAGGATGAGTGCTGCCTTGCGCAAGCGCATACCGGCATTCCTGTTGGTGACCGCCCTGGCGCTATCCGTGGCGCTTACCGCCTGCACGGTACAGAGGCGGCCCGACGTGACTCCTCGCGCCCCCACAACTCCTCCGGGCACCCCGACGTCCCCGGCCACCCCTGGTGAGGCCGCGCGTGACCTTGGCACTTCCATTACCAGTGCCATCACCGCCATGGGCCTCCCCGGCGTCCGTTTTGTCCACACCGTGGCCCTCAGCAACGTGGCCCTGGTAGGCCTTGACATGACGGGCGCCACCGGCGGCACCGCGCCGCCTGGCGGGACGGCCCCGGGCGGCACCGCTCCCGGGACGGCTCCGAGCGCCACACCCCGGACCCCGACCGCTCCCGGCACCGCTCCCGGAACGGCACCCGGCGGAACCGCTCCGGGCGGAGTAACAACGCCCCCGGGCGCTCCCGCAGCCCCAGGGGGCACGGCCCCGGGCGCCCCTGGCGGGACGGCCCCCGGCACTCCGGCTGACCAGCAGCGCGCCGTGGCTGACCGCATCCGGGCGATGTTTCCTTACGTGGTTCAGGTGTACGTCACTTCGGACCCGACCCCCGTTGCCGACCTGGCGCGGATCTCCGGCGACGTACGCCGCGGCGTACCCGTCAGCAACCACATAGATCGCCTCAACACGATGATGAAGACCCTGCGGCCCGTGGTCAGCCCCGCCACCACGCCACCCGGCGCGACAGCCCCAGGCGGGACCACCGCAACCCCCGGCGGTGCACCCGGCACGGCCCCCGGCGGAACGGCGGGCGGTACCCGCTGACCAACCATCCAGACCAAGTCCCATCGGAAAAGGACGCCCCGGCTGTTGTCAGCCGGGGCGTTTTGCTGCTTCACGTGCTTCGGGGCAGGTTCAACGGATAGAGTAGGCTCAGAGGAGAAGGTCCTCGATCTCTCGCTCCACCACGTTCCACGCCGGCCCATGGACATCCACAACGTCCAGGTGCCCCAGGCCGGGGAGCTCCACCAGGCGGACGATGTCTCCCTGCGCCTGCGCCTGCGCCTGCTCTACATAGGCCCTGCTCTCCTGGATAGGCACAGCTGTGTCAGCGTCGCCATGGACGATCACCTGCGGCACGCCCAGCGGCAGAAGCTGAGCCGGGGAGGCAAGCGCAACTCGGTCCGGCACCCGGTCCGGGTCACCGCCAAGGAGCGGCGAGATGAGGTTGAGACGACCGGACTCCCGCTGTACGGCCCAGTGCGCTGAGAGATCGGGGATGCCGGCCAGGCTGACGGCACCGCGCAGGGCCACCCCCGATTCCCCCAACGCGAAGCGGGGGTCGGTCAGGCGGCGGCGACCTGCCAGCCAGAGCGCCAGGTGCCCGCCGGAGGAATGACCAACAGACACCACCCGCCCCAGGTCCAGGGATTGGGGGGCGGCCAACAGGCGCAAGTAGTCGGTCGACCGGGCCAGGTCCTCAAAGGTACCCGGCCAGCCGCCGCCCGGGTTGCCAACGCGACGGTATTCCACCGTCCAGGTGGCAAAGCCGCGCTGCGTCAGAGCCTCGGCCACCGGCCTCATGTAGCCGAGGTTGGTGCGCGACTGCCAGCCGCCGCCGTGAACCACCACCGCCACGGGGTGCGGCCCCGCCCCTGCCGGCAGGCGCAGTTCGCCGAACTGCCAGGGGGTGTCGCCATAGCGAAAGCGCAGCATCACAGGTGCTGCCGGATGCGCTCAATGGCTTCCTTGAGCCGCGGCTCCTCCACGGTCAGCGCGATGCGGATGTAACCCTCGCCGTAGTCGCCATAGCCGGTGCCGGGGGCCACCACAACGCCTGCCTTCTCCAGCAGCGTCTCGGTGAAGCCGGCCGCGGTCTGCCCTTTGGGAACGGGCACCCAGAGGTAGAAGGTGCCCTTGGGCTTCTGCACGTCGAAGCCCAGGGCCCGCAGACCATCCACGGCGATGTCGCGGCGCCGCGTGTACATGGCGTTCGTCTGGTCGATGAATGACTGGGGCGTGTGCAGCAGGGCCTCTACGCCCGCCATCTGCACCGCGGTGAACTGGCCCGAGTCCGTGTTGGTCTTGATGATGCCCAGGGCGGCCACGGCCTTTGCGCTGCCCGCCGCGAAGGCAATGCGCCAGCCGGTCATGTTGAAGGGCTTGGACAGGGAGAAGAACTCAATGGCCACGTCCTTGGCGCCCGGCACCTGCAGGACCGAAGGTGCCACGTAGCCGTCGTAGGTCATCTCCGAATAGGCGTTGTCGGAGACGAGGCAGATATCGTGCTTGCGGCAGAAGGCCACGGCCTTCTCAAAGAAGGCCAGATCGGCCGTTGCTGCGGTCGGGTTGTTGGGGTAGTTGAGGAACATCAGCTTGGCTCGGCGCGCCACGTCCTCAGGGATAGCGTTAAAGTCAGGCAGGAAGCTGTTCTCCCGGGTCAGCGGCATGATGTAGGGGGTACCGCCGGCCAGGATGGTGTGGGTCTTGTAGACCGGGTAGGCGGGGTCCGGCACCAGCACCACGTCGCCGGGGTCGACGAAGGCCCAGATGAGGTGGGCCAGGCCCTCCTTGGAGCCGATGAGCGCCAGGACCTCCTTCTTGGGGTCCAGGCTAACGCCGAACCGCCTGTGATAGAAGGCAGCCGCGGCCTCGCGGAACTGGGGTGAGCCGTCGTAGTCCGGGTAGCGGTGCCACTTGGGGTTCTGAACCTCGGCCACGGCCCGGTCCACCACGTTCTTGGGCGTGGGCTGGTCCGGGTCGCCAATGCCAAGCGAGATGATGTCCACCCCGCGGGCGGCCACCTCCGCTCTCTTCTTGTCGATCTGGGCGAAGAGGTACGGCGGAACCTGGGCAATACGGCTGGCTGTGCGCATGTTATTGGGGTCCTCCCTGCTGTGCTGCATAGTCGAAACTCTCAGTAGGAGACTCCTGAAGCATTATGGCCATTATGGCCATAATATGATATGGTGGAGGTGAACACAAGTTGCCCAAGTCAGGAAGGGGTCCGATCACTATGGGGGCATTACCTGCATATAGCGTGGCAACTGCCAAAAACCGATTCACCGAATTGCGGCGGACCGCCTCCGCGGGTACTGAGATCCTCATACGAGATGCCAAGCGTAATCAAGGATCGGTTTCGCTTGTACCGACCTGGCTCCTCGATGAACTTGTTGCCAAAGAATACGCCCTTTCGGTTGAAGTCCTCGACCGGCCGGGGGATGCTCTCCAAGACTCGGAAGGAAAAACGGTGGGCAAGGTCCGTTCGTGGTCCCTCGTGATTCCGGAAGTCCATGTCCACGGCGTGGGCCACACCAAGGCCGAGGCAGAATCCAGCCTTCTGAAGGCTCTGGTGGAGTACGCGTCCGACTTCTTCTCCGACCCTGCCTTTTACCTTAACCCAAACTCGGGGCGCCGCCATCACTGGGGTTATCTGCGACGGGTGCTGCGCTGCGAGGGGGATGAGGCCCAACTCCGGGCCTTACTGGGGCTCTGATCATGGGGTATGTCCTGACGTGGGGCCACCTGATCAGGATCTGCCGGAAGCTAGGGATGAAGCGTGTGAGGAAGAACTGAACGCCCCAACTGAGAACCCTGGTGATGTCTCACCAGGGCTTCAGAAACGTCCCGTCACAGACTTCTGTGGCGGGACCTGTCATGTAGACGTGGTTATCCTGTTCGGACCACTCCACCTCCAGGTCGCCGCCCTGCAGGTGGATCAGCACGTGCCGGCCGGTGCGCCCGTTCAGGGCCGAGGCCACCGCCACGGAGCAGGCGCCGGTGCCGCAGGCCAGGGTGATGCCGGATCCGCGCTCCCAGGTCCGCATGCGAATCTCCCCGGCGCCCAGCACCTGGGCGAAGTGCACGTTGGTCCGGTTGGGGAAGGCCGGGTGGCGCTCCAGCTTGGGGCCGACGCGCTCCAGGTCCACCCCGGCCACGTCGTCCGTAAAGGCAACGACGTGCGGGTTGCCCATGGAGACGGCGGTCAGCGTGTACTCCTCGCCGTCCACGGCAAGCGCCTCGCCTACCACCTGCTCCGCCTCGTCACCCGCCATGGGGATGAGGGAACGGCGCAGCCGCGGTTCGCCCATATCCACGCGGACCTTCGCCACCTTGCCGTTCTCAATCATGAGTCGCGGCCGGATCACACCGGCGCCGGTCAGCACGCGCAGCTCAGCCCGGGTGGTCAGGCCGCGGTCATAGACGTACTTGGCAAAGCAGCGGATGCCGTTGCCGCACATCTCGGCCTCGCTGCCGTCGGCGTTGAAGATGCGCATCCGGAAGTCGGCCTCGTCCGGGTTTCCCGGCCGGCCGTCGGCTCCCGGGGCAGTGGGCGGCAGGATCATGATCAGGCCATCGGCGCCAACTCCGAAGTGGCGGTCCGAGACGGCGCGGGAGATGGCGGGGTAGTCCTTCGGGTCCAGCTTCTCCTCGAAGCCGTTCACGTAGATATAGTCGTTCCCCAGTCCTTCCATCTTGGTGAAGCGAAACGCGTTCACGGTGGTACCTCACTCTCACCGACCGGGGGCGCTGCCCTTCGGCCGGAGCATCTGAACAGAACCATATCACAAACGGCGCCGGGACTCCAGACCAGGCGCGGCCCTCCCAGCCGCCGCCCGAAGTACCCTACTCCGAAGGAGCTTGCCCGGGAATGGGGCGGACTAGCTCGTCGGCTTTACGTCGTTCTCGTCACCAGGCGAGCGGCCTTTGGCCAGGATGAGGGCGCCGGACGGAGTCCACCCGACGGGGAGGCCCAGGTTCTTGTCCAGCTTGAAGAACACCTTGCCGGTAATGTCGCCCACGCCCACACCGGGTATGGCCACGTAGCGGTGGTAACTGGACGACTTCAGCACCGTGGCGCCGGTACGTATATCCAGGATGTCGCCACTCCTCACCAGCAGGTACCGGCCGTCCGGTGACCAGACAAGCGGGTGACCGCGGGTCGGATTGTGGACCGGGTTTTCGTCAGCGGGGACAGGCCTTCCTGCCGTCGCGGCGTCTCGGTTTGGAGCGAACAGTCGACAAGGACACGTGGGCAGGTTCAACCTGCTCACCGCCTCCCGACGCTGCCAGCCTTCGGCTTTTGCCCAAGACGCTCACGCCACCTTGCGCCGGTCGTCCCAGGCCCCCGACCGGGCTCGGGCCCGCGGCTGCATGAAGAGAAAGCGCCGGACCCAGATGGACAGTTGGGCGGCCCCGGCGAACAGCACCACCAGCGCCCAGTCGGGGAAGCTCAGGGGGACGGTTTGGAAGACCTTCGCCAGACTGGGGTGGTAGATGACCAGCAGCAGCATGGATGTGGAGATTGTCACGGCCACCAGCAGGAAGGGGTTGGTGAAGAGCCCCACTTCGAACAGCGAGCGCCGCTCGGATCGGGCGTCGAAGACGTGGAACAGCTGGGACATGACCAGGGTGGCAAAGGCAACGGTGCGGGCGTGGGTCAGGTCGTGAAACATCAGGTAGTTGTAGGCGAAGAGCCCCAGGGTCAGCCCGCCGATCAGCACGCCGCGGATGGCGATGCGGCGGCCAAGGCCGCGGGAGAAGACACTCTCGTTAGGGTGACGCGGCGGGCGGCGCATGACATCCGGCTCCGCCGGGTCCACGCCCAGGGCCATGGCCGGCAGCCCGTCGGTCACCAGGTTCACCCAGAGGATCTGGATGGGCAGCAGGGGAAGCGGCAGCCCCACGACGGCGGAGAGGAACATCACCAGCACCTCGCCGATATTGCAGGAGAGTAGGTAGCGTATGAACTTGCGGATGTTGTCATAGATGGCGCGCCCCTCCTCCACGGCGCGGACGATGGTGGCAAAGTTGTCGTCGGCCAGGATCATGGCGCTGGCCTCCTTGGTGACGTCGGTGCCGTTGCGGCCCATGGCCACGCCGATGTCGGCCTCTTTCACAGCGGGGGCGTCGTTGACGCCGTCGCCGGTCATCGCCACAATATGGCCCCGGGACTTCAGGGCCCGCACGATGCGCAACTTGTGCTGGGGCGAGACGCGCGCGTAGACGTACGTGTCCTCCACAAGGTCGGACAGTTCCTGGTCCGACAGGGCATCCAGCTCACGGCCGGTCAGCGACCGCCCTCCTGGCGGCAGCAGGCGGAGCTGCCTGGCGATGGCCACGGCGGTGGCGCGGTGATCTCCCGTGATCATGACGGCCTTGAGGCCGGCGGTGCGGCACTTCTGCAGGGCGGAGACGACCTCCGGCCGCGGCGGGTCGATCATCCCCATCAGGCCAACGAAGGTGAGTCCCCCCTCCACCGCTTCCGGCGTAACGTCGTCCGGAAGCGTGTCCAGGTGGCGCACGGCCACGGCCAGCACCCGCAGGGCCTGGTCGGCCATGTCCTCGTTGGCGCGCAGAATGGCGGCCCGGGTGCGGTCGTCCAGGGCCCTGGCGCGCCCGTTCTCCAAGACGTGGGTGCAGAGATCCAAGATAGTATCCGGCGCACCTTTCACGTGGGCCGTGAACGACCCGCGTCTCCCCCGGGTGATCACCGTCATACATCGGCGCTCCGATTCGAAGGGAATCTCCGCCACCCGCCGGTGTTCGCGGCCAGTGGCCTCGCGGTCCAGGCCGGCCTTGGCCGCCGCCACCAGCAGGGCCCCCTCGGTGGGGTCGCCCTGCACCTGCCATTCCTCGCTGGACCGCCAGGCGAGGTTCAGCAGCGCGCGCGCGCCGCGCGCCCTGGGCTTCGCCCTGACCAGCTTGGCATTGTTGCAGACGGCGCCGCCCAGCAGCGTGGCCTGCAAGGCCGGGTCCTTGTCCGACGCCACGTCTTTCCCGTCCCGGCTAAAGTGACCCCAGGGGCGGTAGCCATCGCCGCTCACGGCGTACCAGTGGCCGCCGGCGTAGATGGACTTGACGGTCATCTCATTCTTGGTCAGGGTGCCGGTCTTATCGGAGCAGATGACCGTGGCGCAGCCCAGCGTCTCCACCGCCGGCAGCTTGCGGACAATGGCGTTGCCCTTGATCATGCGCTGCACGCCCAGGGCCAGGGCTACGGTGACGATGGCCGGCAGACCCTCCGGCATGGCGGCCACCGCCAGGCTGACGCCGGACAGGAACATGGCCATAACCGGCTCCTGCCGCAGCACGCCGGCCACCACCACCAGGGCGCAGACCCCCAGTGACACAGCCACCATGACCTTGCCGAGCTGGTCCAGTCGACGCTGCAGGGGCGTCTGCCCCTCCTCCGCCTCCTGAATCAGGCCGGCAATGCGGCCCATCTCGGTGGCCATGCCGGTGCCCACCACCACGGCGCGGCCGCGGCCGCGGGTCACGGCGGTGCCCAGGTAGACCATGTTCTTGCGGTCGCCCAGGGGAGAGTCGGGCGCGTCGGGAACGGCCAGCCGCTTGCGCACGGGCAGCGACTCGCCGGTCAGGGCGGACTCCTCGACCTCCAGGTTCACGGCTTCGGTGAGGCGGCCGTCCGCGGCCAGGCGGTCGCCAGCCTCCAGGAGCAGTATGTCGCCCGGCACCAACCGGTCCGCCGGGACCTCTTGCGGCTCACCGTCCCGCACGACCCGCGCCTTCGGGGCGGCCAGCGCCTTCAGGGCTTCGAGGGACCGTTCCGCCCGGTACTCCTGAACAAAGCCCAGGATGGCGTTAAGTACCACAATGGCAACGATGGTGATGGCATCGGAGATCTCCCCCAGCAGGTAGGACACGGCGGTGGCCCCCAGCAGGACCAGCACCATGAAGTCCTGGAACTGTTGGACCAGCAGCTTCCAGGGCGAGATCCGCCGGCTCTCCGTCAGCCGGTTGGGCCCAACCTGCTCCAGTCGCTGCTGCGTTTGCTGCGCCGTGAGGCCCTGGCCCAGATGGGTGTTCAGGACCGCGGCAATCTCCTGGGGCTCGAGCGTATGCCATGCTCTTTGCTCCACGCTGGGCTCCTCTCCCCTGCCCGTGCACTGCCCCTCCGGGCAGGCGGGATGACCTGGCGGGGCCGGCTCACTGTTGAATCGGCATTGCCGTCCGCGAGTGTCCCGGCCCCCCAACTCCATGTGTATGGAGCACGGCCAGGGGTCATGCCGCGGCGGGGGGCGTCGGGGCATGATCGGTCCCACGGCGAGGCGCGGCGGCGCGGGCAGCGTTGTGGGGGCGCAGGCAAGGCAACCCAGCCCGGCCCTGGCGGAGCGCCTGGGTCCCGCCGCTGCGCTCTACCAGCAGGGGCGCGTCCACCACATCATCCTGACGGGCGCCGTGGACAGCGGGGGAACGATATCCGAGGCGGAAGCGGGGGCCCGCTACCTGCAGCGCCGGTTCGGCCTTTCGCGCGACGCCCTGGCACTGGACGAGACCAGCACCAGCACGGCGTCCAACCTGGGGAACGCTTTGGCTATAATGGAGAAGCGCGGATGGCAGACGGCCGTGGTCATCACCCACGGCTACCACCTGCACAGAGCCATGCTGATTGCTCACGATGTGGGCCTTCCCGCCATGCCCTACGGCACAGAGTCGCAAGTACTGGTGCTGCCGCCGCTGGTGATCCGAGAGGTGCTGGCCCTGGCGGCCCACTGGGCCTGGGAGCACTGGCTGCTGCTGGGATATCCGCCTGTGATCGTGAACCTGGGCGACGCGGTGCTGGGGGCCGCCGTTGTGCTGCTACTCCTGGCGCCGCCGCCGCGACGCGCCGGCTATGGTCCGGCGCGTCCGGGCGCCGGCCCAGCCGAGGAAGGAAGATGACATGGACGGCCTCACCATACGAGCCCTGGTGCGCGAGCTGGACCCCGCCCTGCAGCGGGGGCGCATCAACAAGGTCTACCAGCCCACCGAGTTGGACCTGGTGCTGCACACCTACACGCCCCAGGGCAACTTCCGGCTGATTGCCTCCGCCAACCCGGGCCGGCCTCGCCTGCACATCACCGGGCTTGAGCGCGAGAACCCCCAGACGCCGCCGGCGTTCTGCATGCTCCTGCGTCGCCGCCTGGAAGGCGCCCGCGTTCTGGGCGTGGAGCAGCCCGGCTGGGAGCGTATCATTCGCCTGCGCTGCGCCGTCACCGATGAGCTGGGCAACCCGACCGAACTGGTGTTGGCCGTGGAGTGCATGGGCAAGCACAGCAACTTGCTCCTGCTGGAGCCCCGGCCGGACGGCTCGGAGCGCATCGTCGACAGCCTCAAGCGCGTGCCGGAATCCGTCAACCGCTACCGTGAGATCCTGCCGGGTCGACCCTACATGGCTCCGCCACCGCAGGACAAGCTGGACCCGCTGTCCGACCCCAATGCCCTGGCGGCCGCCCTGCGGGAGCGCGCCGGGCAGCAGGAGCGCCTGGTGGCTGACGCCCTCTTCCGTCAGGTCGATGGGCTGGGGCCGGAGATGGCGGCCGAAGCGGCCCACCTGGCCGGCATCCCCGAAGCGGTGGCGGCCCGCGAACTTCCTGCCGACGCCTGGGCCGACCTGGCGCGAGCGGTTCTGCGACTGGCGCAGCGCGCCGACCACGGGCCCTGGCAGGCCGCGCGCTACCGGCGCGGCAAGGGTGGCGACCTGGTCGCCCCCTTTCCCCTGGAGCACCTGAACGCACAGGGCGTCCCGCACGCGTCGTGCCTGGACCTCTCGGCCTGCCTGGACCAGGTCTACGGCGAGCAGGAAGAAGCCCAGCGCCTGGAGGGCGCGCGCCAGTCTCTGCGGGCCCGCGTCGCCAAGGAGCTGGAGCGCAACCGTCGTAAGCTGGGCCTCCAGGAGGAGTCACTGCGGCAGGCGGCGGATGCCGACGACCTGCGCCAGGTGGGCGAACTGCTGACCGCCAACCTCCACGCGGTCCGGCCCGGCATGACCGAGATCACGGTGGACAACTACTATGACCCCCAAGGCGGGCAGCGCGCCATCCCGCTGGACCCGCACCGCACCCCGGCCGAGAACCTCCAGAGCTACTTTCGCCGCTACACCCGGGCCCGCAACACGCTGAAGGCGGCGGGTGAGCAGGCCGAGCGCAGCCGGGCCGAGGTGGCCTACCTGGAGCAGGTCATGTCCACCGTGGAGCAGGCGGAGAGCCGCGCCGACCTGGAGGAGATCCGCCGCGAACTGGTGGGCGAAGGGTACATGGAGGGCGCAACCAACGGCGGTGGACGCGAAACCCACGCCGGTGCGGGGGGCAGGGGCGGCTCCGGTGCTGCTCGCAAGAAGGGCCGGCAGGCCGGGGGCAAGGCCGATTCCGGCGCCGGTCCCGGCAAGGGCCGCCCAGGTGACGGCTCCTCCCCTTTTCGCTTCACCACCACCACCGGCCACCTGGTGCTGGTCGGGCGCAACAACCGCCAGAACGACTGGCTGACCCTGCGCCATGCCGACGACAACGACCTCTGGTTCCACACCAAGGAGATCCCGGGGTCGCACGTCATTCTGAAGGACCCCGGCGAGGATCCGCCGGAAGCGGCCATCCGCGAGGCGGCCGGCCTGGCGGCCTACTACAGCAAGGGCCGTCAGTCCGGTCAGGTGCCGGTGGACTACACGCGCCGGCGCCATGTGCGCAAACCCGCCGGTGCCAAGCCGGGCATGGTCATCTACGACCACCAGCGCACGCTGTTCGTCACGCCGGACCCGGAGCAGGCAGAGAGACTGCGGAGCGAACACTGAAAGGGGGCCTGACGGCCCCCTTTCTGAAAGGGGGCCTGACGGCCCCCTTTCACGCTCTTCGTTTTCCTGGCTAGCAGCTCGTCAGGACTCGACGGTGCGCTCGTCCGGGGTCCGCGTTGTCGGACAACACGAGGCCGTCGGGTCAAACCGACGGCCTTACTATCAGTCGACAACGCACTCATGGCGCGGCATTAAGGCGCCACGTTCAGGGTGGTGGTCAGGCCCATCATGCCCTGGGCGTCCTCGGCGTGGGTCAGGATATGGCAGTGGAAGGCCCAGTTGCCCGGACCGTTGGGCTTGATGATCAGATCGTAGGTCTCACCGGGGGCGACGGTGACGGTGTCCATCTTCTGCGGCTGCGGCAGGGGGTAACCGTCCTTGGCGATGACGGTGAACGGCTGGCCGTGCAGGTGCATGGGGTGGATCATCTCGCCGACGTTGATGAGGCGCAGGCGGATGGTCTCCCCCATCTTCGCCTGAAGGGGCTCCGTGGCCGGGAACGACTTGCCGTTCAGCGTGAAGCCCAGGCCCGCATCGCCGATGGTCATGGTGTAGTCGCGGTCGGCCTTGATGTCGGTCTTCTTGGGATCCACGATAAAGGCGCCGTAGAGGCCCATGGAGACCTGCTTGGCGCTGTTGTGGTGGGAGTGGTACAAGTGGGTGCCGGCCGGCTTGGCCACAAACTCGTACGTGAACGTACCGCCGGTCGGGATGGGGTCCTGGGTCACGCCCGACACGCCGTCCATTTCAAAGGGAACGTCCAGGCCGTGGGAGTGCAGCGTGGTGGGCTCAGGCAGTTCGTTATGGACGATGATGCGCACCCGGTCGCCCTCAGTGACGCGGATGACGGGACCGGGCACCGTGCCGTTCCAGGTCCAGGCCTGGACCTGCCTCCCGGGGCTGACTTCCCACATGACTTCCTTGGCCGTCAGTTCGAAGACCTTGGTGTCGCCGTCCAGGGTGTAGGACAGCATCTGGCCGCCCTTGCCCTCGGTGGGAGTGTATTCGTGGGGCCTCATGGATTGAGTGGGGGCGCTGTCGTGGTTCATGCCGGCCATGTCGGTCGGAGTCGGCTGGGTGCTGCCGCTGCCGCCACCTGCACTGGTAATGCTGGCGACGATCAGCACCACGGCCAGGACCAGTGCGGCCGCACCTCCGGCCAGCCAGTAGGGCCTCTTTTTCATGACTGGGCTCTCCCCCTCTTCGGTTTCCTCAGTTGGTCATTCCGCTTTTCCTAGGTTATCGTTATCGTAACTTTGCAAATGTCGGGCGTCTGTCAGGTTTTCCTCCGATGCTCTGTGGGGCGTTGTTTGGAACCGTTATAAACAGGAGGGTGAGCAGGGAAATGAACGGGGCGCGCAGACCATGCTGCGCGCCTCCTGTATGCCTATGGCCAATCGCTATTCTGTTCTTCCCGCCCACTCAGGACCAGCGGCCATCGCCTTCGGCCTCACCAGGGGCAGGCCGGCGCGGCACAGCGGGCAGTCCCGCGGCTCGTAGGACGGGATGCCAAGCTCCATCAGGCTGATCATGGGGACGCCCAGACTCAGCCTGCCCCGCGAACGGTCCACGGCCACGCCCACTGCCACCGGTACGCCACCGGCGGCCTGCAGGGCCTCGATGGCCTTGAGCACCGATCCTCCGGTGGTCAGGGCGTCCTCCACAACCAGAAAGCGCTCGCCCGGACTGACCTGAAAGCCCCGCTTGATCACCATCCGGTCGCCTTCCTTCTCGGCGTAGATAGCACGGAGGCGCAGGGCGCGGGCCACCTCGTAGCCCAGGATGATGCCGCCCATGGCCGGACCCATAACCGAGCGGAACGCGGCAGCACCAAGCTGGCTCAGCACCTTGCCGGCCAGAGCCTGTCCCAGCCTGGCTGCGCGCTCCGGGTGCTGCCAGACGCGGGAGGTCTGCATGAAACGGTCGCTGTGCCGGCCGGAGGTCAACTGGAAATGACCCTCCATCAGGACGTCGGAATCGCGAAGCAGCTGCAGCACCTCATTAGGCGCCAGGGGAGCAAGCTCGCTCTTGTCAGGCATGGGCGGTGGCCTCCTCCATCTCGGACAGGATGCTCTCCAGGGCGGCTACCGGGTCCGCGGCCCGTGTGACCGGCCGGCCGACCACCAGGTAGTCCGAGCCCGCCCTCAGCGCCTCGGCGGGGGTCAGGGTGCGGCGCTGGTCGCCGGCGTCGTTGCCGCTCGGCCTCACCCCAGGTGTAACGGCAATAAAGGTTGGGCCGCAGACGGACTTGATGCGCTGCACCTCCAGCGGCGAGGCCACCACGCCGTCGCACCCGGCATCCCGGGCAGCCAGGGCAAAGCGCTCCACGTGGTCCGCCACGCCGCCGGCAAGGCCGACCTCCCGGTTGAGTGTGCCCTGGTCGATGCTGGTCAGGACGGTCACGGCAATCACCAGCGGCGGCGCAATACCCAGGGCGGAGGCCCGGCTGCGGGCGGCGTCGACCGCGCTCGCCATCATCTCCCGGCCGCCCGCGGCGTGGACGTTGAACATAGCCACGCCCAGCTCGGTTGCCGCTGCGGTGGCGCGGGCCACGGTGCTGGGGATGTCGTGGAACTTGAGGTCGAGGAAGATCTTCAGTCCCCTGTCCCCCATTTGCCGCACCAGGCTGGGTCCGCCTACGGTGAAGAGCTCCATGCCCACTTTGACCCAGGCCAGCCGGCCCCGGAAGCGGCCGGCCAGGGCCAGGGCCTCTTCCGGCGTCGGAACGTCCAGGGCCAGGATGAGGCGGTCTCTGGCGCTGCGCGGGTCTCCAAGGCTGCGCGGACCGGCGGTATGACCTGTCACGATTCAATCCTCTCCCATCAGGCTTTCTCTGAGCGCGGGTGTCAATGGATGTCCACACCCACGGCATCGGCGATGTGGTCGAATCCGTCTCGCCGGAGCAGCAGTCCCAGCTCGCGGGCAACATCCGAAGCCAGGGTCGGCCCGCGGTAGATGAAGCCGGTGTAGACCTGCACCAGGCTGGCGCCGCAGCGGATGCGCTCGTAGGCGTCGGCGCCGGTGAAGATACCCCCCACGCCGATGATGGGCAGCTTCGGCCCCACCAGGCGGCGGATGGCCGTCACCATGGCGTTGGCCCGGCTGCGCAGGGGGCGTCCCGACAGGCCGCCGTCCAGGGGTACGCCGACGGAACGCAGGCCCTCCCGCGACGAGGTGGTATTGGTGGCGATGACACCGCTGACGCCCGCGTCCAGGGCCGCGCCCACGGACGCCTCCAGCTCGCCCGGCGAGAGGTCGGGGGCCAGCTTCACCAGCAGGGGACGAGGCATGAGGCCGTTCCTCAGTGCCTGCTCCTGCCCTTCCTGAAGTAGGACCGTCAAGAGTTCCCGCAGGGCGTCCGCCTCTTGAAGAAGACGCAGGCCGGGCGTGTTGGGCGAGCTGACGTTGATCACCAGGTAGTCGGCGAGACCGTACAGCCGCCGCAGGCCGGCCAGGTAGTCCTCCGCGGCCCGCTCCAGGGGCGTGTCCTTGTTCTTGCCCAGGTTGACGCCGACCGGCACGCGGGCCTTCACCGGCCGCCTTCGCCAGGCTCCGAGGCGACGGGCCATCGCTTCCATGCCCTCATTGTTGAAGCCCATGCGGTTGACCAGGGCGCCATCGGCCGGAAGGCGAAACAGTCGCGGCTTGGGGTTGCCGGGCTGCGGTCGGGGCGTGACGGTGCCCACCTCGACGTAGTGAAACCCAAGGGCGGCGAGGGCCGGGATGGCCCGGGCCTCCTTGTCGAAGCCGGCGGCCAGCCCGACGGGGCCGTCGAACTGCAGGCCCCACAGCTCCTGGCTCAGCAGCGGGTCGTGCCACGTGTAGCGCCGGGCAAGGGATGCCAGAACAGGCGGAAGGTGGCTGGACGAGCCCAGCGTCCCGTAGACCAACTGGTGGGCCCGCTCCGGGTCCATGGTGAAGAACAGCGGCCGGAGCCATTCGTAGAAGTCAAGCGGATTGGGCCGCCTCACCGCTGCGCGCCCCCCGGCAGCGGCGCCGCCTGCGCCTGGTACTCCTGCAGTGACCGCACCCGCAGGAAGGCGTGGCCGACCGCCTTCCCGGCGGCTGCAGGCTGGCTGTCCTGGGCTGCCGCCCAGTTGTCCCGCACTGCAGCCGGGTCCACCGCTGCCCCCCCTACCCCTCCCGCCATGACCGTCAGCAGGGCCTGGGCCGTGTCCAGGGACGTGAGACAGGCGATGCCGTGCTCCACCGCGGTGCGGCGGATCTGGAAGCCGTCGCGCTCCGGGGCGCGGCCGCGGGTCATGGTGTTGACCACCAGGCCCACCGTACCCCCGCGAATCAGGTCCAGGATCTCGGTGGAGCCCTCGCTCAGCTTGTACACCGGCTCGGCGGAAACCCTGTTCTGCAGCAGGTACTTGCAGGTGCCGGCCGTGGCGTAGATGGTGTGGCCGTGCGCCGCCAGGCCTCGGGCCACCTCCAGCACCTCCGCCTTGTCGCGGTCGGCCACGGTGATCAGCACTGGCTTGCCCTCCGGCGGCGCGATGCCCGCCGCCAGCAGCGCCTTGTACAGCGCCTCCGCGTATGTGTCGCCCAGGCCCATCACCTCGCCCGTCGACTTCATCTCCGGGCCCAGGGCCGTATCCACCTGCAGCAGCTTGGACCAGGAGAACACCGGCGCCTTCACGCCCACGTGGGGCGGCTCGGGCCACAGCCCGGCGCTGTAGCCCATCTCCGCCAGCGACTCACCCAGGATAACCCGCGTCGCCAGCGTGACGATGGGCAGGCCGGTCACCTTGGTCAGATACGGCACCGTGCGGCTGGAGCGGGGGTTGACCTCCAGGACGTAGACGTCATCGCCGACGGCCACGAATTGCAGGTTAATCAAGCCGCGAACCTGCAAGGCCCTGGCCAGCGTGACCGTATGATCGACAACCTGGCGCCGCACTGTCTCGGGTACGCCCTGCGTGGGGTAGACGGCAATGGAGTCGCCGGAGTGGACCCCCGCCCTCTCCACGTGCTGCATGATGCCGGCCACCAGGACGTCCTCGCCGTCGGCGACGGCGTCCACCTCCAGTTCGACGCCGGAGAGGTAGCGGTCCACCAGCACCGGTCGGTCGTGGGAGACCAACACGGCGCGGTGCATGTAGTCCACCAGCTCGTCAGGCGTGTAGACGATCTCCATCGCCCGGCCGCCCAGCACGTAGGAGGGCCGCACCAGCACCGGGTAGCCGATGCTGGAGGCGACCTCCAGGGCCTCTGGGGCGCTGGTCACGGCCGCGCCGGCGGGGCGCGGCACGCCGACCTCCTGCAGCAGGGCGTCGAACTTGCGCCGGTCCTCGGCCCGGTCCATCTCCGCCACCGGCGTGCCCAGGACTGTCACGCCCCGCTCTGCCAGGGGCCCCGCCAGGTTGATCGCCGTCTGGCCGCCAAACTGGCAGATGACGCCCTGAGCCTGCTCCGAGTCGATGACGTTGAGCACGTCCTCCAGGGCCAGGGGATCGAAGAAGAGCCTGTCGGCCGTGTCAAAGTCGGTCGAGACGGTTTCCGGGTTGCAGTTGATGATCAGGGCCTCGCGGCCGGACGCCCGGATGGCCTTCACGGCGTGCACCGAGGCGTAGTCAAACTCGATGCCCTGGCCGATGCGGATGGGGCCGGACCCCAGCACCAGGACCTTGGGCCGGCCCGACGGCGCCAGTTCGTCCTCACCCTCGTAGGTGGCGTAGTAGTACGGCGTGGCGGCTTCGAACTCGGCGGCGCAGGTGTCCACCATCTTGTAGACGCCTCCGATGCCGCGGCCCAGACGCTGGGCGCGCACGTCGTCCTCCGTAGTACCTGCCAGGGCCGCAATCTGCGCGTCCGCCAGGCCCAGGCGCTTGGCCCGCCGCAGCAGGTCCGGCGGCAGAGGCTCACCTGGCCCGGGCGGGGCCGCGGAGGTCTGCTTGCTGCCGGCCGGCTGTCCCGGCGGCGCCGGCAGCGACGGTGTGCCGGCGGCGCCACCTTCAGCGATGGCCCGAAGCTCCCGCTCCATGCGGACGATGCGCGCCACCCGCTCCACGAAGTAGCGGTCGATGCCGGTCTGCTCCGACACCTTCTCGACGGGCCGGCCGCGCCGCAGGGCCTCGGCCACCAGCCAGAGGCGCTCGTCGTCGGCGGCCGTGAGCCGCCGCGTCAGCTCCTCCTCTTCCACTGCCGCCAGGCCCGGGTGCCAGAGGCCCATGCGTCCCAGCTCCACGGAGCGGACGGCCTTCAGCAGCGCGGCTTCAAAGGTGCGCTCGATGGCCATCACCTCGCCGGTGGCCTTCATCTGCGTGCCCAGTGAGCGCTGGGCGGTGGTCAGCTTGTCGAAGGGCCAGCGGGGAATCTTCACGACGACGTAGTCAAGGGCCGGCTCGAATCCCGCTGTGGTCGAGCCGGTCACCGGGTTGACGATTTCATCGAGGCCCAGGCCAATGGCGATCTTGGCCGCCACCTTGGCGATGGGATAGCCCGTGGCCTTGGAGGCCAGCGCCGAGCTGCGGCTGACGCGCGGGTTGACCTCAATTACGTAGTACTGCTGGCTCTTCGGGTCCAGCGCGAACTGCACGTTGCAGCCGCCCTGGATGCCCAGGCTGCGGATGATGCGCAGCGAGGCAGAGCGGAGCATCTGGTACTCCTTGTCGGAGAGGGTCTGGCTGGGGGCCACCACGATGGAGTCTCCGGTGTGGATGCCCACCGGGTCAACGTTCTCCATGTTGCAGACGATGACCGCGTTGTCCTGGCCGTCGCGCAGGACCTCGTATTCCACTTCCTTGTAGCCGGCCACGCTGCGTTCAATCAGGCACTGGCCGACGGGACTCAGCTTGAGGCCGCGGCGCGTGATTGCCTCCAGGTCGTCCGGGTTGTCGGCCAGGCCGCCGCCGGTGCCGCCCAGAGTGTAGGCCGGGCGCACGATGACCGGGTAGCCGATGGCCTCCGCAAACTCCAAGGCTTCGCTGACCTGATGGACGATGCGGCTCTCCGGCACAGGCTCGCCGATGGCCGCCATGGTGGCCTTGAAAAGCTCCCGGTCCTCCGCCTTCTGGATGGCTTCGAACGGCGTCCCCAGCAGGCGCACGCCGTGCCGCTGCAGCACGCCCTGGCGCGCCAGCTCCACGGCCAGGTTGAGGCCCACCTGGCCGCCCAGGGTCGGCAGGAGGCCGTCGGGGCGTTCGCGGGCAATGACCTCGGCCACGTACTCCGGGGTTAGAGGTTCCACGTAGACGCGGTCGGCCATGGCCGGGTCGGTCATGATGGTGGCGGGATTGGAGTTGACCAGCACCACCTCCAGCCCTTCCTCGCGCAGCGACTGGCAGGCCTGGGTGCCGGCGTAGTCGAACTCGGCCGCCTGCCCGATGATGATGGGACCGGAGCCGATCACCATGACTTTCTTGAGCGTCGGGTCCTTGGGCATGGTTTCCCTCCTGCACGGCGGCCGGTTGGTTCTCAGCGCTCCCTAGTGTTACAGAGCACCCGGCACCTATCTCGCTCCGCCCCGGTGCCGGCGCCGGGCGTGCCTGCGTCCATCCCGCCGGTGCGGTCTGCACCCCTGCGGGCCGCATCGCTCCGGAAATCCCGCATCTGCTGAAGGAAGGCGTCGAAGAGCTGGTCACTGTCCTGGGGGCCGGGGCCGGCCTCGGGGTGGTACTGCACGGAGAAGGCCGGCAGGTTCAGGTGGCGCAGGCCTTCCACGGTGCGGTCGTTGAGGTTGCGGTGGGTGACGGCAACGGGAAGATCGGCCAGGGATTCGTCGCGGATGGCGTAGCCGTGGTTTTGAGTGGTGATGGTTATGCGCCCGGTCGCCAAATCCTTCACGGGATGATTGCTGCCGCGGTGACCGTAGCCCAGCTTGTAGGTGTCGGCCCCCAGCGACAGCGCCAGGACCTGGTGGCCCAGGCAGATGCCGAAGATGGGCACACGGCCAAGCAGAGCGCGCGTCGTTTCAACGGCTTCGGGCACGTCCTTGGGGTCGCCGGGGCCGTTGGACAGCAGGACGCCGTCGGGGTGCCGCGCCAGCACGTCGGCGGCGGGAGTGGTCGCCGGTAGGACGGTCACCTCGCAGCCGCGCCGCACCAGTTCGCGCAGGATGTTCTGCTTGACGCCGAAGTCCAGCACGGCCACGCGCAGGGTCCGGTCGGCTGACGCCGACAGAGAGTCAGCCACCGGCAGCGGCAGTCCGAAGCGGTACGGCCGGGGCGTGGTCACTTCGGCCACGACGCCGTCAAGTCGGACCTGTCGGGCCTCTGCGGCCAGGCGCTCCACCAGGTCCGGGGGGAGAGCGGCAGCGCGGCCCACCGGCGGCGCGGCGTCCACGGGGGCGGCGGAAGCTGCAACCTCCGTGGTCAGCACGCCGCGCAGCGTGCCGTGGCGGCGCAGGTGGCGGGTCAGGGCGCGGGTGTCCACACCGCTCAGGCCCAGGATGCGGTTGGCCTTGAGGTAGTCGTCCAGCGACTGCACCGAGCGCCAGTGGCTGGGCTCGTCGCAGACCTCACGCACAATAAAGCCCCGTACGTGGGGCTTCCAGGACTCGGAGTCGTCCAGGTTGATGCCGTAGTTGCCCACCAGGGGGTAGGTCATCACCACCATCTGGCCGGCGTAGGAGGGGTCCGTCAGGACCTCCTGATAACCGGTCATGCCGGTGTTGAAGACCACCTCGCCGCAGGCCGAGCCGGCGGCGCCGAAGGCCTCTCCGGTAAAAACCGCGCCGTCCTCGAGGACCAGGGCAGCAGGCGTTGGGCTCATATGGCACTCCTCCTCCGTTCGGATTCCGTGGGACGGCCTAGACATTCAATTGACCGTTCGCCATGACCAGGCGCCCGCCGACCACCGTGTGCACGGCCCGACCGGTGAGCTGCAGGCCGCCAAACGGCGTGTTGCGCCCGCGGCTGGCGAAGGCGGTCGGGTCGACCGTCCAGACCGCATCGGGGTCAATGATCGTGACGTCGCCCGGCGCCCCTTCCGCCAGAGTGCCGCCAGGCACGCCCAGGATGCGGGCGGGGGCCACGGTCAGCGCAGCCACCGCGCGGGTGAGGGTGACCAGCCCCGGCTGCACCAGGTAGGTCAGCACCAGGCCCAGAGCCGTCTCCAGGCCGACGATGCCGAAGGCGGCTTCCGCAAACGGCACCTCCTTGTCGTCGGCGTGGTGCGGGGCGTGGTCGGTGGCGATGCAGTCGATGGTGCCGTCGGCCAGGCCGCGGCGCAGGGCCTCCACGTCCTCGGCGGAGCGCAGGGGCGGGCTCATCTTGTGGTTGGTGTCGTAGCGGTGCTGCTCCAGGGCCTCCTCCGTAAGCACCAGGTGGTGCGGCGTCACCTCGCAGCTGACCTGCACGCCGCGAGCCTTGGCCTGGCGCACCAGGCCCAGGCTGCGCGCCGTGGACAGGTGGGCGATGTGCAGGCGGCCGCCGGTCTCCTCGGCCAGCAGCAGGTTGCGGGCGACAGCGATGTCCTCACCGCTGGACGGCATCCCGCGCAGTCCCAACAGGGTGCTGACGCGGCCGCGGTGCATGCTGCCGCCCTGGGTGAGGGACTTCTCCTCACAGTGGTCGATGACGGTGCGCCCGAACTGGCCGGCGTAGAGCAGGGCCAGGCGCATCAGTTCCGCGGTGGCGACGGGGTGGCCGTCGTCGGAGAAGGCGGCGGCGCCGCCCTCCGCCATCTCGCCCAGGGGCGCCAGCTCCTGTCCCTGGCTGCCCTTGGTCACAGCTCCGATGGGGTAGACCCGGGCCGCGCCGCGGCGCTCCGCCTGGGTGCGGACGAACTCCACCAGGGGCAGGGTGTCGATGACCGGCTGCGTGTTGGGCATGGCCGCCACGGCGGTGAACCCGCCGCGGGCCGCGGCGCGCGTGCCGGAGGCGATATCCTCCTTGTATTCTTGCCCTGGTTCGCGCAGGTGAACGTGCATGTCAATGAGGCCGGGGGTCACCACCAGGCCGCGGGCGTCCAGGACGCGGATGGGGCCCTGTGGCCGGGTCGCGCCATTGCGTTCGCTGCGACCACCGTCCTCGGCGGCGCGCCGCGCGTAGCCTTCGCCGGCGTCGGGGCCGACCCGGCGGATGACGCCCTCCTCCACCACCACGTCGGCGATCTCGTCTCGGCCGGAGGCCGGGTCCACCACGCGGCCGCCGTGGATCACCAGAACCTCGGGCAGCGGCAGGTCCCGCCAGCTTTTCACTCGTCGTCCACCCCCAGCAGCAAGGTCAGGCAGGCCATGCGCACGGCCACGCCGTTCGTCACCTGGTCCAGAATCACAGACTGGCCGCCGTCCGCCAGCTCACTAGGAATCTCAAGCCCGCGGTTTATGGGTCCGGGATGCATTACCAGCGCGTCCGGTTTGGCCAGGCGCAGCCGCTCCGGCGTCAGGCCCCAGAAGCGGCTGTACTCGTGCGGCGTTGGGAAGAGGCCCCGCTGCTGCCGCTCCAGTTGGACGCGCAGCATCATCACCACGTCGGCGCCCTCCAGGGCCTCTTCGGGGCGGGTGAAGGTGTCCACGCCGAACGCGGCCGGGTCGTCCGGCAGCATGGTGGCGGGCCCGGCCAGCCGCACCCGCGCGCCCATGGTCCGCAGGCCCCAGAGGTTGGAGCGGGCCACCCGGCTGTGCACGATGTCGCCGATGATGGCCACCTCCAGGCCGTCCAGGCGGCCCTTCCTCTCGCGGATGGTCATCATGTCCAGCAGCCCCTGCGTGGGGTGTTCGTGCAAGCCGTCACCGGCGTTGATCACGTGGGCGTCCAGGCGCTCCGCCAGGAACTGCGGCGCGCCGCTGGACTGGTGCCGCATGACCACCAGGTCGAAGCCCATGGCCTGCAGGTTGCGCGCCGTGTCCAGCAGGGTCTCGCCCTTCTGCGTGCTGGAGTTCGCCGGCGAGATGCTGGTCAGGTCGGCGGAAAGGTACTTCGCCGCCATCTCAAACGAGGTGCGCGTGCGGGTGCTGGCTTCGAAGAAGAGCGTCAACAAGCTCCTGCCTCGCAGAGTGGTCCGCTTCTTTTCCGGCTGCGCCAGAATGCCCTTCAGCCGTTCGGCCCTGTCCAGAATCGCTTCCAGTTCTGGCCGGGTCAGGCCCTCCAGGCCAAGCAGGTCCTTGCGGTGCCACATGCCGGGTCCCCCTTTCCGCTTGACGCCGGTGCGCTGCGGGCGCGGCGCATTTCGGCGCCTTGCTGCAGGCACGCACCCCGCGCCGCGCATTGCCGCAGCAGGGCGCAAGAAACGGGCCCGGCTCATCGCCAGGCCCGTCCGCTTCATGCTTCAGTCCGCCTCGGCCGCAGCGGCCCCCTGCCGGGCCAGGTCGTCGGAAACGGCCTCGCCCTCCGGCTTTTCGGCCGCCTGGGGCAGTACCAGGTTGAGCAGGATGCCGGTCACCGTGGCCAGCGTCATCTGGTCCAGTTCAAAGTTACCCAGCTTGAGGTGCGAACCGCCCACGCCCAGCACCATGATGGTCGAGGCCAGGACCAGGTTGCGCTTGTCGCTGAAGTCCACCTTGGCCTCGACGAAGAGCCGGGTGCCGGCGGCGGCGATGACGCCGAACAGGGCGATGGAGACGCCGCCCATGACCGGTTCCGGAATGGTGTGGATGAGGGCGCCCAGCTTCTGCACGAAGGAGAGCAGGATGGCGATCAGTGCAGCGCCGCCCAGGACCCAGACCGAGAAGACCCGGGTGATGGCCATGACGCCGATGTTCTCACCGTAGGTGGTGGCCGGCGGGCCGCCGACCAGCGAGGCGAAGGTGCTGGCCAGGCCGTCGCCCAGCAGCGAGCGGTGCAGCCCCGGGTCCTTGGTGAAGTCGCGGTCCACGATCTTGTTGGTCACCAGCAGGTGGCCGATGTGCTCGGTAATCAGAACGATGGCGATGGGAGCCATCAGCACGGCGGCGGAGAGGCTGTGGGGCGTCCAGGCCGGGTAGACGAACTGCGGCAGCGCAATCCACTTGGCCGTCACCACCTGGCTGTAGTCCACCAGGCCCAGGGCCAGCGCGAAGAGGTAGCCGGCGATGATGCCGATCAGGATCGGGATGACGCCCAGAAACCGGCGGAACCGCACCGAGCCGATGACCGTCACCGCCAGCGTGAACAGCGAGGTCAGCACCCAGGCGGTCTCCTTGCCGGCGGGGATGCGGGGGTTGGCGGTGAGACCGGCCATGTTGACGGCGACGCCGGCCAGCCCGAGGCCGATGATGATGACCACGGAGCCGATGACCACCGGCGGGAAGAGCCGGTCCAGCCAATCCGTGCCGACGGCGCCGATGATCAGGGCCACGGCCACGTACACCAGGCCCAGAGCCAGTGCGCCCGCCATGGCGGCGTGCGGGTCGCCCCAGTTCTTGTTGATCAGGGTCAGTCCGGAGATGACCGCGAAGGACGAGCCCAGGTAAGCCGGCACCTTGCCCTTGGTGGCGGCGATGTAGATGAGCGTGCCCACGCCGCCCGTGAACAGGGCTACGGACGGGTCAAAGCCGGTCAGGATGGGCACCAGCACCGTGGCGCCGAACATGGCGAAGAGGTGCTGCAGGCTGAGCGGAATGGTCTCCAGGAAGGGCAGCCTTTCGCCTACGTCGATGGTTCTCCGGTTCATCGCGTCTCCCCCTTAATGGATGATGGCTATCTCTCCTGCCCGGCGGCCCGGGCAATACCCACGTAACAAAAAACTCCTTCCGGCCGGCGGCCCGAAGGAGTTGGTCTGCACATGGCTGGACCATTCCCCTTCGCGGCCTCACGGGACCGCATTTAAAGGGTGGCTCTCGCTCTCGATTTACGTTGTGTCGTCCATGTCCAGGATCTGGGCCGCGTCGCGGCCGTCGACCTCTGTGACCAGCACCGCCACCTGCTCCCGCCGCGAGGTGGGAACGTTCTTGCCCACGTAATCGGCGCGGATGGGGAGTTCGCGGTGGCCCCGGTCGACCAGCACCGCCAGTTGGATCACTTCCGGCCGCCCCCGGTCGATAAGGGCGTCCATGGCGGCTCGTATCGTCCGGCCGGTGTAGAGCACGTCGTCCACCAGGATGATGCGGCGCTGCCGCACGTCGAAGGGGATGTCGGTCTCCTGCACCGTCGCCCGGTCCGGTCCGCGTTCCTGCAGGTCGTCCCGGTAGAGGGTGATATCCAGGATGCCAATGGGAACGTCGATGCCCTCGATCTCCTTGAGCCGCTTGGCCAGCCGCTTGGCCAGGAACTCGCCCCGCCTGCGGATGCCCACCACGGCCAGGCGCTGCAGGGCCCCATCCTCGGTGTTGCTCTCCAGGATCTCATGAGCGATGCGGGTCAGCGCCCGCCGCATACCTTCCGCATCCATGATGTCCGCCTTCGGACGCACCGTGCGCCACCCCCTCTGCTTATCCTGGTCCCGGGGCATCAAAAAAACCTTCCTGCCCGTCCGGCAAGAAGGCTTCATCAGCGCTTCAAAACACGCCAACTATAAGCTCCTTGCCGGCCTCACGGGACCGGATTAAAGGATTCCTTGTACCGCAATCAGCATACCAGACCCTGTCGAAGGCGGTCAAGAACGATTTAGCTCCGGCGGCCGGCCCTTGAAAAAGAAGGAAAAGTCGCTCTTGGCAACTAAGTGATTTCTAAAATGCAGGGCGCGTTACGCCCCGTGTTGGGGAGAGCACCCCGCGCAGTCGACACCAAGGAGGACGCATCCATGAAGTACCTGGCCCCCGCCGTGTCCGTGAGCAGCCTCGACGCCAGCCGGCACTTCTACTGCGACGTGCTGGGCTTCTCCGAGTGGTTCCGCTGGGAAAACACGCTGGGCGTGGAACGGGGTGGCGCCCGCCTGATCCTGGACCTGACCACGAACCCGGCCAGGGACATTGGCGACCGTCCCGGACATGGCATCACGCTCTACATGATCTTTGACGGGTCCGATATCGACGCCTATTACAGCGGCATCAAGGACAGGGCGCAGGTCCTCGATCCGATTGAGGACAAGCCCTGGGGCGACCGCGCTTTCAGCGTCGCCGACCCGGACGGCTACCGCATCTCCGTCTCTCGCGAGAGCTAAGGCGGGGTGCCCGGCGCGTCCGCCTCCGCCGCCCGGCCTGCGCCGTCGGACCGAAGGATTCCCAGCGGGCCGCGTCAAATTACTGACCGGGCCCGCCGCACCCAGGCGGCGGGCCCTTGTCTACTCGAACACGCGCAAGGAGGCCTCCCCATGAGCGAGGTGCAACCCCCGGCCGCTGGGAACCCCACCGGCATCGTCTGGCATCCCGACCCGGAGCAGGTTCGGCGGAGCAACGTGCAGCGCCTGATGGACCGCCACGGCATCGCCACCTACGACGAGCTCCTGCGCCGCTCCACCGAGGACGTGGCCTGGTTCTGGGACGCCGTCGTCCGCGACCTGGGCATCGACTGGTACCAGCCATACGAGCAGGTGGTCGACCTCTCGCGGGGCGTGCCCTGGGCCACCTGGTTCCGCGGCGCGCGCATGAACGTGGCCAATGACTGCGTCGACAAGCATGCCCTTGGTGACCGCCGGGACCAGCCCGCGGTCCTCTGGGAGGGCGAGGAGGGGGCCACGCGCACCCTCACCTACGCCGAGCTGCAGCGGGAGGTCAACCGCTTCGCCCATGCCCTGACCAGCCTGGGCGTGGGGCAGGGCGATCGGGTGGGCATCTTTATGCCGATGATCCCGGAGACCGTGGTGGCCATCATGGCCGTGGCCAAGGTGGGCGCCATCTTCACGCCCATCTTCTCCGGCTACGGGCCGCAGGCCGTGGCCACGCGCCTCAGCGACGCCGAAGCGAAGGTGCTCATCACCGCCGACGGCTTCCTGCGGCGGGGCCAGCCCGTGGCCATGAAGGAGGCGGCTGACGAGGCCGTCTCCCTCTCCTCGTCGGTGCAGCACGTGGTGGTGGTCCGCCGGCTGGGCCGCGCCGTGCCCTGGACCGACGGCCGCGATCACTGGTGGGACGACCTGGTAGCCGGGCGGCCCGATACCTTCGAGACGGCCCACCTCGACCCCGAGGACCCCATCATGATCATCTACACCTCGGGCACCACGGGCAGGCCCAAGGGGGCCCTGCACGTACACGCCGGCTTCCCGCTCAAGTCGGCGCAAGACATCGCCCACCACTTTGACCTGCATCCCGGCGAGGTCATGTTCTGGTTCACGGACATCGGCTGGATGATGGGCCCCTGGCTCATTTTCGGCACCCTGATGCTGGGGTCGGCCATGTTCCTCTACGACGGCGCGCCGGACTACCCCGGCTACGACCGCTTGTGGGCCCTGGTGGAGCGGCACCGCGTCACGCACCTGGGCGTCTCGCCCACGCTCATCCGCGCGCTCATGCCCCACGGCTACGAACCGGTCCGGAAGCACGACCTCAGCAGCCTCCGCATCCTGGGCAGCACCGGCGAGCCCTGGAACCCGGACCCCTACCTGTGGCTGCACAACACCGTTGGAGGCGGCCGCTGCCCC
>JBLNCQ010000046.1:0-15652 GCA_050260815.1 Bacillota bacterium
GGCCTAACCCTTCATCGCCCCGCAGGAGTGAATAGCTCCCACCCCTCACCGGCCTAAAGCCAGCATCCGTGAACAACCCGAAAAAGTAAACTAGCGGCTACCTGCCGCTAGCATACAAGGAGGAATAAGCGTGAACCACCGGCTTCATGCCCTGCGCGCCAAGATGTCCGAGCAGTCGCTGCCGGCCCTGCTGGTGATGAAGGATGCCAACCGGGTCTACGTCAGCGGCTTTACCGGCTCCTCCGGCATTCTGATCGTGACCGCCCAGGCCGCCGTCCTGATTACCGACGGCCGCTACACGGAGCAGGCCACCCTCCAGGCTCCGGACTTCCGGGTCATCACGCACACCGAGTCCATGGTCGCCTCTGTCCGGCAGGCCCTGGGCGAACTGGGTATCGACCGGGCCGGGTTCGAAAGGGATTACTGGACGGTCGCCCAGTACGAAACCTGGGGCAAGGCCCTGGCGCCGGTGGAACTGGTAGGGGTGGAGGGCCTGGTGGAGGGCCTCCGCCGCGTCAAGGACGCCGAGGAAATCCGCCGCATGCGCCAGGCCCAGGCCATCACGGACCAGGCCTTCAGGCACATCCTGGACTTCATCCAGCCGGGCATGAAGGAGACCGACGTGGCCCTGGAACTGGAGTACACCATGAAGAAGCTGGGGGCGGAGGACCTGTCCTTTGAGACCATAGCCGCCTCCGGGCCCCGCTCCGCGCTGCCCCACGGCCGCGCCAGCGACCGGGTGCTGCAGAAAGGCGATTTTCTGACCCTCGACTTCGGCTGCATGTACCAGGGCTACTGCTCTGACATGACCCGCACGGTCATGATCGGCGAGCCCAGCGAGAAGCAGCGGGAGATCTACGACATCGTGCTGCAGGCGCAGAAGGCGGGCGTTGAGGCCGTGCGTCCCGGCGTCTCCGGCCGCGACGTGGACAGGGCGTGCCGCGACATCATTGCCGCTTACGGCTACGGCGAGGCCTTCAGCCACAGCACGGGTCACGGCGTCGGCCTGATGATCCACGAGGGGCCGGCGGCCTCCGTTCGCAGCGACGACGTCCTGCAGCCCGGCATGATGGTCACCATTGAGCCCGGCATCTACATCGCCGGCTTCGGCGGCGTCCGCATCGAGGACCTGGTGCTGGTCACCGAGACAGGGCACGACGTTTTGGGCAACTCGCCCAAGGACCTGATCATTCTGTAACCCGCGGCGGCGCCGCGACGAACTCATGGTCCGGGGCATGCTATACCCGGGCGAAATTTCAGGGGGTATCCTATTCGTGATTTCCGTCAATGACATCCGCCCCGGCACCACCGTTGAACTGGAGGGCAACGTCTGGGTTGTGCTGGAGTTCCTCCACGTCAAGCCCGGCAAGGGCGCGGCCTTTGTCCGCACCAAGCTCAAGAACCTCCAGACCGGCGCCGTTCAGGAGCGTACGTTCCGGGCCGGTGAGAAGATCGGCCAGGCCCGGGTGGACCGCCGCGAAATGCAGTTCCTCTATGAGAGCGGCGGCGAGTACACCTTTATGGATACCGAGACCTATGACCAGGTGACCCTCACGGCCGAGCAGATTGGCGACGGCAAGAACTTCCTGCTGGAGAACATGATGTGCTACATCACCTTCTACCAGGGGAAGAGCATCGGCGTGGACCTGCCCAACACCGTGGAACTGGTGGTCACGGAGACGGACCCCGGCCTGCGCGGCGACACCGCTACCGGCGGCACCAAGCCGGCCAAGCTGGAAACGGGCTACACGGTGGCCGTGCCCCTGTTCATCAACGTGGGGGACAAGCTCAAGATCGACACCCGCACCGGTGCCTACCTGTCCCGCGCCTAATGGAGCGCTTCCCGCGATTGTCCCGGGACATACAGGGCCGGCTGCCTGGCAGCCGGCCCTTGCTCTGCCTCCACAGGAATATCCGGCTCCGCTTCCGGGAAGGCTTGTTGCAGGTGCGCCTGCGGCGCGCCAACGGTGGCATGGGAGGGTATGGCGTTGGCCGATATGAACTTGCGCCAGAAGGTAGCCTACCTGCAGGGACTGGCAGCCGGTCTGGGGCTTGATCCGCAGGGCAAGGAGGGCCGCATCCTGACCCAGGTGATCGACCTGCTGTCGGAAATGAGCGAGGCCCTCTATGAATTGAAAGGGTCGCACGAAGAACTGGAGAGCTACGTGGAGGACGTGGACCAGGACCTTTCCGTGGTGGAAGAAGACCTCTACGGCGACGACGAGGACGCGGACGCGGAGGTGGTCGAGGTGAAGTGCCCGAACTGCGGCACCGTTGTCCACCTGGAGCGGCTGGGCAGCGGCGACGACGACGACACCCTTGACCTCATCTGCCCCAACTGCGGCGAGATGATTTACGATACGGACGACGACCTGGACTACGCCGGTGACGACGATGACGAGGCAACGGGGCAGACTGCGGGGACGGAGAGGCGGCCCCGAGAGACAGGCAGCAGCGACGCAGCGGCGGAGACGATTTAGCGAAGAGGGACCCCCGGCCATTGCCGGGGGCCTCTTGGTTGTATCACCTGTTACCTGGGCTCTGCAGCCGCCCAGTGCACCTTCAGCCGTTCGACCACATCCTGCTGCCGCTCGATGTGCGGCGAGTGGCCGGCGTTGGGGACGATCACTTCGGTGTAGCGACCCCCATTGGCGGCGTAGCGGTCGAGGACATGGCGCGTCTGGCCCGGCGGCAGGGCCAGCATCAGGTCGTCCCAGAAGGCGCTGGAAGAGACGTTGCCGTGAACCAGAACAACCGGCGTACCGCTGCCGGATCCGGCCTCGCGATAGTGTACCTGAAGACGGTCGGTGGAGATGAACCGGGTGGCAACGCCGCACAGGGCTTCGGCCATAGTACTACCTCCCCCTTAAAACGTGACTGGTGAGTCACCTCTCACTTCTCGCAATGGCCTGACAATTCCTGCTCCCTGGTCCGCCACCGGGGGGCGGGGTGGGAGCCCGTGCGGTTGGCGGGTGCGGGCTACACCGCCTCGGCGTCCAGGTCGCCCCGCGTGAACTGGCTGTTGTAGAGGTCGGCGTAAAAGCCGCCCTTGGCCAGAAGCTGCGGGTGCGTCCCCTGCTCCACCACGCGGCCGTCGTCCATGACCAGAATCAGGTCGGCGTCGCGGATGGTGGACAGCCGGTGGGCGATGACAAAGCTGGTCCGCCCCTTCATCAGCCCGGCCATGGCCTTCTGGAGGTGGACCTCGGTCCGGGTGTCCACGCTGCTGGTGGCCTCGTCCAGGATGAGGATGGCCGGGTCGGCCAGAATGGCCCGGGCGATGGTCAACAGTTGCTTCTGGCCCTGCGAGATGTTGGAGGCTTCCTCATTCAGGACCGTGTTGTAGCTGTCCGGCAGGGTGCGGATGAAGTGGTCGGCGTGCGCCGCCCGGGCGGCCCGCACCACCTCTTCGTCCGTGGCTCCCTCGCGCCCGTAGGCGATGTTGTCGCGGATGGTGCCGTTGAACAGCCATGTGTCCTGGAGCACCATGCCGAACAGGCGGTGCAGGTCGCCGCGCTTCAGGTCGCGGATGTCCACGCCGTCCACGGTGATCCGGCCGCCCTGTACCTCGTAGAAGCGCATCAGCAGGTTGACCAGGGTCGTCTTTCCGGCGCCGGTGGGGCCCACAATGGCCACGGTCTGCCCGGGACGGGCCTCCAGGTTCATGTCCTCCATGAGGATGTGCTCATCGCTATAGCCGAAACGGACATGCTCGAACCGCACCTCGCCCCGCGGCGCGGTCAGCACCGCGGCGTCGGCGCGGTCCGGCGTCTGCTCGGGCTCGTCCAGCACCTCAAAGACGCGCTCCGCAGCGGCCACCGCCGACTGAATGATGTTGGCGATGTTGGCCGTCTGGGTGATGGGCATGGAGAACTGGCGGGAGTACTGGATGAAGGCCTGCACGTCGCCAATCTCAATGGCCCGTCGGGTGACCAGAATGCCGCCCACCACCGACACCAGCACGTAGCCGATGTTGGTGACAAAGAACATCAGCGGCATGATGACGCCGGAGAAGAACTGCGCCTTCCAGGCGGCGCTGAAGAGGCGCTCGTTGACCCGGTTGAACTGGTCGATGGACCACTTTTCCCGCCCAAAGGCCTTGACCACCTTGTGACCGGTGAACATCTCCTCCACGTGCCCGTTGAGGAGCCCCAGTTCGCGCTGCTGCGCCTTGAAGTGGACCTGCGAGCGCCTGGCCACGGCCACCGTGACCAGGACGGAAAGGGGGAGGGTGATGATGGTGATCAGCGTCAGCAGGCGGCTGATGGTCAGCATCATCACCACCACGCCAACAATTGTGACGAGGGAGGTGATGAGCTGCGTGATGCTCTGCTGCAGCGTGGTGCTGATGGTGTCAATGTCGTTGGTGACGCGGCTGAGGATCTCGCCGTGGGTATGGGAGTCAAAGTACTTGAGCGGCAGCCGGGTCAGCTTCTCGTCCACGTCGCGCCGCATGTCGGAAACGGTCTTCTGGGCCACGCCGGCCATGATGAACTGCTGGGCGTAGCCGAACAGGGCGCTGACGATGTAGAGGCCGCCCAGGAACAGTACCAGCTGACTCAGGTAGCCGAAGTCAATACCTGCGCCGGGGACGCCCTGCAGCTTCATGATGGCGCCTTTGAAGATGGCGGTGGTGGCCTGGCCGATGATCTTGGGGCTCCAGATGCTGAAGACCGTGCTGAGGATGGCCAACAGGAAGGTGACCGCCAGCTGCGGCGTCCGCGGCTTCAGGTAGGCCACCAGCCTCCTGGACGTTCCCTTGAAGTCCTTGGCTTTCTCCACCGCTCGCCCCATGGGCGGCGCGCCGAAGGGGCCGTGGCCCCCCCCGGGTCCGCGGAAGGGTCCGCCTTCATGTCGGCTCTCGCTGCGCTCATTGCTCATGCCAGTTCCTCCTCAGAGAGCTGCGAGGACACAATCTCGCGGTAGACCGTGCAGTTCTTCATCAGGTCCTGATGGGTGCCGATGCCGGCGATCTGCCCGTCGTCCAGCACGATGATCTGGTCTGCGTCCATGACGGTGCTGACGCGCTGGGCCACAATGATCACCGTGGCGTCCGCCGTCTCCTTGCGCAGCGCGGAGCGCAGCCGGGCGTCGGTCTTGAAGTCCAGGGCTGAGAAGCTGTCGTCAAAGACGTAGATCTCAGGCCGGCGGACCAGGGCGCGGGCAATGGACAGGCGCTGCTTCTGGCCGCCGGACAGGTTCATGCCGCCCTGCTCCAGCTCCGCGTCAAAGTTGTTCTTCATGCCGGAGATGAACTCCATGGCCTGGGCTGTGACCGCCGCCTTCCGGATGTCCTCGTCCGAAGCGTCTGGATTGCCGTGGCGAAGGTTGTCAGCAATGGTGCCGGTAAACAGGACGGCCTGCTGGGGCACAAAGCCGATCTTTCGCCGCAGCGCCTCCTGCGTCATCTCCCGGACGTCCACGCCGTCCACCAGGACCGCGCCCCGCTCCACGTCATAGAAGCGGGGAATCAGGCTGATCAGGGTGGACTTGCCGGAACCGGTACCGCCAATGATGGCCGTGGTCTGTCCCGGCTCCGCCCGGAAGGAGATGCCGCTGACAGCGGGCTGCTCCGCTCCCGGGTAGCTGAAGGTGACGTTCCGGAACTCTACGTAGCCGTGCCGGCCGCCGGGCGACCGGGGCTGCTCCGGGTCGTTGATCTCGGCCTCCGTCTCCAGCACCTCGTTGATGCGGACTGCGGAAGCCTCGGCCCGGGGGATCATGATGAACATCATCGACAGCATGACCATGGACCACATGATCTGTATGGCGTACTGGATGAAGGCCATCATGTCGCCCACCTGCATGTGGCCGGCGCTGATGCGTACGCCGCCGAACCAGACGATGGCCACCATGGTGAAGTTCATGATCAGCATCATGGTGGGCATCATCACCGCCATCACCTGGTTGACGAGGGTGGCGGTTCGGGTCAGGTCGGCGTTGGTCTCCTGGAAACGGCGCCGCTCGTGATCCACCCGATCAAAGGCACGGATGACGCGGATGCCCGTCAGGTTCTCGCGCAACACCAGGTTGAGCCTGTCCAGTTTCACCTGCAGGGCCTTGAAGAGCGGGATGCCGCGCCGCGCCACATAGGTGATCAGGCCCACCAGGAGGGGCAGGACCACCACCAGCACCAGCGATAGCTCAGCGTCTTTGGATACGGCCATGGCAATGCCGCCCACGGCCATGATAGGGGCGCTGATCATCATGCGCAGGACCAGCAGCAGCACCATCTGCACCTGGGTGATGTCGTTGGTGGTGCGCGTGATCAGCGTGGCCGTGCCGATCTTGTCAAACTCGTGCAGCGAGTAGCTCTCCACCCGCGCGAACACCCGCCGGCGAAGGTCCCGACCAAAGCCGGCCGCGACCAGGGAAGAGAGGTAGGATGCGGCCACCGCGGCCGCCGCGCTGGCCGCCGCCACCAGCAGCATCCAGCCGCCGGTGCGCCAGATGTAGCCCGTATCGCCGCGGATGACGCCGGTGTCCACAATGTCGGACAACAGCGTGGGCAAATACAGGTCGGTGATGGACTGAAGGAACACCAGGAGCACCACACCCGTAATCACCGGGGTGAAAGGTTTCAAGAACCGGATCAGCTTGGTCAAGACCGCTCAACTTCCTCTCGCTTCACATCAGGTCCCGGAGCCGTCCCGACCTGCTCGCCGCCATCCCGGCGGTTCACTGCCTCCAGGGCTCCCAACAGAACCCGGACACCGCGGATGACATCGGCCACCTGCCCATCCGGCACTTCCTGAATGACCCGCTGCCAGGCCTCCTGAATGCGCGCCTCCATGTCGGCCATGCGTTCACGTGCAGCCTTTGTCAGGTAGAGCCGCACCAGGCGCTGGTCGCCGGGGTCCGGCTGCTTTTCCAGCAAGCCCTGCCGCTCCAACAGCTCCGTCATCTTGGAGACGTGGCTCTTTGCCGTGTCCGACCGCCTGGCCAGTTCCACCACGGTGATGCCTGGCTCCCGGTCGATGCGGCGCAGTAGGAACATGGCCATGGGCGGCAGGCCGCTCCCCTCGAAAAGGCGCTTCATGAAAACGTGCATCTCGCGGTTCAGACTCCGCCAGAGTTCCCCAATTTCCACACGTTGTTCGGACATCACCGTTCGCCTCGTTCTCTACCGAACGTTCTCTACCGCACAACTATACTGCGGCGCGGTTCCCAATGCAAGAGAAAGCTTGACAAAAGTGCTGTGCCAGGCTGAGGTTCCTGCCGCGCACCCGGCCTGGCATAACGGGGGGACAGGCGCAATATGTATGGTGCTGAGGTGGGACGAGTGGAGGTCTGGCCCGAGGTGTGGTCCGCGTTTCCCCGCGACCTGGCCGCCCGCCTGGAGGAGGCGGCTGCGGCGCTGCCCTGGCCGCTGGAGGAGATCCGGCTGCGGCAGGGCCGGCCGCTGATGCTGGTGGGGGCGGGGCGCGACCTGGCCGTCACACCGGCGGGAACGCTGAGCGCCGACCTCTCCCGGGCGTACCGCCCCAGCGCGGACGACCTGGCTCGCACGGTGCAACTCCTGGCGCAGAACTCTCTCTACGCCTGGGAGGACGAGATCCGGCAGGGGTTCCTCACGCTGCACGGCGGCCACCGGGCCGGCCTGGTCGGGCGGGCCGTGCTGGAGCGCGGCGAGGTGCGGACGCTGAAGCAGGTCAGCGGCGTCTCGCTGCGCCTGGCCCGCCAGGTGCGGGGCGCGGCGGACACCCTGCTGGCGGCGCTGGGCGGCGCCTTTCCCAGCCCGCGGCCCCCCAACCTGCTGCTGCTGTCCCCTCCCCAGGCGGGCAAGACCACGGTTCTCCGTGATCTGGTGCGGCAACTGTCGGAGGGGGACGCTGGTCGGGGCCGCCCCGGCCTCAAGGTGGGGCTGGTGGATGAGCGCTCGGAGCTGGCCGCCTCCTTTGGCGGCTTGCCTCAACTGGACGTGGGTCCACGGACGGACGTCCTGGATGCCTGTCCCAAGGCGCAGGGCGTGATGATGCTCGTCCGGTCCATGTCTCCCGACCTGGTGGCCACGGATGAGATCGGGCGCCCGGAAGACAGCCTGGCGCTGCAGGAGGCCTTGGGGGCGGGGGTGGCGGTAGCGGCCACGGCCCACGGCGGCTCGCTGGAGGACCTGTCCAGGCGGCCCGCCCTGCGGGAATTGCTGACACTCGGCGCCTTCCAGGTCGCGGTGCTGCTGGGTCGCAGCCGGGGTCCGGGGACTGTAGAAGCTGTTTGGGACCTGCGAAAAGGGGCGGAGCGACTTGATCTGGCTGAAGCTGCTGGGCGCCCTTCTGGTGCTGGTCTCCAGCGGGTTCACCGGCCTGCGGGTGGCGGGGAACTACCGGCGACGGCCGGCGGAACTGGCCGAGTTGCGATCGGGTTTGCAGCTTCTGGAGACCGAGATTGTGTACGGCGCCACCCCGCTGCCGCAGGCTCTGCGGCAGGTGGCGGCCGGGCTGGGCGGACCGGCGGCGCGGCTGTTTGACCAGGCGGCCGGTGCCCTGGAAGGCGGCCGCGGCATCACCGGCGGCGAGGGCTGGATGCAGGCGCTGCAGGCGTACTACCCGGCCTCCGCGTTGCGGGGCGAGGACGTCTCAGCCTTGCGTCTGCTGGGCGCCAGCCTGGGGGCCTCCGACCGGCAGGAGCAGGTGAAGCACCTGAGCCTCTGCCGGGAGCGCCTGGCACACCTGGAGGGGCAGGCGCGCGACCAGGCCGGCCGTTACGGCCGGGTGTGGAGCTACGGGGGGTTCCTGACCGGTCTGCTGCTGGTGCTGGTGCTGTTCTGAACTGCGTCCGACTCCGGGCAAGGGAGCGTGCCAGGCAGGCCGAGCAGACCGAGACGAGGCCATCTGGGGGAAGGACCGTGCTGAACGTTGACCTGATCTTCAAAGTGGCGGGCATTGGCATTGTGGTGACCATCCTCTACACCGTGCTCAAGCAGGCGGGCAAGGAGGAGCACAGCTACCTGGTGGCCCTGGTGGGCGTGGTGGTGGTCCTGATGCTGGTGGTGCGCGTGGTGTCGGACCTCTTTGAGACGGTGAAAACCGTCTTTCGCCTGTAGCCGGAGGGGGCCATGGAGATTGTCAACATCGTCGGCCTGGGCCTGGTGGCCGGCACGCTGGCCATCCTGCTTCGGCAGGAGAAGCCCGTGTTCGCCACCCTGCTCTCCCTGGCCGCCGGCGCCCTTATCCTGTTCCTGGTCCTGGGGCGGGTGGCGGGAATCGCCGACGTCCTGCAGGACCTGGCCCTCCGGGCCAACGTGGACGGGCTCTATCTGGGTATTGTGCTCAAAGTGATCGGCGTCGCCTTCCTGGCGGAGTTTGCCGGCCAGGTGCTGCGCGACGCCGGTGAGTCATCCATCGCCTCCAAGGTGGAGTTGGGCGGCAAGATCATCATTGTGGTCCTGGCGATTCCCATCGTGGCCGCGATTCTGCAGACGCTTACGAGCATGCTGGGATAGGGGGTGGCGGCTTGACCGGCACGCGTTGGCTCCTGGCCCTGGCCGCTGTCCTGGTGGTGCTGGCGGCGGTCCTGCCCGCCCGGGCGGCGGCGGAGGGCGCCGGCGCGAGTGCCGCTCCCCCGGCGAACCCCGCACCGTCCACGGACGATGCGCTTTCCGGCCTGGACACCGCCGACATCGATCGGCTGCTGCGGGAGGCCCAGGCCAACGCCGGCCCGCAGGCGCCCCAGGTCAGCGTGAGGGGGATGCTCTCTGCCCTCACCTCCGGCCGCGGCTTCGACTGGCGCGAGATGCTGCGCGGCCTGTTGCGGGCCCTGTTTGCGGAAACCATGGCCAGCACGGCCCTGCTGGCCAAGCTGGTGGCCCTGGCGGTACTGGCGGCGGTGCTGCACAACGTGCAGGAGGCCTTCGGCGGCGGCGGCGCGGCCCGGGTGGCGGCGATGGTCTGCTACCTGGCCACCGTCACGCTGGCCCTGTCCAGCTTCGCGCTGGCCTTCGGCACCGCCCGCGGGGCGGTGGACAGTCTGGTGACCTTCATGCAGGCCCTGCTGCCCACGCTGCTGGCGCTCCTGGCGGCCAACGGCGGGGTGGTGACGGTGCCGCTGCTCCACCCGGTGATGGTGGCCACCATCAATCTGGCCAGCGTGATGGTTCGGGACGTGGCGCTGCCGCTCATCCTGGTCGCGGCCTTGGTGGACCTGATCTCCAGCTTCTCGTCCAGCTACAAGCTCAGCGGCCTGGCCTCCCTGCTCCGCTACGCCACGGCCACCGCCCTGTCGCTGGCCATGGTGCTGGTGCTGGGCGTCTCGTCGGCTCTCAAGGCGTCCGGCCCGGTGGCCGACAGCGTCGCCCTGCGGGCGGGCAAGTTCGCCGCCAGTACCTTCATCCCCGTTGTCGGCAAGATGTTCTCCGACGCCGCCGAGCTGGTCTGGGGCACCTCCACGGTGCTGATGTCCGCCGTGGGACTGGCCGGCGCCGTGGGTGTGGTCCTGGTGGTGGCGTTCCCGCTGGTCAAACTGGTGGCCATCATCCTTACCTACCGGCTGGCGGGCGCGGTCATCCAGCCGGTCAGCGACCCGGACGTGGTGGGACTGCTGAACGGCGTCGCCAACTCGGTGGCCCTGACCTTTGTGGCCGTGGCCGCGGTGGCCCTGCTTTTCTTTCTGGGTGTGACCATGCTGATGGGGGCCGGCAATGCCTTGATGGGTCTGCGGCAGCTATAAGGGCGGCCGCAAAGGGGGGAAGGACGTGCAGGAGGTTAAGGAGTGGGCTCTGGCCATCGCCGGCATTGTGGTCTTTGCCAGCCTCCTGGAGATGCTGGTGCCCACCGGCGCCCTGAAGCGCTACGTCCAGCTGGCGATGGGACTGCTGGTGCTGCTGACCCTGCTGACGCCCGTCCTGGGTGTTCTGCAGCGGACGCACGACCTGGCCTGGGAAGCGGGCGCCGCCTGGGCGCCCGGCGCCCTCTCCCTGGATGCCGTGCTGAGCCGGGCGGACGCCCTGCGCAGCGGGAATGTGCGGCGCCAGACGGAGCTGTACCGCCAGTCCCTGGAGGCGGCAGCGGCGATCCAGGCCCAACGGGCCCTGGGCGGACGGCCCGCTGCAGCCAGCGTGGAGCTGGGCCCGCCGCCTGCGGACGGCGGAGCCCCGCCCATCCGGCGCGTGACGCTGACGCCGGGCCAGGCGCCCCCGGGACAAGCGGCGGCCGCCGGATCCGGCGCCACAGGTCTGGTTGCCCCCGTGGCGCCTGTGGGCGTCAGCCTGGGCCAGGAGGCCGCAGAGGACGCGGGAGCCGCAGCGGGCGGGGAAACCGCGGGCCGTAGGGGAGCCGCGCCTGCGTCGTCCGGTGCCACCCCTGCCCTGACCGCGGCCGAAGTCCGGGCGGTCCGGCAGGCGGTGGCGGCCGAACTGGGACTGGACCCCGCCACCGTTGAGATCCGGGGTGACATCGCCAGAGAGTGAGGTGGACTGCATGAGCGACCCCCGCAGCCGGCGCGACTGGCTGGCCGTGCTGGGCGAGGCCCTGCACCTGAAGGAGACCCAGATGAGGTGGCTGCGTCAGGCCGTGGTGATGGGGCTGGTGGGCATTCTTCTGATCCTGCTCTACAACGTGCTGGGAGCACCCGCCGGCGGCACGCCCCGCGTGCCGGTGGGCGCCACGCCGGTGACCGCGCCCGATCCCCAGCCCGCGTCGCTGGGCCTGGTGGACGAGGACCTGTCGCGGCAGCTCTCGGAGCGCCTGTCGCTGGTGGAGGGTGCAGGCCGCGTGGAGGTTACGGTCACGCTGGAGAGCAGCGAGGAGCGGGTCTACGGCCAGAACACCGTGCGCACCAGCCGCCAGATCACGGAGCGCGACAACAGCGGCGGCACCCGCACCACCACGGAGACCACGGACAACGCTCAGGCGGTCATGGGCCGCACCTATGACCAGGCCAGCGGCGACGTGCCGGCGGTGGTCAAGACCGTGGCACCCCGCATCAAGGGCGTGGTGGTGGTAGCCGACGGCGCCCGCTCCGCCCTGGTGGCGGCGCACCTGACCCAGGCCGTTCAGGCCCTGTTGGACGTCCCCATCAACCGCGTGGTGGTCCTACCCAGAGAAGGGAGTGCGCGCCCGTGAAGCCCGTGAAGCTGAACATCCGCCTGCGGCCGGCGCTGCGGCTGGCCTTGCTGGCCCTGATCGTCGCCGGCCTTTTCTGGTACGTGGCCGCCAAGCGGGCCGAGTGGCAAGCCAGCACGCGCCCGCTGACCAACATGGGGGACGCCACCCCCGTCCTGGCGCCCGTGGCGCCGCCGCCACAGGCCGCCGCGCCCGCGCCGGCCGACGAAGGCTTCACCCTCGCCCGCTTGGAACGGGACCGTGCGCGAGCCGTCCAGGAGGAGTCTCTCCGCAGCCTGGCCGCGGACCAGGCCCTGCCGGAAGACAGCCGCAAGGACGCCGCCTCTCAGCTCACCGCGCTGGCGCGCCGCCGGGCGCTGGAGGCGGAGCTGGAACAGTTGCTGCGCCAGAAGGGCTTTGGCGAGGCGCTGGTCACCCTGGATGATCGCGCCGGACGCATCCTGATTAGCGGCCAGTCGGAGCTCAACGCCCGGCAACTGGCTCAGATCGCCGACGCGGCGCGTCAGGTCGCCGGCCTCAGGCCGTGGGAACTGTCCGTTGTCACCAGGCCGTAGCGCTGCGGGCCACGGAGTTCACAATCGCCAAACGGCGCGCTGCTCCTGAACTTGAAGAATCAGGTAAGCGTGGTGTATAATAGCGGGGCGAGTATCCCGGGAGGTGGGGCCGCTTGGAGTCCCAGGACGGAGTAGAGCGTTATACGCCGGATGACGGCAGCAGCGTAAAGATCGCCGACGAAGTGGTCGGCGTTATCGCCGGCATTGCAGCCACTGAAGTGGAGGGCGTGGCCGGCATGGCCGGCGGCATCGCCTCCGGCCTCACAGAGATGCTCGGCAAGAAGAACTTCGGCAAGGGCGTCAAGGTAGAGGTGGGCGAGACACAGGCCGCCCTGGACCTTTACCTGGTGATCCAGTATGGTGTGTCCATTCCCGAAGTGGCCCAACAGGTGCAGGAGAATGTCAAGCGCGCTGTCGAATCCATGACGGGTCTGGACGTGGTGGAAGTGAACGTGCACGTCCAGGGGGTCGCCTTTGGCGAGCCCGAAGACAAAGAAGTGAGGGTGAGATAGCGCCATGGGGATTCTCGGCCGGATCGTGCTGTTGCTCTACACCCTGAGCCTGGCAGTGATCTCCGCCCTGTTCCTGGGGATGTCGGTCCTTGGCTGGCTCGTTCCCCTGGACTGGGTGCGGACAAGCCTGACCGCCGATCCCAACGGCCGCTGGACCGTGGGCATCGCCAGCCTGATCTTCTTCATCGTCAGCATTGTGTTCATCATCTTCACGTTCACGCCCCGGTACCCCAGCCGGGCCCTGGTGCATGAGACCGAGCTGGGAGAGGTCCACGTCACCCTGGAGGCCATTGAGAATCTGGTCAAGAAGGTGACGCGGCAGATCCGGGGCATTCGGGCCGTCAAGGCCCGGGTGGCCACCGCCGGCGGCGGCCTGGAGATCTGGCTGCGCACGGTGATGAGCCCGGACGTCAGCGTCCCGGCCGTCTCTGAGGAAATCCGCACCACGCTCAAGAGCTACGTCAAGAACGTGGTGGGGGCAGAGGTAGCGGAGGTGCACGTCTACGTCACCGACATCTCCAGCGAGTCCCGCAAGGGGCGCGTGGAGTAGGAGGTAAGGGCCGATGTGGGAGGGACTCCTGCGCGAACTGGTGGAGAACCACCGGGGCAAGGTGATCGGCGCCTTGATCGGCCTGGTCTTCGCCCTGCTCATCATCCGCTTCGGCTTCTGGTGGTCGCTGTTCATCAGCGCCTGCGTTCTGGCGGGCTACCTGATAGGCAAGCGCATGGACGACCACAAGGAAGACCTGATGGACGTTCTGGACAAGTTTTTACCGCCGGGGCAGCGATAAACCCGCCGCCCTTTTTTGTGCCTTGAACCCGGGCTGGGCAGGCTAACTGCGTGCCCGGCGGCAGTCTTGACGAGGGCGAAAGGAGGGGAGCCATGCGCCGGCGAGAGGCTCGGGCCGCGGCACTGCGGGCCCTGTACGCCATAGAGGTGGGCAAGAATGAGCTGGAAGCCGCCCTGCGCGCAGCCTTTGTGGAGGAGCGGACGGACAGTGAGGGAATGGCCTTCGCTCGCAGCCTGGCGGCGGGGGTCCTGGAGCACCAGGACGAGATTGACCGGCGCATCGGCAGCCTTTCCCACGACTGGTCCCTGGAGCGCCTGGCGGCGGTGGACCGCAACACCCTTCGTCTGGGCGCATACGAATTGCTGTACAGGCAGGACGAAGCACCGGTGGGCGTGGTTATCAACGAGGCCGTGGAACTGGCCAAGTCCTACAGCACGCCGGACTCGGGCCGGTTTGTGAACGGCATCCTGGGCGCGCTGGCACGCCAGTTGGGCTCTGGGGGGTCTGCACCGGCCCTGCCGCCGGAGGGTGGGAGTCAGCTTTGAGTGGGTCGCCGGCCGGTTGGGTGCTGGGTCTGGACACCAGCTTCTATACCACGTCGGCAGCAGCCGTGGACCTGTCGGGCCGCCTGCTGGCGGCGCAGCGCGCGCTTCTCCCGGTGCCGCCGGGAGAGCGGGGCCTGCGTCCCCAGGAGGGGGTCTTTTTGCACGTGCAGGCCCTGCCGGGTCTGTTGGCGAAGGTACTGGAGGAGGTCCGGCAGCAGGGCGCCCCGGCCGCGCCGGCGGCGGTGGCGGCCAGCGTCCGGCCCCTCCCCCAGTCTGATTCCTACCTGCCCGTCTTCCGCGTCTCCGACGGATTCGGCCGGTCCCTGGCGGCCGCCTGGCAGGTGCCGTTCCTCGGCACCACCCACCAGGAAGGGCACGTTATGGCCGGGGTCTGGTCGGCGGGCATGCCCCTGGATGAACCCTTCGTGGCCGTGCATCTCTCAGGCGGCACCACGGAGTTCCTTGACGCCGTTCCGGCCCCCGACGGCTTTTCTCTGACGCTTCTCGGCCAGGCCAAGGACCTGCACGTGGGCCAGTTCATCGACCGCATCGGCGTGGCCCTGGGCCTGCCCTTTCCCGCCGGTCCCTCCCTGGAGGCCCTGGCGGCGGGGGGAATGCCCGGTCCGGCGGTCATCCCCAGCCACGCCGAGGACGCCAGCCTCAGCTTCTCCGGTCCTGAGGCCTGCGCCCTGCGCCTGCTGGCCCAGGGGGTGCGTCCGGCGGACTTGGCCTACGGCGTGCAGGTCTGTGTGGCCCGCAGCGTGGAGAAGGCCCTGCGCTGGTCGCTCAAGAGCACCGGCCGGCGCCGTGCCCTGGTGGTGGGCGGCGTGGCCGCCAACGGGTTCCTCCGCCGGGAACTGACCGACCGGCTGGCCCGCGGAGCGGGGGTCAGCGTCTACTTCGCGAGGCCTGAACTCAGCACCGACAACGCCGTGGGCGTCGCCCTGCTGGGGCGCGCCGCCGCTGCGTCCTGATCCGCACGTATCCGCACCCGTCCGCAATTCCCGCCGGCTCAGTCCGGCGAAGGGGGAGGCACGTGAATGTCGGCACAAATCATTGACGGCAAGGCCATTGCGGCATCCATCCGCCAGGAGGTGGCGGAGGGCGTGGCCAGGCTGGTGGCCACCCACGGTTTCGCTCCCGGCCTGACCGTGGTGCTGGTGGGCGAGGACCCGGCGTCCCAGGTGTACG
>JBLNCQ010000047.1:0-14144 GCA_050260815.1 Bacillota bacterium
CAGCAGCAGGATCAGAAACACGGGAACCAGGAAGATGCGGACCACGGTGATGCTGTTCGGCAGGTTCAGTTCCACTGGGCCAGCCCCCAACCGCTAGACTCATGCCCGGGGCGGGCGCGGCCCGGCGGCCCCCTACTTCACCACCACGTTGACGAGGCGCCCGGGCACGGTGATGACCTTCACCACCTGCCGGCCCTCCGTGTGCTGGCGCACCTTGGGGTTGCTCAACGCCTCCGAGCGCAGCCCGGCTTCGTCCAGGCCCGCAGGCACCATTAGCTTGTCACGCACCTTGCCGTTGACCTGAAGAACAATCTCCACGGTCTCGGTCTCCAGGGCCGCCTCGTCATAGGCGGGCCAGGGCGCCTGGTGCACGCTGCCGCTGTGCCCGGTCATGTCCCACAGCTCCTCCGCCAGATAAGGGGCGAAGGGTGCCAGGAGGAGTGTCAACTTCTCCAAAGCCTCACCAATTACCTGCGAATTCTGCTGCTCCAAAGGAATCCTTTCGCGATAATTGTAGAGCCCGTTGACCATCTCCATAATGGCGGCGATGGCCGTGTTGAAGGCGAAGCGCTGGCCCAGGTCGTCCGTGACCTTCTTGACCGTGCGGTGGACCAGGCGAATCAGCTCGCGGTCGTGCTCCGGACGCTCGCGGGTGACCATGGTGGGCTGCCCGGCGCCGCCATGCACGTGCGTGGCATCCAGGTCACCGCGGCGGTAGTTGCTGACCTTCTCCCGATAGCCGGCGACCAGGCGCCAGACGCGGTGCAGGAACCGGCTGGAGCCTTCCACGCCGTTATCGGTCCAGTCCAGCTCACGCTCCGGCGGAGCGGCGAAGAGGATGAAAACGCGGGCCGTATCGGCGCCGTATTTGGCGAAGATCTCGTCCGGGCTGACGATGTTGCCCCTGGACTTGGACATGGCCGAGCCGTCCTTCAGGACCATGCCCTGGGTCAGCAGGTTCCGGAACGGCTCATCCACCTTGACCAGGCCGGCGTCGCGCATCACCTTGGTGAAGAACCGTGAGTACAGCAGATGCAGGATGGCGTGCTCAATGCCGCCGATGTACTGGTCAACCGGGCACCAGTAGCTGGCGTCTTCCGGCTTCAGCGGCAGCCGGTCGCTGTCGGGCGAGGTGTAGCGGAAGTAGTACCAGGACGAGTCCACAAAGGTGTCCATGGTGTCGGTCTCGCGCCGAGCCGGCCCGCCGCAGTTGGGGCAGGTGGTGTTGACGAAGCCCTCATGCTTGGCCAGGGGGGACGAACCTTCGCCGGTGAAGGCCAGGTCGTCCGGCAGCAGCACCGGCAGCTGCTCCTCCGGAACCGGCACAGTCCCGCAGTGGTCGCAGTAGACCACGGGAATGGGAGCGCCCCAGGCCCGCTGGCGGGAGATGAGCCAGTCGCGCAGCCTGTAGTTGACGGTGCGCTTGCCCATGCCGTGCCTTTCGATGAATTCGGCAACCCGCTCCTTGCCCTCCGCGTTGGGGATGCCGTCAAAGGGGCCGGAGTTGGCCATAACGCCCTCGTCCACATAGGCCTCGGTCATGGTGGCCGCGTCCAGGCTGTGCTGCGGGTTCTGGATCACAACCTGGATGTCCAGGCCGTACTTGCGCGCAAACTCAAAGTCACGCTGGTCGTGGGCCGGCACGCCCATGACGGCGCCGGTGCCGTACTCCATCAGCACATAGTTGGCGATCCAAATGGGCACTGTCCGCCCGTTGACCGGGTTGACGGCATAGGCCCCGGTGAAGAGCCCTTCCTTCTCCGTCTCCGTGGACAGGCGCGTGATCTCGTTTTGCGTCTTCAGCCCCTCACGGAAGGCCCGAACCGGGGCCTCATGCTCGGTTCCCGCCACCAGGCGTTCCACCAGGGGATGCTCCGGCGCCAGGACCACATATGTCACGCCATACAGCGTATCCTGGCGGGTGGTAAAGACCGTGAAGGTCTCTCCGGCGGCGGGGCCGCCGTCTGCCAGGCGGAAGCCGATCTCGCAGCCCACGCTGCGGCCAATCCAGTTCTCCTGCATGGTCCGGACCCGCTCCGGCCACCCCTTGAGCTGCTTCAGGTCGTCCAGCAGCTGGTCGGCGTAGGCCGTGATCTTGAAGAACCACTGGTCCAGATTGCGCTTGGTCACACCGGAGTCGCAGCGCCAGCACTTGCCGTCAATCACCTGCTCGTTGGCCAGGACGGTCTGGCAGCTGGGGCACCAGTTGACGGGCGCGTTGCCCCTGTAGGCCAGGCCGCGCCTGTAGAACATCAGGAACAGCCACTGGGTCCACCTGTAATAATCCGGGTGGCAGGTCACGGCCTCGCGGTGCCAGTCATAGGTACAGCCCAGTTCCCGCAACTGCCGCTCCATGGTGTGGATGTTGTCCCAGGTCCAGGCTGCCGGGTGCACCTTGTTCTTGATGGCGGCGTTTTCCGCGGGCATGCCGAAGGCGTCAAAGCCCATGGGGTGCAGTACGTTATAGCCCTGCATGCGCTTGAAACGAGCCACCACGTCACCCATGGAGTAATTGCGGACGTGGCCCATGTGAAGCTTGCCCGACGGATAGGGGAACATCTCCAGGCAATAGTACTTGGGCCGGTTTGGATCACGTTCCACCCGGTCCGCGTCTGACTCGGCCCAGACCTTGCGCCACTTGCCTTCCACGGCTGCTACGTTGTAATGGTCTTCCACCTGAGGCACCCCCGCGAATCGCCAGTTGAGATGCAAATACAACGAAAAACGCCTCGCCCTGCTAGGGGCGAGACGTTTCCCGCGGTACCACCCTATTCAATCAAGCTTTTGGTGGAGCCAAGGGGGATCGAACCCCTGACCTCGTGAATGCCATTCACGCGCTCTCCCAGACTGAGCTATGGCCCCACGCAAAATGATCGACTTTAGCGTGCGTAACGTGCACGTGACGTGCCGGACTACTGATTTCACCCGGCCTGCTCCGGGGCGAGTTCCGCCGGCTCCTCTTCCGCCACTTTCACCTGACGGCGGCTCTCTTTGGAGAGGGCTCTGACGTACTGCTCCCCATCACAGCGTTTGGCTATATAAGCCTCAGGCGACGTATTGTCGGCCGCGAGGACACTTATGATTATATGGGGCTGCGTTATCAAAGTCAAGCCGCCAGGTTCTGGCGTCATGCGGCCCTTTTGGCCATCGGGCACGCCGGGCCTAGGCCTCCGCAAAGACAACCGGCAGCGACGGCGCGTCTCCCCAGAGCCGCTCCAGATTATAGTAATCACGCTCGGCTTCGTGGAAGATGTGGACAACCACGGCGCCGTAGTCCAGAAGGACCCAGCGTCCCAGGTCATAGCCCTCGCGATGGCCCCGCCTGGTCACGGGGCCCAGCTTCTCCTCCACCGCGTCGGCGACGGCCCGGGCCTGAATGGGGTTGGAGGCGCTGCAGATCACAAAGTAATCGGCCACCGTGGACACCTGAGTCATGTCCAGAATGGCCACGTTCCGCGCCTTCTTGTTGCTGGCGGCCTCGGCCGCCAGAAGAGCCTCTTCCTTGGCGTCCAATCGGTTCCCTGCCTTTCATGGTCCCGCTTGCAGCGCGAGTTACCGGTGTATTCTTGCCGCAGCCTCCGGCTTCCTTCCGGACGCTGGAAACTACACCTGGCTGCGGCTGTCCGGCCCCACGCCCCTGAGCAGCGAGTCAATAAGGGGCTGTGCGGCCGTCATATCCGGCAGGTAGTAGTCGCGGTCGAAGCCCTCCCCGACGCCCACGGGGTGCCCGGGCAAGACGCCCATCCGCACCTGGTCCGGCCTGATGTCGGCGGCCGCGGTGGCCAGCGCTAGCAGGCGGGAAGCGGGAAGGTTGGTGTCCACCGCCCGCGCCAGGTCGCCGGCCAGGGACGGCAGCTTCAGGATGGCCCCCGTGGACTCCATCCTCTCCAAAATGGCCTGGATGACGCCCTGCTGCACGTGGATTCGGCCAAGGTCGTCGCTGCGCTCGGGCGTCCCGCCGTAGTAGCCGCGGTAGCGCACCAGTTCCAGCGCCTGCTTGCCGTTCAGGTGCTGCGGTCCCTTCTTCAGATGAATGTGCAGGTTCTGAGTGGGGTCGTCGTAGTTCATGTTCTGAGGCACATCAAAGTCGATGCCGCCCAGCCGGTCCACCAGCGAGACGAAGCCGTCCAGCCTGATCCGGACATAGTAGTGAATCGGCACGGCCAAAAGCTGCTCCACCGTCCGCATGGAACGGGGGATCCCGGCCATGACCTTGCTCCGGTAGGCGGTGGCGGCGTTGATTTTGTCATAGCCGCTGCGGCTCAGGTCCGTCCCGGCCAGGGCCCTGACGTCGTCCGGTCCGGCGGTATAGACGCGGACCCGGGAGTCGCGGGGGATGGAGAGGAGGCCCACGGACCGGGTCTGCGCGTCAAAGCTGGCCACCATCACGGTGTCGGACCGCAAGCCCTCGTCATCCATGCCCAACACGAGGATGTTGATCCGCTCCGCCGCCGCCACGGGTTCGGATTTGAACCCGGGCGCCGCCTGCTGGCTGGTGTCGCGGATGCCGTAGCGGTACCAAAGGGAAACGGCTGCAAACGGAACAGCCGCAAGCAAGGCCAGGACCAGGAGAACCGCAGTCCAGCGTCCCGCGCGTTTCGGTCCGCCGGCGGCGGGTGCAGGTGCGACCGTTGGAGCCACCCCCTAACCGGGCCCCCCTTCCCCGCTGAGCTTCCCCTGGCCAAGCAGCCAGTTGCGGGCCTCCACGGTGAGGGGGTGAATGAGCCAGCCGCGGTCCACAACGTAGCGAAGCGCGCCGTCCATGGCCAGCAGCACAGCCCGGTCCAGGCTATGCGCCGCCGCCTCCCGAAGTTGGTCCACTCCCGGAAAGCTGCGCCCCGGCTCAATGTAGTCGGCCAGGTAGATGACCTTGTCCAGCGCGGACATGCCTGGGGCTCCGGTGGTGTGGATGGCCACGGCGCGGAGCACGTCCTCATCGCGTTCGTTCAGTTCACGGCGGGCCAAAGCAGCAGCCACCGGTCCATGAAGCAAGTCCGGCGCCTGCTGCTGTACTATGTCAACTATGATACCTTCTTGATGTGCCAAACTCAACAACTGCGGGCCTCCCAGATTCTTGGCGGCATCGTGAAGAATGGCGGCCAAGTCGGCCTTTTCCTCGTCGGCGCCAAACCGCCTGGCCAGTTCCGTGGCTGCCTTCACCACCCCGCGCGTGTGCTCCAGGCGGGACGGCGTCAGCCGCCCCTGCACCCAGGCCCAGGCCTGACTGTGCCGCTCCTCCATCCCTGCTTCCCCCCAGAAGACGGCCGCCCGTCAGGGCGGCGCTGTCGTCTAGTCCCGGTAGAGGCGACGTTCCTCTATATACTCCAGGACCCGGTCCGGAACCAGGTAGCGCACGGACCGCCCCTCCGCTAGGAGCCGGCGCAGGTCGGTGGACGAAAGACCAAGCTCCAGCCAGGCCAGGGGAAGGAATCGTCCCTGGGCCGCCGGCCCAAGGCGCCGTTCCTGCTCCTCCAGACGGGTAAGGTCGTAGCCCGGACGCGTGACCGCGATGACGCGGGCCAACTGCACCAGCCGCTGTGGGTCTCGCCAGGTGTGAAGGGCCATCACCTGGTCGGCTCCGGCCACGAAGTAAAGCTCGGCGCCGGGGTGGCGCCGCTGCAGCTCGGCCAGGGTATCCACGGTGTAGGACGGGCCCTGCCGCTCCAGCTCCACCTCGCTGACAGCGAAATGGGGCGCCGCCTCCACGGCGCGGCGGACCATAGCCAGGCGGTCGTCGGCTGAGGCCACGGCCCCCTCCGGCTTGTGCGGCGGCATGAACGTGGGGACAAAAAGCACCCGGTCCAGGTCAAAGGCGGTCCGGGACGCCTCCGCCAGCGCGAGGTGCCCAACGTGGACGGGGTCGAAGGTACCTCCCAGAATACCCAGCCGCACGTTACTCCTCCTCCCAGCCTCCGCCGAACTCCAGCTCCATGTCGCGAATTCGCACCGTGTCGCCGTTCCGGGCCCCCAGGTCGCGCAGTTCCGCTTCAATTCCCTTGCGGTTGAGGATGCGGTTGAAGCGGCGGACCGCCTCTTCGTTGCGCCAGTCGGTCATGGCCGCCAGACGCTCAATATCGGCACCGGTGATGACGAAGACGCCGTCCTGGACCTCCACCCGGTAGCCACGGTCCTCCCGCGCCCTGTAGACGGACGCGGCTTCCTCTTCCATCATCCGCGGTGCGGGCCCCATCTCATCCAGCAGGGCTGCCGCGCGGTAGACCACGCGGTCGATGCCCTCACCGGTGACGCCGGAGACGGGGTAGACCTCATAACCCTTGCCCTGCAGGGCCCGCTCCAGGGCGGGGAAGCGTTCCTGTGCGTCGGGCAGGTCCATCTTACTGCAGACCACCAGCTGCGGCCTGGCGGCCAGCGCCGGGTCGTGCAGGGCCAGCTCCCGGTTGATGGTCTCAAAGTCGCCCAGGGGGTCGCGCCCCTCGGTGCCGGCCGTGTCCAGGACATGCAGCAGCAGCCGCGTCCTCTCCACGTGGCGCAGGAACTCGTGCCCTAGGCCGGTGCCCTCGTGGGCACCCTCAATGAGGCCTGGAATGTCGGCCAGGACAAAGGAACGGCCTTCGCCGGCCGACACCACGCCCAGGTTGGGCGTGATGGTGGTGAAGGGATAGGACGCAATCTTGGGCTGGGCCGCGGAGACGCGGGAAAGAAAGGTGGACTTGCCGGCGTTGGGGTAGCCCACCAGGCCCACGTCAGCCACCAGCTTGAGTTCAAGCGTGATCCACCGCTCCTGCCCCGGCTCACCCTTCTCGGCGAAGGACGGAGCCCGGTTGGTGTTGCTCAGGAAAGCGGCGTTCCCCCGGCCGCCGCGGCCGCCGCTGGCCACCACCAGGCGCTGGCCCGCCCGGGTCAGGTCGCCCAGGATCTCCCCCGTGTCGTCGTCGCGCACCACGGTGCCGGGCGGCACCTTGACGGTCATGCTCTCGGCGTTGCGGCCGTGCTTGTTGGACGTGCCGCCGTACTCCCCGCGCTCGGCCTTGAAGTGGCGCTGGTACTTGAAGTCGAGAAGAGTGCGGAGCCCTTCGTCCACCACCAGCACCACGTCGCCACCGCGGCCTCCGTCGCCGCCGGCCGGACCGCCCCTGGGAACAAACTTTTCGCGGCGCCAGGAGACAATGCCGTTGCCCCCGTCGCCGCCCTTCACAAAGATGCGTGCCCGATCAATAAACACGGGTTTCACCCAAACCTAGTATGCCAAATGGGAGCCGCCGGACCGCAGCCGGTCCGGCCTCCGCCGGCGCCGACCTCACGCGCCTGCGGACATACCCAACTTTAGCGAATAGAGCGGAGCCAGTTCCTCGGTCCACTGCCCGCCTGCGGCGCGGACCCGCGCCGCCAGGTCCGTCAGTCCGGCAAGCTCCACGCCGCTGCTGGAGGTGAACTGCGGGCTGCCGGCCGTGAGCTCGGCCCTGTATAGGCTGCCCTCCTGCACCAGGCGCACAACCAGGTGCCGCGGCTCGTCGGCGCGCCCCAGCGCGGCGATCATCACCTCCAGGACCCTGCCCAGGGCCTCGGTCCAAAGCGGAGGCGGATTGGCCAGGGGCCCGTCCACTTCCCACAGAACGTCGAGTTCGTTGGCCTCGGCCAGTGAGGACTTGGCCAGCAACAGGCCCAGGACCTCCAGGCTCTTGATGCGCAGAATCTGGCTCTCCTGCTCGCGCTTCCTGCGGATGCCCTCTATGTACTCCAGCACGTGGTCCGGCTTCTTTAGCTGAAGCCAGCCGGAGATGACCTGCAGATGGTTCATGAACCCATGGCGCTGGTTGCGGATGACGCTCACCAGGTCATGCCCCAGGGCCTCACGCAGCCGTCTGGCCTCGGCCGCCTCACGCCGACGCCGACGGCGCTCGGCCGCCCAGAGCAGGCCGAGGAGAACCGTGGTCAGCAGGAAGATCCAGCCTGCAAAGGAAGACAAGGGCAGCACCCCCAGAGACACCAAGGCCCCAGGCTTGTTCAGCACTGGGGCGCTTGAGGCTACTTAAAGCGCAGCGGCGTTGGGCAGAACGCTTACCTGCTTGCGCTCCTTGCCTTTCTGCTCGAACGTCACAACCCCATCCACCTTGGCGAACAGCGTATCATCCTTGCCGATGCCCACATTGGTCCCGGGATGCACCTTGGTGCCGCGCTGGCGAACCAGGATGCTGCCGGCCGTTACGAACTGGCCATCAAAACGCTTGACGCCGAGCATCTTGGGGTTGGAGTCGCGGCCGTTGCGCGAGCTGCCAACGCCCTTCTTATGAGCGAAACGCTGCAGAAGCATGTAGTTACCTCCTCATCTTTCCGATACTCGCAGGTGGCGCTTATAGTCACGGGCGATATCGCGAAGGCCCAGAACCATGGTCTCCACGATGGCCTGCGCCCGGGTCTCCTGCTCGCCCTCCAGGGGCGGCAGTTCACAGCGCAGGAACCCGTCCTCCATCTCCACCTGCGGCAGGGCTACTGCCACATGGCGCAGGCCCAGCACGGCCGTCTCACTCAGGGCGGTCACCGCGGCGCAGACGATGTCCTTGCCGTGGGCTGCCTGGCCCGAGTGCCCCGTGACCGTGAAGCCGGTTACCCGGCCCGCCGGATTCCGGCGTACCTCCGCCACGATCACGGCCGCTACGCCTCGATGCTCTCGATCTTCACCCGGGTGTAGGGCTGGCGATGGCCGTAGCGACGGCGCTCATTTGCCTTGCTCTTGTAGCGGAAGACCAGGATCTTGGGCAGCTTGCCCTGCTCGACCACTTCGGCCGAGACCCGGGCGCCGTCCACCGTGGGCGTGCCCACGACCAAGTGGCCGTCGTCCCTGGCTACTGCCAGAACCCGGTCCAGGGTCACCTTGCCGCCCACTTCGGCGTCCAGCTTCTCCACGCGGACCACGTCACCGGGGGCCACGCGGAGCTGCTTGCCGCCAGTCTGAACGATTGCGTACACGGGGACACCTCCAACCTGACTCGCCAATCCGGGCAGCGCCCATTTACCAGCGCGTTTGAAAGCCCAGCTTGAGCGGTTAAGGGCACAAAAACACACTCTGCGCCCGCATTTTGTAATGATAACATCAGCCTGGCCGGCTGTCAACGCAAGCCGGGCTCGATCAGGCGCGCCTTGGCGTAGGTCCGGAAGGCCCTGGAAACCTCAGCGCGAACGCGCTCGCCGACGCGGTTTCCGGCGCCTTCGATGTCGATCACGTACCCGTCCACCCGGGCGATGCCGTCCGCCGGATTGGTGGCGTGCGGCTCCTCCACCTTAAGCTCGAGCTGCTGGCCCGTGTGGACGGGCAGGGCCTTGGCCTCGACCTCTTCCCGCGTGCCCAGGGCGCGCAGGTTCATGGTCTCCAGATGGCAGTCCGAGTCGCCCTTGATGTAGACCAGCTTGCCGGTTTCCTTCTCCAGCTCGCGCAGGTTGGCGCCGCCGGCGCCAATGAGCAGCGCGGCCACGCTGGGGTGCACCTCAATCAGGACCGCCTCGCTGCTGGTGTGCTTGAGGATGCGCTTGACGTCGGCCCGCACCTTGCGGGACATGCTTTCCTCAGACAGCACCTTGCCGCGGCCGTCGCAGTAGGGGCAGGCCCGCTGCAGCACGTCGTCCAGCGACTGGCGCACCTTCTTGCGGGTCATCTCCACCAGACCAAGCTGGGTCAGGCCCAGAACGTTGGTCTTGGTGCGGTCGGACTTCACGGCCTCCTCCAGGGCCTTGAGCACCTGCTGGCGATGCTCCGGGACCTCCATGTCAATGAAGTCCACCACGATGATGCCGCCGATATCCCGCAGACGGATCTGCCGCGCGATCTCGCGGGCAGCCTCAAGGTTGGTCCGAAACACCGTGTCGGCCAGGTTGGTGGTGCCCACATACTTGCCCGTGTTGACGTCAATGGAAGTAAGAGCTTCGGTCCGGTCAATGACAATATAGCCGCCGGACTTGAGCCAAACGCGACGTTTGAGGGCCTTTTCGATTTCCGGCTCAATGCCGTAGACGTCAAAGATGGGGCGGTCGTGTGCTGCATGGTAGCTGACCCGCGGTTTGAGCTCGGGGGCGGAGATGTCAAGCAGCTCCAGGACCTTCTCGTACTCCTGCCGGGAGTCGATGGTCAGCTTGTCCACCTCTTCCGAAAAGGCGTCCCGCACCACCCGAAGCAGGAGGCCGAGGTCCTTGTGCAGCACGGCCGGGGCGCCGGACATCCTGGCCTTGGCCTGGATCCGCTCCCACAGGCGGGCCAGGAACACCACGTCACGAGTCAGTTCCTGCTCGTCTGCTCCTTCGGCCACGGTGCGGACGATGAGGCCGGCCCCCTCCGGTTTCACCGACTCGGCCAGGGTGCGCAGCCGCTCGCGCTCGCCCTCGTTCTCAATGCGGCGCGAAACGCCCACGTAGTCCACACCGGGCATCAGCACCAGGTAGCGCCCGGGCAGCGTCAGGTGGCGGGTGACCCGCGCCCCCTTGGTGCCGATGGGCTCCTTGGCCACCTGCACTACAATCTCCTGGCCCTCCCGCACCACGTCGCGGATGGTGGCGCGGCGGAGGTCGGGGAGGTCGTCGTCCTCATCCTTGACGGGTAGGGCGTCATCCACATAGAGGAAGGCGTTGCGTTCCAGTCCCACGTTCACAAAGGCGGCCTGCATGCCGGGCAGCACGTTTTCCACCCGGCCCTTGTAGATGTTTCCGGCCACGCGCTGGCCGGTGGGACGCTCAACGGCGATTTCCACCAGTGAGCCGTCCTCCAACGTCGCCACCCGAGTCTCCTCGTGGTCGACGTTGACCACAATCTCCTTGGTCACCGGAGAGTCACTCCTGAGCCGGCCCGCGGTCCCGGCGAACTGCCGGGGCCGGCCGCGGCCGGCCAAAAAAGTCGGGGCCAAAATGGGTAAGGGCCCGTAGGCCTGCACAGGCATTATGACCTGTGGCCCGTCCATTATACCCCAGTTCCTGCCAGATTGCCTACGAAACGTGGCCGGAGGCTAGCGGCGCCGGCCCAGCAGCTCGCCGGCGGTGAAGGTTGGCCCGTGCCGGCTGAGGCCCTCCAGGAGCTCGGCCTCGCTGAGCACGCCCAGCGGGCGCATCTGCTGGTCCAGCACGGTGACCAGGTGGTAGCGTCCGGCCCCCAGCAGGCCAAGCGCATCCTGGAGGGGCGCGTCCTCCATCATCACCAGTTGGCAGGCCGGCAGCACGCGCTGGCGCCGCAGTTCCGAGCCCGTGCGCAGCAGCCCCCGCCAGGGAGCGAACATGGCCGTGCCCTCCACGCGGACCGCTGAGAGGTACAGAAAAACGGGGAGGATGAAGAGACCCAGGTAGATCCGACCGGCGGCCGCTGCCAGAACGCCGCAGGCCAGCAGCAGCAGGCCGGCCGCCCGCCCCATGCGGGCCAGCCGGCGCGTGGCCCGGACGAACCCGTAGCGCCGCGAGAGGTAGGAACGATAGATGCGCCCGCCGTCCAGGGGCAGGACGGGGATCAGGTTGAAGAGGGCCAGCGTCACGTTGACCTGGTTGAAGAAGTCGAGGAGACCCGGCTCCAGCCAGGACGCCCCGCGGAGTCCCAGGCCCAGCGCCAGCAGCAGGAAGTTGTTGAACGGGCCCGCTGCCGCTGTCAGGGCCGTGGCGTAGGGGTCCTGGTCCAGGTCGCCGGTCACCCGGGCCACGCCGCCAAAGGGGTACAGCTCCAACTCGTCGATAGGCAGGCCCACGGCACGGGCCACCAGGAGGTGTGCCAGTTCGTGGGTCAGGAGGCCGCCCAAAAGGACGGCCGCCTCCCGCAGCGCTCCCAGAGCGGCGGCAGCGGCCAGGAGGGCCAGAAACAGCCAGTGTACGCGGACGCGGACACCCAGCACCCTCCCCAGGGCCATGCCGTCACGTTCCCTTCGCTGCGGGGCTAGAGGGAGCCGCCATCCTCGGGCAGGAAGGGCGAGGGATCCACCGCCTTCCCGTCCACCTGAACTTCAAAGTAAACCAGGTAGCCTCCCTGGCCGTCCAGGCTGCCCAGGGCGGCGCCACGCTCCAGCTGCTCGCCGGGCGCAACCGATGTCGGGCCGGAGAAGACGTACACCGTGCGCAGCCCGCCGCCGTGGTCCAGAACCAGCCGGTGCCCCGGGGCTTCCGGGTCGCTGGAGACAACGGTCCCCGCCGTCGCGGCGCGGACTTTCAGGCCAGGATGCCCCTGGAGCTCGATGCCCTGGAACAGCGTATTCGCCCCCTGGCCGCCGGCGTGCCCGAAGGACTGGGTCACCGCGCCGGGTATGGGCGGCACCAGGCTGGCGGCGAGCCCGGTTTCATCGCCGTCCCGCAGAGTGCCCGGGTTGTCGGCGGGGGCCAGGGCAGGCGCAACAGGTCCGCCCGAGTCGGTGTCGCCCGAGGTCGGCACTGTCACGGGAACGGCCAGCGACTGGCGAAGGCGCTCGACCAGCTCGGGAACGCGCGCCGCCCGCCACAGCGGCGAGGCGGTGAGACGCGCGGCTGCGCCGCGGAAGTCATAGGGCTGGGTGATGGCCGTGGACAGCCACTGGTCCACGGGCCCCAGCCAGACCAGCCCCTGGCTCCGGTGCAGGCCCGACAGAACCAGGAGCAGGCCCAGAGCGGCCAGCGACTGCTGCACCCAGCGTCGGTTCAGCGCAACCAGAGTCCAGTCGGAAAGAGCCAGGCCCCGCCGCCTCACCCAGAGGCGCAGGTCCTGGCGCCAGCGACGCCATCTCATGGCAATTCCCCCAACGGCCGGCTGTAGACAGGCCCACTCATCGGTATGCGAACCGGCCTCCCCCTATGCCGCGGCACACAAAGAGCGAGGGCCGCCGTGGCCCTCGCTCGCCGTTTGTCTCGCCATTCGTGCAGGGTAAACTCCGCTGGTCCGCCGCGCGTCCTGGACTGTCTACCGCACGGGCGGAACCAGGGGACGCATGATCACTTCGTTGAGGATGACACCCGGCGGCGCCGCCGCGATGTCCAGAGCCACCTGCGCCACGTCCTCCGGTTTCAGGGCGTGGCTGGGTCCCTGGCCCGGGGCCTTGTCGTTGAAGTAGGTGTCAACAGAGCCGGGGGCGATGAGGGAGACCTTGATCTTGTGGGGCTTGGCCTCCTTCATCAGGGTATCGGTCACGGCGCGAAGGCCCCACTTGGTGGCCGAGTAGCCGGCGCCGCCCTCCTTGGTGGTCGTGCCGGCAACGCTGGAGATGTTAATGACGTGGCCGCCCTTCTGCCGGACAAAGATGGGCCAGACCGCCTTCGTGCACAGGAAGGGGCCCTTCAGGTTCACAGCCATCATGTGGTCCCACTGCTCTTCGGTCAGGTCGGACAGGGGGGCGAAGTGGCCCACACCCGCGTTGTTGACAAGGACGTCAATCCGGCCCCACTGGGCCAGCAGGCGCTCGACGGCGCTATTCACATCCTGGGCGCGGGTGACGTCGCCCGGCAACACCAGCGTCTCACCGGAAACGGCGGCGGCCACCTTCTCCAATTCCTGCTGGCTGCGCGCGAACAATCCCAGACGGGCGCCCTCGCGTCCGTAGGCTTCAGCGATAGCGCGGCCAATGCCTCGGCTGGCACCCGTCACCAGCGCCACGCGGCCCTCCAAGCGTCCACCCATCCTTCATCGCCTCCACGCCCCCATGTTCGACCTTTGCGGCTTATCTCCTGCCGGGGGCAGGCCGTTCAGGTGGAGGTCTCCGGCGGCTGCGGCTCGCTGTCCCGGTTCAGTTCACGTTCTGCCTTGCGCCGGAGGCTTTTCACCCGGACGTTCTCCGGCAGGGCGGCTGCCAGCTGCGCCTCGTCAGCCAGTTCAGACCGGAACTGCTCTAGGTTGAAGCCGGTCTCGGCAACGCGCCGCCAAAAGGACCGTCTGGCCACGTGCGTCACTCCCTTGCGGTTCAATGTTGACGGCCGCTGCGGAACAGATCTAGCATGCGCCCCCGCCGGGCGGCACATGCCGCCGCACCAGGCACGCAGGAAGAGGGGCCTATTTCGGCCAAATAGTCAGAAGCGCATTCAAGCGCTGTTTTCGGAGTGCTATACGTCAGGCCGGCGCCCCGGCCTGCGCTGGGAGGATCTGCAGCCTTGTCACGTCGCAGCCTTGCCCTGCTGGCGGCCATCCTGCTGGCCGTCTCCGCCCTGTTTGCCCGGTCTGCGGCCTACCGCCGGGCCCACCCCCTGCCGTCGCTGGTTCGCCTGGG
>JBLNCQ010000048.1:0-5804 GCA_050260815.1 Bacillota bacterium
TACGCTTTAACAAAGCGAAAAATGGCCAAACTCAAGAAGCCGGCCCCCAGAAGGGGCCGGCTTCTCGCGCGTCAGGACACGGTACGGGGGCCTTCGTCAGCGGGTCCCCAGCGTCACCACGTAGACCATCGTGAACTCCGGGTTGTCGGGCTGCAGGCTCATGTTCCAGCCGGTGAAGGCCAGGGCTTTGGCGTCAGGAGCCCAGCGCAGGCCGCTGGCGGTGATGTTGGAGGTCAGCTGCAGTGCGTCCGTTCCATCCGGCCGGACCACCCAAAGGTCCCGCGGTTGGGGGTTGGGGGACTTGCCAAAGGCGATCCAACTGCCGTCCGGCGACCAGGCGGGCTCGTAGGCGGCGCCGTCCACAATGCGGCTGGACTGGCCGCTTTCCAGGTCGGCCACAAACAGGCCCTCGCCGGAGGACGGCCGCACGTAGGCGACACGCTTGCCATCGGGCGAGACGCTGAAGAAATCAGCCTGGTCAATCGCTTTGATGACCTGGCCGCGGGCATCCGCCAGGTACAGGAAGTTCTGACCGTCTTCCATCGACTTCATGGCGCGGAAGAGCAGCCGCCCGTCGGGCAGGAGGGTGGGGTTCAGCGGCGCACTGGCGGGCTCGGTGCCGTTCAGCCGCCCGACGGGGAAGGCCTTCCGCTCGCCGGTGTCGACGTCAACGGTGACCAGGTGGAGGCCTCCTGCGCCCCGGCCGGTGTAGACCAGGCGCTTCCCGTCCGACGACCAGTTGTATTCGTATCCCTGTACCAGCTCGCCTTCAGCCGACAACCGCCTTTCTTCCGTGCCGTCCGGGCCGATGACGTAGAGGTGGAACGACTCCTCGACGCCCTTGATGAAGGCGATCAGCCGACCGTCGGGCGACCAGCGGGCGAAGTTGTGGACGGTGCGGTCCGGCTGAGTCAGCGCGCGACGGCCGGACCCGTCCCGGTTCATGATCCAGAGGATGCGCGGCCTGACTTCGCCGAACTCCTCTTGCCCTTCGGCGGGAGCGGAAAACACCAGCTTTTGCCCGTCCGGGGACCAGTCGTGCAGAAACCCGCCGGCCAGGCGATTGACCCCCTGGACGGTTAGCGTTTGGGCCTGGCGTGGCGTTTCATCGGGAATGACGCGGACTTTGGGCTGGCCGGAGGTGCATCCGGACAGCCACAGCGCGGACAGGGCGGTGAGCGCCAGCAGGCGCAGCGTCGTGCGTTTCATCGTTGCGAACAACCTCCTTGCTGTCGATGGCTTGACTGTACACCGCGCGCGTTTCCGCATCGTTTCAGGTTGTATCAAAGATGTATCAGCCCGGGAAAGAATCTGTATCCACCGCATCCACGGCACCCGCCTCAGCCGCCGCCGATGCCTCACCGGCCAGGGACAGCGTGAAGCTGACGTCGGTGCCCCGTCCCGGCGCGGAGTGCAGGGTCACGGTCCCGCCGTGCTTCTCCACAACCTCCTTGACGATGGCCAGACCCAGGCCGCTGCCGCCAAGCGATCGGGAGCGGGCCTTGTCCACCCGGTAGAAACGCTCGAACAGGCGCTCCTGGTGCTCTTCCGGTATGCCGGGGCCCGTGTCCGAGACCGACACCCGCGCCACGCGGCCCTCCGCCACGGCCTGCAGTCGGATGCGGGTCCCCGGGGGCGTGTACTTGAGGGCGTTGTCCAGCAGGTTCAGCACCACCTGCTTGAGCCGGTCCGCATCGCCCCGCACCTCCAGGCGAGCGGGGAGGCTTACCTGCAGGTTCTGGCCGTAACGCCCGGCCCGAGGCGCCATCTGGTCGGCGGCCTGCTGCAGAAGGGGCACCAGATCCAGTGTCTGAGGGCGGACGGGCAGCGACTCCAGCGACGAGAGCTGGAGCACGTCGCTGACCAGCCGGTACAGCCGCTCCGCCTCCAGCCGCAGATGACCCAGCGCCCTGGACCGAACGTCGGGGCCGGGGTCCTGCTCCAGAATCTCGGCAAAGCCGCGAATGGCCGTCAGAGGGGTGCGCAGCTCATGGGACACGTTGCTGACAAACTGGCGGCTCTGCTGCTCCAGACGACGCAGTTCCGTGATGTCGCGCACCACCACCACCGCGCCCTCCAGATCGGCGCTGTGCACGGCCGACCCCTGCAGCCAGAGGACCCGATCCTGCCAGGCCAGTTCGCGGACCAGTCCGTCCGGGCGCAGTGCAGCCTGACGCGCAAACTCTGCCACGCTATCCGGCAGCGAGACCTCGCCGAGTTCATCCGCTTCCACGGCCTCGTCCTCCTGCCCCAGCAGCCCGCGCGCCGCCGGGTTGGCCAGCCGCACCGTGCCGGATGCGTCCACCGCCAGTACCCCGTCGCCCATGTTGGTCAGGACGGCCTCCAGCTTGGCTCGCTCGGACTCCAGGCCGCGCACGGCCTTGCCCACCTCCGCCGCCATGTGATTGAAGCTGGCGGCCAGGTCGGCCAGCTCGTCACGGCCGCGGGCCTCAATGGAATGGTCGTAGCGGCCTTGGGCTACCTCGCGTGCGGCGTTGCGGAGGCGCGTCAGCGGGGCGGTGACGGCCCGGGACAGGCCCAGGCCAAACAAGAGCGTCAGCAGCAGAGAACCGCCGGCCGTGGCCCAGAAGATGGTCTGGGCCTGCCGCAGGATGGCGTCCACGCTGCTGAGGGGGAGGATGAAGGCCACGGTGCCCGCGGCCTTGCCGCCCACTTCCAGCGGCGCGGCGAACTGAAGCAGCCGCATCGAGGGCAGGGAAACCTCCGAGTACGCCCGGTGCCCCTGCGCCGCCTCAGCCAGCTCACGGCGCGATGAGCCGACGGGCGCCGCCGCCTCGGAGTCGCCCACCAGTCGTCCGCCGCGGTCAAACACCTGCGTGCGAAGGCCCGTGGTCTGACTGATGGCCAGGGCAAGCCGGGCCCCCTGGGCCGGAAGCAGGTCTGCGGGGTCGGCGGCCTGGGGCGGGGTGAGCAGGGTCTGCGAGGCCACCACCGAGGCGACGCGGCTCTGGTTCACCAGGTTGTCCTCCAGGCCGCGCACCAGGAAGCGCTCCAGGCCGCCCAGGACGGCCAGGCCTACCACCGCCAGGACCACCGCCACAACGGTCAGGTTGCTCAGCAGCACCCGCGCGCGCAGGCTGGTCACGCCGTCCCTCCTCGAAATCGGTAACCGGCGCCGTGCACCGTCTGGATGAAACGCGGTTCGGCCGGGCTGGGTTCAATCTTCTTGCGCAGGCGCTGCACGTGGATATCCACCGTTCGCGTATCACCGGCGAAGTCGTAGCCCCAGACTCTCTCCAGGAGCAGTTCCCGCGTCCAGACGCGCCCGGGCTGGGACATCAAAGCCTCCAGCAGAGCAAACTCCTTTGGCGTCAGCGGTATGGATCGACCCTCCAGGTAGGCCTGGCGCTCCGTCAACGACAGCACCAGGTCGCCGGCCTCCAGGCGCTCCGGCTCAGCTGCCGCCTGGCGCGACTCCGCTTCCCGGCGGGCCTCCTCGACGCGACGCAGGATGGTTCTGACCCGCGCCACCAGCTCACGGGCCTCAAACGGCTTGGTGACGTAGTCATCAGCGCCCAGCTCCAGCCCCAGGACCTTGTCCATGGTGTCGGAGCGTGCCGTCAGCATGATGATCGGGAGCGAACTCTTCCGCCGCAGCTCCCGGCACACCTCAAAGCCGTCCTTGCCCGGCAGCATCACGTCCAGGATGGCCAGGTCATAGTCCTGAGTCCGCTCGGCCAGCGCCTCTTCCCCTGAGGAACGCGACGTCACCGCGTAGCCCTCGCGCTCCAGCGTCAGGGTGATCAGGTCGCGCAGGGAGGGTTCATCGTCCACTACTAGAATGCGACCCCTGGCCATCGAGCCCACTCTCCTCCAGCGCCCCGTTCCGTGCTATACTGAACGACTGAGCGCACTGTCTACCGATCCCACCGATTGTATAGTGCCCCCCGTGCGGCATGCTTGGCAAGTCGGTTGCAGCCCTGCGCCCGTTGCCGATTCCACCGGAGGTGCTCTGTCCTTGCAGCAGCAATCCCTGTCCAAGAGCCTGGCTCTGTCCGGGGCCGTCGCGGCCGTTGTGCTGGCGGCGACCATGGTGGGCATTCACGTCCCCACGTTTCGCCTCAGCTTCAACCTGGGCGAGGCGGCCATCTACACCGCCGCACTGCTGTGGGGAAGGAAGATCGCCGGTCCCGCCGGCGGCATAGGCGCCGCTATCGCCGACCTGCTGTCCGGGAGCGCCGTTTGGGCGCCCATCACCTTCGTCGTCAAATCACTGGAGGGCTACCTGGCCGGAAGCCTGGCCGAGCGGGCCATTGCTTCACAGAGGCGTCCCGGCTGGACGTCTCTGGCGCCGGCGGCGGCCGTCATGGTTGTGTCCTACTCCCTGGCCGCGTGGCTTCTTTACGGCAAGGCGGCGGTTCTTGTCGAGTTCCCCGGCGACCTGTTGCAGGTCAGCCTGGGCGGCGCCATCGCCCTGACCGTGGCGCGTCTGGCCCAGCCCGGGGGCACGGCCAGGTGACCCGGCGCGGCAAGCCCGTGCTGTCCGTAGGGAAGCTTCCTCCCGACGTTCTGGCGCGAACGGTCTTCCCCTACGCGGGAGCGCGGCGCGAAGACGTCCTCGTTTCGGCGGCCACAGGCGAGGACGCCGCGGTGCTGGACTTCGGTCCATGGGCCTGCGTTGCCTCAACCGACCCCATCACCGGCGCCTCAGAGCGCATCGGTTGGTACGCTGTAAACGTGGCCTGCAACGACCTGGCCGCGTCCGGGGCGGAGCCTGTGGCCCTGCTGCTGACGCTGCTATTGCCGGATGGAACGGCGGAGGAAGCGGTGGAGCAGGTGATGTCGCAGGCCCACCGGGCAGCCGACGCGCTGGGTGTGGCCATCGCCGGCGGCCACACCGAGGTGACTGCGGCAGTCAACCGCATTGTCGTGTCGGCCACGGCCATCGGCCGTGCCCGGTCCGGCGCCTGGCTCAAGACCGGCGGCGCATGCGCCGGTGATGAACTGATCGTCACCAAAGCCGCGGGGCTTGAAGGCACGGCAATTCTGGCCGCCGATGCCGCATCGCGCCTGGAGCGTCTTTCGCCGGACGTACTCCGGCGCGCCCGCTCCTTCCTTAATGAACTGAGCGTGGTTCCAGACGCTGCAGCGGCCATGGACGCCGGCGCCACTGCCATGCACGACGCAACCGAAGGCGGCGTTCTGGGAGCTGCTTGTGAGATGGCGTTGGCCTCGGGCATCGGCGTGGAAGTGGACGCCTCGCTTGTTCCTATAAGAAGCGAAACCGCGGCAATATGCTCGGCGCTCGGACTTGATCCGCTGCGCCTCATCTCCAGCGGGGCACTGCTTGTGGCCGCGCCGGCCAACGCCGATGCGGCGGGTCGGATTCGCGCACGCGGCATTGAGGCAGCGGTGATCGGTCGCTTTACTGATGAAGGATTCTTCCTAATAGAAGAGGGACGATGCAAGGCGATTGTGCCCAGCAGTGATGACGAGCTTTGGCGCGCCCTCTGATGACCGCATCGGCTGCCATCAGTGCTGTAATCGCGTGCTCCGTGCATCGGAGCGCGGATCGCGGTCCTGTCAAATCGACCGTTTTGTTAGCAAACTCCACAAAATAGGTTGTTGACTCAAGGCGATCGACATGATAGGATAACAAATGTCGCCGCGATGCGAGGCCGCTGAAAAGCGGACAGAGATTGCGGCGATATTCAACGGAAAGATCGATCCTTGAAAACTGAACAGTGTGCCTGAGGTGAGAAACACAGCTCAAAAGCTGAGTCATCACTTTGAGGACTCACAAAAGTAACTCGAGCCAACAAGCTCCGAGTTGAAGAGGAAGT
>JBLNCQ010000049.1:0-9040 GCA_050260815.1 Bacillota bacterium
CGGGGCGGGCGGCCAGCACGTCAACAAGACGGAGTCGGCCATTCGCATCACCCACCTGCCCACGGGCCTGGTGGTCACCTGCCAGGATGAGCGGTCGCAGATGAAGAACAGGGACAAGGCCATGAAGATCCTGAGGGCCAGGCTCCTGGACCTGGCGGTGCAGCAGCAGGCCGAGGCCGTTTCCGCCGAGCGCCGGTCCCAGGTGGGCACGGGGGAGCGGTCGGAGAAGATTCGGACCTACAACTTCCCGCAGAGTCGGGTCACTGACCATCGCATCGGCCTTACCCTGCACAAGCTGGAGTTCATCATGGACGGGGACCTGGACGACCTTATCGACCCGCTCATCACCAACGCTGAGGCCGAGCGCCTGCGCGCCGCCGAGTGACGTGGAAGCAACGGACGACAGGGGGCTGCGGGCCCCCGTTTCCGTAGGCGCCGCCCTGGACTGGGGGCGCAGGGCCCTGGAGGTGACGGGCGTGCCCGAGCCTTCCTGGGACGCCTCGCTGCTCCTGGCCTGGGCACTGGGCGTGTCGCGCATCGCCCTCCTGACCGAGCCGGAACGCCCACTAGAGGGTGACGGCCTGGGACGCTACGTGAACGCCGTCGAGCGACGCGCCGCCCGCGAGCCCCTGCAGTACATCACCGGCAGCCAGGGCTTCATGGGCCTGGAGTTTGCGGTCGACCCCCGCGTGCTGGTGCCCCGCCCCGACACGGAGGTCCTGGCGGAGGCGGCCTTGCAGTACCTGCGGTCCCTGCCGGGGCCGGGCCCGCTGGCGGCGGCTGACCTGGGCACGGGCAGCGGTGCGCTGGCGGTGGCCCTGGCGGCCCACGAGCCCCGGGTTCAGGTGGTGGCCGTGGACATCTCCCCGGATGCCCTGGAAGTTGCGCGCCTCAACGCCCGGCGCAACGGCGTGGCGGCGCGCGTGACCTTTCGTCAGGGCGACCTGCTGGAGCCCCTGGAGGGGCGGCGCTTTGCCGCCATCGTCTGCAACCCGCCCTACCTGGGGGAGGAGGAACGGCAGGGCCTGATGCCCGAAGTGCGCGACTACGAGCCGCGCCTGGCTCTGATCAGCCCCGGTTCCCCCTTGCGGTTCTACTGGCGCCTGGCGGCAACCGCCCGCCGGCACCTGGAGCCCGGCGGCCTGCTGGCCGTGGAGGTGGGGCAGGGCCAGGCCGGAGACGTGGCCGAACTGCTGGCCCGGGCCTGGGGCCTCCGCCCGGGGGACGGGGGGCCGCCGGCTCACCTGGCCGCTGTTCCCGCCCATCAGGGCCCCGTGCCCGCGCCGGGGGAGCTGCAGGTGCGCCTGGACTTTGGCGGTGTGGCCAGGGTGGTGCTGGCCCGGCTGGGGACGGCCGGCGCGGCTGGCCGCGGCTCCGTCTGACGATACTAGAGGGGAGGGCCCCGGCTGCGCCGGGGTTCGGAGCGGCAGTGATTCCCCGTCCGGGAGGAACGCTTTGTGCTGACTCGCCTGTACCGGCTCCAAGGAGCGGAACAAGACTGGGCGCCGGCCCTGGAGGACGCGGCAGGGGTGCTGCGCTCCGGAGGCCTGGTGGCCTTTCCCACGGAGACGGTGTACGGCCTGGGCGCCAACGCCCTGGACCCGCGGGCCGTTCGCCGCATCTTTGAGGCCAAGGGTCGGCCCCAGGACAATCCGCTGATCGTGCACGTGGCGAGCACCGACCAGGTGCGCGGCCTGGTGCGAAGCCTCCCACGGGTGGCCGAGAGGCTGATGGAGGCCTTCTGGCCGGGGCCACTGACGCTGGTCCTGCCCCGTCTGCCGGTGGTTCCGCTGGAGGTGACCGCCGGGCTGGAGACGGTGGGCGTTCGCTTTCCCTCGCACCCCGTGGCGCAGGCGATGCTGCGCGCGGCCGGCGTGCCGGTGGCGGCCCCCAGCGCCAATCGTTCCGGCAGGCCGAGTCCAACCACGGCCCAGCACGTCATGGAAGATATGGAGGGGCGCGTGGAGGTCGTGCTGGACGGGGGCCCGTGCGGCGTGGGAGTGGAGTCCACGGTGGTGGACTGCACCACGCCGCGGCTGCGCCTGCTGCGCCCCGGCGGCGTCACGCCGCAGGACCTGGAGCGGGTGGCAGGCCCGGTGGACGTGGATCCCCGGGTGCTCAAGGTAGGGCGCGGCGGGGGCATTGACCCGGGCGTGTCCGCGGATGCGGATACGGAAGCGGGCGAAGATGACCTGGGCCCTGTGGCCTCGCCCGGAATGAAGTACCGGCACTACGCCCCCCAGGGGGAGGCCACGCTGTTCGAGGGCGACAAGACGGCGCTGCCCGCCGCCCTGCTTCGGGCTGCGGAAGAGGCGGCGGGGCGCGGTCTGACGGTGGCCATTGTGGCCAGCGATGAAGCACTGGCGGACTACCGCGGACCGGGGCACTGCATCTCCCTGGGCAGCCGGCGGGGCCCGGCGGGCATGGCCTCGGCCCTGTTCGGTGCCCTGCGCCGCTGCGATCAGCTTGGCGCCGGCCGCGTCCTGCTGGAAGGCGTGGAGCCTGAAGGAGTGGGTCTGGCCATCGCCAACCGCCTGCGGCGCGCCGCCGGCGGCCGCGTGGTGCGGCTGTAATCCCCCGGCATCGCCTGGGCTGGGCCGAGCGGCGCCCCGCGAATTGCTGGCCGGATGTTGGCAATGGTATCATGAGGAAAAGCGAGGTGTGGGTTTCGTGTCACGTCAGTTCACCCTCAGCGAAGCCAACGCCCTGTTGTCCTCGGTTGAGCCTCTGCTTCGCCACCTGGTGGCCCTGAAGCGGGAGTATGATAGCAGGAAGCACGATCTGCGGCAGGCGCGGGCCGCCGCCTTGTGGAAGGGCCAGGCCGTGGACCGGGACACGTTCATGGCCCAGGAGGCGGAGCTGGAGTTTTACGCCGTGGCCTTTCAGGCGGACGCCCTCCGGCTGCAGGAGATGGGCGTGGAGTTGAAGGACCTGGAGAATGGCCTGGTGGACTTCCCCACGCGGGTTCAGGGCGAGGACGCCTACCTCTGCTGGCGGCTGGGCGAGCCGGAGGTGCTCTTCTGGCACGGCCTGGAGGACGGCTTCGCCGGGCGCCGGCCCGTGACGGAGCTGCCGGGAGAGGAGGACTCCGCGTGAAGATCTACACCCGGACCGGCGACGCCGGCCAGACCAGCCTGTTTGGCGGCCAGCGCGTCGGCAAGGACGACCTGCGCGTGGAAGCCTACGGTGCGGTGGACGAGTGCAACGCCGCGCTGGGCCTGGCCGTTTCCGCCTGCTCCCACGCCGATCTTCAGGCCCAGCTTCAGCAACTGCAGCGCGAACTCTTCGACCTGGGCGCAGACCTGGCCACTCCCAACGACTCCCCGGGGGCGGACCGCGTCCGCCGCGTGGAGCCCGCGGCGGTGGAGCGGCTGGAGGCCGCGATCGATCAGGCCACGCAGGAGCTGCCGTCGCTGACCCGTTTCATCCTGCCCGGCGGCACCCACGCCGCCTCCGCCCTGCACCTGGCCCGCACGCTGGCGCGCCGGGCGGAGCGGGCGGCGGTGAGGCTGGAGCGGGAAGAGGCCATCAACCACCAGTGCGTGGTGTACCTCAATCGTCTCTCCGACCTGCTCTTCACCCTGGCCCGGCTGGCCAACCACCGCGCCGGCCAGGCGGAGCCCACCTGGTAGGCGGGGTGAGGCCTATGGCGCCCGATTCCGTGTATCGCGTGCTGCTGGTCTGCAGCGGCAACACCTGCCGCTCCAGCATGGCGGAGGCCTTGATGAAGCAAGCCCTGCAGCGGCTGTGGCCGGAAGGGGCGCAGCGCGTGGAGGTGTCCTCCGCCGGCACAGCGGCCTGGCCCGGCCAGCCGGCGGCGGACGAAGCCGTGGCGGCCATGGCCGAGCGCGGGCTGGACCTGTCCCAGCATCGCGCCCGGCGGCTGGACCAGACCCTGGCCGGCCAGTACGCACTGATCCTGACCATGACGCGCAGCCACAAGGCCCAGGTTCTGCAGACGGCCGGCGAGGGCGTGCGCGTCTACACCCTGCGCGAGTACGCCAGGCCGGACCTGAAGCCTGAGCAGGCGGACATCGCCGATCCCTTCGGCTCCTCGCTGGACGTCTACCGCCAGGCGGCGGACGAACTGGCGGCTGAGCTGGAGCTGGCCGTCCTCCGGCTGAAGAGCGAGCTGGAGGGCCCCGCGGCGCAGCCGCCGGGAGACAAGGAGGACAAGACTTCATGAGCATTGCCATCGGCAGCGACCACGCCGGTTTTCCGCTCAAGGAGCACCTGAAGAGCGAACTGCAGTCCCTGGGTGTGCAGGTGCGGGACTACGGCACCCATTCCACGGACTCCTGCGACTACCCGGACATCGCGCATGCGGTGGCGCGGGCCGTGGCCCAGGGCGAGCACGAGTCCGGGATCCTGGTCTGCGGCACCGGCATCGGCGTGAGCATCACGGCCAACAAGGTGACCGGCATTCGGGCCGCCTGCGTCAGCGACCCCTACTCCGCGCGCATGGCGCGCGAGCACAACAACGCCAACGTCCTCTGCCTGGGCGAGCGCGTGGTGGGCCAGGGCCTGGCGGGCGACATCCTGCGTGCCTGGCTGGGTGCCTCCTTTGCCGGCGGCCGCCATCAGCGCCGCGTGGACAAGATCGGCCAGGTGGAGCTGGAGTACCGCGGCTCCGCAAGGTAGCCGCATCGCCAAGTAGGAGGCCAGGAACGTGGACCTGGATCGCATTCGCGCCGACATGGGACAAGCCGCCGAGGAACTGCTCTCCGTGGGCAGCCTGAAGCCCGGTCAGATTCTGGTGCTGGGCGGCAGCACCAGCGAGGTGGCGGGGCAGAAGGTGGGCACGGCCGGCAATCTGGACATTGCCCACGCCATCCTGGACGGCCTGCTGGACGTGGCGGAGGTCCGCGACGTCCACCTGGCGGTGCAGTGCTGCGAGCACCTGAACCGCTGCCTGGTGGTCTCCGAGGAGTGCCAGGAACGCTACGGACTGGAGCCGGTGACCGTTGTCCCCGTCCCCAAGGCGGGCGGCGCCCTGGCCACCGCCGCCATGGAACGGCTGGAGCGACCCGTGGTGGTGGAGTCCATCCGGGCGCATGCCGGCCTGGATGTGGGGGCGGTGCTCATTGGCATGCACCTCCGTCCCGTGGCCGTTCCCGTTCGGCTGGCCGTCCGCCGGATTGGCGAGGCCCCGCTGATTGCCGCCCGGACCCGGCCCCGGCTGGTGGGCGGGGCGCGCGCCGTGTACCCGGACGCCGGCCGCTAGCGCAGCCCAACGCAGTACGAAGGGCTCCCGTTGGGAGCCGGAAAATAGCAGGGCAGGGGCGGTCAGACTGACCGTGGGCCACCCGAAGTTCATGGGGAGGAGATCCAATGGCCGAAATGAAAGTTCACGTAATGGACCACCCGCTGATTCAGCACAAGCTGGCCTTCATCCGCGACGTTAACACCACGCCCAAGGAGTTCCGCGAGCTGGTGGAAGAGGTCTCCATGCTGATGGCCTATGAGGTCACCCGCGACCTGCCTCTGGAGGACATCAAGGTGCAGACGCCGCTGGAGATGGCCAACTGCAAGGTGACCTCCGGCAAGGCCCTGGGCATCGTGCCCATCCTGCGCGCGGGCCTGGGGATGGTCGCCGGCATGCTGCGGCTGGTTCCCAACGCCAAGGTGGGCCACATTGGCGTCTACCGCGACCACGATACCCTGCAGCCGGTGGAGTACTACTGCAAGCTGCCGGCCGACGCGGCCGAGCGCCGGATCATCCTCTGCGATCCCATGCTGGCCACCGGCGGTTCCGCCAACATGGCCATCAACTTCATCAAGGAGCGCGGCGTCCGGAACATCAAGCTGATGTGCCTCATTGCCGCTCCCGAGGGCGTCCGGGCGGTCAACGAGAAGCATCCCGACGTGGAAATCTTCGCCGCCGCCGTGGACAGCCACCTGAATGAGCATGCCTATATCGTCCCCGGTCTCGGCGACGCCGGCGACCGCCTTTTCGGCACCAAATAGTATGAAGGAACGCGAGCGCCGCCCCGGGTGGCACGACTATTTCCTGGAGATGGCCCAACTGGCGGCATCGCGATCCACCTGCCCCCGCCGTCACGTGGGGGCGGTGCTGGTTCGCGATCATCGCGTGATTGCTACAGGCTACAACGGGTCCGTGCGGGGAGACGACCATTGCGAGGACGTCGGCTGTCTCATGGTAGATGGACACTGCCGGCGCACCCTGCATGCAGAGCTCAATGCCTTGCTGCAATGCGCCATCACCGGCGTCTCCTGCGCCGACTCCACCATGTACTGCACCGACTTTCCCTGCGTCGACTGCGCCAAGGCCATGGCGCAAGCCCGCGTGCGGCAGGTGATCTACCTGGCCGAGTATCCTGACGACAACTCGGCGCACATACTGCGCAGGGCCGGGGTTCAACTGCTGCGGGCCCGCCAGACGGAGTCCGGTTACGTCCTGGAGTAGCGACAGCTTGCGACAGGCCGGGCCCATTGCGGCAAATCAAGCCAACGCGCTTAAATTCCGTTGGTTGACAGTCCCTGGCAGGTGACCTACAATGGATGCGGCTGTGTGGCCGACTCGTGCTTTTTCGCGATGCGACAACCTCTCATGGGTCTTGCTGTTGTTTGCTGCAACCCATGACACACCGGCCGCACCAAATGAGGTGAACCCGTGTTGACCTATCTCAAGGCCTTCAGCTACGCTCTGCTGGTGGCCTATGCCCTCACCCCGCTGGTCCGCATAGTGGCCATCAAGGTGGGAGCCATGGACAAGCCCGTGGAGCGCAGCGTCCACACGGAGCCGAAGCCCTACCTGGGCGGCATAGCCATCTACCTGGCGTTTTCCGTTGCCGCCATCGCCTTCATCGGCTGGGATATGCCGCTGGTGCGCGGCGTGGTGCTGGGCGGCGGCCTGATTGTGGTCTTTGGCGCCATTGATGATTTTCTCCGCCTGTCGGCCAAGGTCAAGCTGCTGGGCCAGATCCTGGCGGCCCTGCTGCTGGTCGTGCACTACGGCGTACGTGTGGACTTTCTCACCAACCCCTTCGGCGGCATGTTCTACCTGCATGACTGGGCCATCCCGCTGTCGGTGTTTTGGGTGGTGGCGGTCGTGAACGTGGTGAACCTGGCCGACGGCCTGGACGGCCTGGCAGCCGGCATCTCCAGCATCGCCTCGCTCACCCTGCTGTTCGTTGGCCTGTTCCAGCAGAGCCCCCTGCCCATCCTGCTCATGACCGCCGCCCTGGCGGGCGCGGCCCTGGGCTTTCTGCCCCACAACTTCAACCCGGCCAAGATCTTCATGGGCGACGCCGGCGCCATGTTCCTGGGCTACGCCCTGGCGGCGGTCTCCATTCAGGGGACGCTGAAGAGCGCCACCGGTCTGGCCCTGGGCATTCCCATTCTGGCCCTTGGCCTGCCCATCTTTGACACGGCCTTCGCCATCGTCCGCCGGACGGGCAGCGGCCGGAAGTTCTACGAAGCGGACCGGGGTCACCTGCACCATCGCCTCATGCAGTTGGGCCTCTCCCACCGCGACACGGTGCTGGTGATGTACGCGGTCTCTGCCTGGCTGGGCGTGTCCGCCGTGGCCATCAGCGAGCTGAGCTTCTTCCCGGCGCTCATGGTGATGCTGGCCGTCACGCTGGCCCTGGTGGCGGGCGCGCGGCGGTTGGGCGTTCTGTACGTTCGCCCCAAGCACCAGAATGTCTCGCACTAGCGCAGATGACTGAGAACAAGAAGACGTAGCTGAGGGTTGGGTTTTCCCCAACCCTCTTGCCGTACCCCGTCCCCGCGCGGGCCCTGCGCCTGCCATCCGGACCCGGAGTGGAGGTTCCTCGTTTGAGTTCATCGGCCCAGTCTCGCCGCACCGTCATGGCCGTTTTTGGGACACGGCCGGAGGCCGTCAAGATGGCGCCCGTGGTCAAGGCCCTGGCCGAGCGCCCGGATCGCTTTGACGTCAAGGTGGCGGTGACCGCCCAGCACCGTGAGATGCTGGACCAGACCCTTCGCCACTTTTCCATTCAGCCGGACTATGACCTGAACATCATGCAGCAGCGGCAGACCCTGGCCGGCATTGCCACACGGGCCCTGGAGGGGCTGGACCGGGTGATGGAGGAAAGCCGCCCGGACCTGGTGCTGGTCCACGGCGACACCGCCACCACCTTCATTGGCTCGCTGGCCGCCTTCTACCGGCGGATTCCCGTGGGCCACGTGGAGGCCGGACTGCGCACGGACAACAAGTACGACCCGTTTCCGGAGGAGATGAACCGCCGGCTGACGGGGCAGGTGGCCGACCTGCACTTTGCCCCCACCCCCTGGGCGAAGTCGAACCTGCTGTCTGAGCGGGTGGATACAAAGTACCTGTTCGTAACTGGGAATACTGCCATTGATGCTCTGTTCCTGACGCGCCGCGCGGACTACCGCTTTGCCGAGGAGAGCCTGCTGCCGCTGGACTTCCAGTCCCGCCGCGTCATTGTGGTGGATACCCTGCACCGGCGCGAGAACCTGGAGCGCATGAGCGGAATCTACGGGGCCGTTCGCCGCCTGGCGGAGGCCAGCCCGGAGGCTCACCTGGTGGTGCTCATGCATAAGAACCCCGCGGTTCGCGAGGCCGCCGCTCCGGTGTTGGCGGGCCTCACCGGCATCACGCTGCTGGACCCCCTGGACTACCCTGACTTCATCAATCTCATTGACCGGGCGCACTTCGTCATCTCGGACTCGGGCGGCGTGCAGGAGGAGGCCCCGTCGCTGGGCTCCCCCGTGCTCCTGCTGCGCGACACCACGGAGCGGCCCGAAGCCCTGGAGGCCGGGACCGTTCGCATGGTGGGCACCGATCCGGACGCCATCTTTGCCGCCGCGCGCCGGCTGCTGACGGATTCCGCCGCCTACCGCGCCATGCAGGAGGCCAGCAACCCTTATGGCGACGGGCGCGCCTCACAGCGGATTGCCGATGCCCTCGAGTACTATTTCGGCTGGCGCGATGCGCCGCCCGAGCCGTTCCGGCCGAGCAAGCCCGAGCCAAGCTGAAATTTCCGGCCCCAGGCGCCCAATTGCTGGAATTCGGCCGAAATGCGCAAAA
>JBLNCQ010000050.1:0-30644 GCA_050260815.1 Bacillota bacterium
GTCCCATCATATCTGTCCAGGCCTCCTGGTGCTCGATTACCCTTGAGTATTCGACACCTGAGTCCCCATAACATGCCAAATGGCCCCATTAAATTGGGATTTTGCAGCACTCTCCTAGAAGATGGGGTTACGATCCCAGAGCCTGAGGAAAACGCCGACGACGGCTATTCCGGCCGCTTGGTCTTCCGGATGCCCCGGAGTCTTCACAAGTCTCTGGCGAACCAGGCCAAGCGCGAAGGCGTCAGCCTTAACCAGCTGATCCTCTACCACCTTTCCCGCAGCGCCGGTCTTCCGAAACCCCCTAGCCGCTAATCGAGGCCCCCGGTGTTGGGCCTGTTGACAAACACCCCACCGATGGAAAATCGGTGGGGTGTTTTCGCGCTTATGAAATGGTTTCCAGGCCCCGATAACAAAGTAAGTACAAGCGTTTCAGGGGGGTGAGGTTGATGATGGAGCAGCAGGGGCAGCCCCAAACCTGCCTCATGATCGTGGACCTGGATCAGTTCGTACCCCAGGACCACCTGCTGCGCAAAATCAAGGCCAAGGTGGACTTCAGTTTTATCTACGAGAAGGTCCGCCCGCTCTACGCCAGCAAAGGACGGCCTTCGATCGACCCGGTCCGCCTGGTGAACGCTCCCTTTTCTCAACAGGCCCTGTTGCCGGGGCCTTCTTCTACCCCTGGGAGCTCACGGCGAGAGGGGCAGCCGAGCTAGCTGCCCTGCCGTTCTACAACTCAGGCCGGCCCCATCGGCCTTGGGCTACAAGGGACCGCTGACCTATTCTCCGCGCTGCTGGCGCACCCACTCGAGCGTCCTCGGTTCGTCAAGCCACCAGTGCATCGCCATAGCCAGGTAGGCAACCGCCTCGTCCTTGCCGCCGACGGTGACGTAGCCGCTCGGAAGGCCCGAATCTTCCTCCTCGCTGTCCGGCTCACCATCCTCGTCGCGGAAGACAGAGATCACATGAGGGTTAGCCTCGATCGCCTGCTTCTGAAGCCCGTTGACGGTCACTTCGTCCTGCCCTTCGGCCACTGCCAACCAGAGTCGTTCGTAAGCCAAGGTTGTGCCGTCGTCGTCCGGGAAGCGGTCGAGGACGTCCCTCAAGCCCTCTCTGTCGCCGGCCCGGTGATAGACCCGCACCAGTTCGTAACGCACGCCCATATGGTCCTCGGGGTCCAGATCGAGCATCCTCCCATAGAGCCTCTGAGCCTCAGCTGGGTATCCACCGTCAAATAGGTGGCGCGCCAGCGCCATGAGGGCACGCAGATAGGACCGGGCCGGCAGGAGATGGTAAAGACTTCCGTACTCCGCCGCCGCGTCCCTCCATCCTTCTTCCTCATAGGTTTTCTCCGCAGCGGCCACCGCCCGCTCGAAGCCCCGTTTCTGCTTGCGCCAGGATCGCTCCAACTCGGCGAGGACAAGCCAGGCGTCGCTGCACCGGGGATCAGCCTTAAGCGCCTGCTCGGCTAGCGCGTATCGCTCGGGCCCTTCGGCCTCCCAAGCGTCGTACGCCAAATCCTGCGCGCGCTCCCAGGGCGCCTTCGGCTGCGACGATTCGATGGCCCGCTTCCCTTCCTCCGACTCAAGGAAGACGTTCATCTCGTCCACACTGTCGAAGGAGCGGTTGGACACAGTGCGTGACATGGCCAATAGGATTCGCTCTGTAAATCGCGGCGGTGGCGCTGCTGAATCGGACCAAGGATTGGACGGGGCACTGCGATTCACCATGATCCTTCCTACTTCCCTCGACGAGATAACTACAGTCCTCTTCTCGCCATCGCAGGCGATTTCCTCCGGACCTGGCTCCGTTTCGCCCATCCGAAGAGGTCGCCGAGCCCAGAGGCCAGCCCCAGGGCAAGGGCAAGAAGAGGCCCGTCCCAACCTTCTCAACCAGGACGAGGCCCTGTTACCTTTGGCCAGATGTCAAGTTTTCAGGCACCGGCGTCCCACTCCCCATCCCAGAACGCCGGATCAAGTTCCGCCACAAACTGCGATGGCTGTTTCCACGGGTATGCCACCATCAGGGCCCGCATCGCCCGGGTGCTGAGGGTCGGCGTCCCATTCCCGCTCGACATCCTCAAGGCGCTGAAAAGAACTGCGTTTCGCCATCTTGGGCACCCCTTTCTTCCTCATATCTTCCCACTGCTTCTCTTACTTTCCTCGCCGCAGTTTCATAGACCCTCGGTGGAAAGCGGTCACTCTTTTTGACCACAGCATGGGCGACCAGGACGACGGTTCCGTCGCAACACGATGGCAGGTTTCGAGCCCATCCTGGACCTCTTCTGTGAGTAGGACACCTCGCCTGCTGTGGGTATATCTCATCAGAGATACCCTTGTGAACGAGACTTGTCCTCAGACTGCTTGCCGCGCCTTGCCCAAAATACGCGCAGCTACGTGGGCAAGACCGGCGCCATGACCCCTTGCATCGGGCTATCCTGGCGGGACATCAGGGCGGCTGCGGAGCGTTATCATCGTCGCAGTCATGGTGGCGACCAGCTTTTCACCCGCCGCAGCGCGGACTCGTTCAGCAAAATCCGGATACCGTGGGGCAAAGTGACCGTCTGCCTGCATGGTGACCCTCCCTGCAAAGCCCCAAAAGCCAGTTCATGGGCCATGTCAGCGCTGATGCGAATGCCATCCCTGTGGTCGCCCCCACCGCCTCCACCAGCCGCCCCATGTGCAGCGGCCGCAGCACCACCTGGGCCCGCTCACCACTGGTGAGATTCTGCGCGAACACTAAGGGGCTTGGGTAGGTAGGTGTGCACACGTGTTGAGGCTACGCTCGGTTCTGGCCGTGCTTGTGTTCCTTCTCGCTGTCAGTATTCTGGCGGTGTCTCCTACGATAACTTGTCATCAGAAGCACGTGTGCACATCTCGCCCGAACAGTGGAAGACCCTGACAACGTGGGCTGCTGTAGATGCTGCATTTCGCGATGTTGAACTGCCTTCGGGGAAGATCGTCAACAGCGTAAATCTGCCCTCTGTAGAACTGGGTGAAGGGGTGACAGCGGCGGCCGAAATCGTCGTTGTGAAGGAACTGACCGGATGGAAGTTGGCCAAGATTAGATGTTTCCCTCGTACGCTATGAGACGGCTCAACCACTTCACCCAAGCAGAACGGCCTCTCCCGCGGTTCGTGGTCCTCGGGCCGTGAGTTTGCCGCCGGCTTCCTTCCGACCCCACCCCACGTGACGCCGTTGCCTTTGGCCAGCGAGGCTCGTGCCTGCCTCGCTCGCAATGGATTTACACCACCAAGTCAACGCCCATGCCGGGTGCACCAAAAAAGCACCGGTCCAAAGAGGACCGGTGCTTCACCTGCAAATATGGTGGGCGGTACAGGGATCGAACCTGTGACCTCCTGAACGTCAATCAGACGCTCTCCCAACTGAGCTAACCGCCCATATGTCTCGCCCTATGGCGTCGAAGACGAAGTGGAGGCGACGGGCGGAGTCGAACCGCCGAATAAAGGTTTTGCAGACCTCTGCCTTACCACTTGGCTACGTCGCCGAAACCAATGAAGCTGGATCAGAAAAAGAATGGAGCGGAAGACGGGACTTGAACCCGCGACCCCCACCTTGGCAAGGTGGTGTTCTACCGCTGAACTACTTCCGCATCGCGAACTTGTTCAGTTGCGGCTGTGACCGCGAAACCTATCTTAGCATGGGCGCCGTGGCTCCGTCAAGTTGCCGGGACAACCATCTTTGCGGCAATCAGCCCTATTCGCCGGACCATGCGGCCTGGTCGCCCACGCCGCCAATCCGGGGATAAAAATGGTGCCGCAGGGCGGAATCGAACCGCCGACACGAGGATTTTCAGTCCTCTGCTCTACCAACTGAGCTACCGCGGCACGCACTCTTCAACTGACGTAACCTAGTATATCGGATGGCCCGAAGGCACGTCAAGGCGGCAGATACCACGTTGGCGGTCCCTTCGGCCGCCCCGGTCAGGCACAAAACGGCGCCCAACGGGGCATGTAAAAAGCTGAGCCAGAGCTCAGCTCCTACAGTCAATAAATGGCGGAGGCGACGGGATTCGAACCCGCGATCTTCTGCGTGACAGGCAGATATGTTAGGCCGGCTACACCACGCCTCCGCGGCTATGCAACTCTCTTTGGTGGGCGAAACAGGGATCGAACCTGTGACCCCCTGCTTGTAAGGCAGGTGCTCTCCCGCTGAGCTATTCGCCCGCAACGCATCGGACTGACCGTCGCTCGTTCAGTATACAACACGCGCAGGGAGCAAGTCAAAAGCTTTTTTCTGCCTGTGTCGGTACCCACGTTCGTTGATTATACGGGACGATTGGCACTTCGTCAACGCACATGCTCGACGGAAATCGACCACCTCGGCGGCCTCCACAACGCCGGAAGACTGCGACCCCAGGCGCGACAGGACGGCCATCGCGGCGCGCCACCATGGCCACTCCGGCGCCACAAGCCAGCCACCCCGACGCGACAGAAGGCGCGCCGTCTATGCACCCGGAACGTTCGGGCCGGCGCCGCAATATCTTGTAGGCAGCCCATTGCGACCCGCGGCCGTTTGCCGTACTCAGCGGTCCGTTCCGTCTCGCCCTGGAGGTGACCAGAATGACGTCGTCTCATCCACTGCCGGTGGGGCTCTACGCCCCCAAGTCCATGCTGGAGTATCCGCGGCTTGAGTACATACCCATCGCCGTTGAAACCCTGGGCCGGGGGAAGATCCCGGCCGATGGTCCCACCGAGCCCCAGCTTGAAGTCATCACCAATATGGGGCGCTATCGCTCCCTGGTGGACGGCTATGGCCTGGCCCTGGTGGCGTCGCGCCACCCCAACCCGGAAGTCAACCTGACCCTGCTGGCCCTGAATCTGGACGCAGAGGCCTGCTTCTACCGCGGGCTCAAGGCCTTGCTGCTGGTGCACGCGACGCCGGGTCGCGTCCACCTCCTGGAGCTCACGCGACGCTACTTCTACAAGGACTCCTTTCAGGTGGCGGCGGTGGATCAAGAAGGCCAGACCCTGGCCGCCGCCGTTGTCTCCCTGGAGCCGCAGAAGCCGCGATCCGTCCGCGTGGGCCTTTTCCCCTCCTGATCGACAGCCACGGCAGTGCCGCCACGCCAGCGCCGCCACGCCAGCACCACCGCAAGAGCGAATGGCACCGCGCGCAGACGCCGCCGCAATTGCAGACGCCCGCCACAGAGAAAGGCCGCCGCTGGCCAACCAGCGACGGCCTTCCCTCCGTGGGGCACTTTTTGGAGCCTAGGCTGTGACAACGGGGTTGCCGAGGGTCGTGGCCACCACCTGGCTGGCGGTGGTCACGGGAGCCGCGAAGATGTTGAGCTGGGATTCCTCGGACAGCTTCACGAAGGCGTCCACTACCACGCGCTGCCGCAGGAAGCGGAAGCCGTGGGAGTGCGTGTCGTCGGCGACCGGCTGGCCCACCAGGATGTCGTCGAAGGCCGTGGAGAGGGCCTCGTCGGTGATGGTGGCCGGGGCCGGGTCGGCGTTGGTCAGCCGCCACGAGATGTGCTCGCAGCGGGCCATCACGTGCACGCTCATGCCAGGCCTGGCGCCGGGCACGTCGATCACGCAGCTGAACGGGATGTCTTCCGGGAAGTGCCGCAGGATGTTGTCGGTGCTGACGAAGAACACTTGCTTGTGGACGGTGCCGTTGACGACCACCTTGTCGGTGAGGACCTCAAAGGTGACGTCCCGCACGCTGCAGTCCACATCCTGCACCTTGATGGCACGCTGCGGCAGCCGGGCGGTGTCTTCCACCAGGCACTGGGCGGTCTTCTCGCCCACCACCCGGAAGGTGCGTACCAGCGGGCCGCTGGGCAGAATCTCCACGCAGACCTGCGCCATCTCGGTGACCTTGGCGAAGACCTGCAGGACGGCGCGCAGTTGGACGGTCTGGCCGCCGTGAGTCAGGGTCTTGTCGACCCGTACCACCACGGCGTTGACGTCCACGTTCATGCCCGACTCGGCGCCGGCCACTTCCACCACGGCGTTGAAGGGGACCTCCACCGCCTGGTGGCGCGCCACCTGGTCGGTGCTGACGAAGAAGATCTGCGCCTTCACAGTGCCGGTGACCGAAACATGGTCCGGCAGGACCTCCGCCTGGACCTCGCCAACGCTGGCGTGGACCTCGCGCACCTTCACCGCCGGGCGGCTGAGGGCCACCTCGGCAATGGCGGCCACGGCGGCGGTGTTCTCGCCAATGACCACGTCCGCCTTGATCAGCGGGCCGGTGTTGGAGAGGTTCACGTTCATCTGCATGGTCTCAACGACCTTCACAGTGAACTGGGTGATGACCTGCTCCTCCAGCTCCCGCGGGTTGTTATCAGACAGGCTGAAGTTGATCTTCTGGACGGTGCTGGTGACAATGACCTTGAGGTTGCGCCCCTGGGTGCTGGTCACCTGCGGGAAGGGCACAAAGGTCGAGAAGGGAATATTCTCGGCCTGGTGGAAGATGCGGTCATCGTCCAGACCGACGAAGAAGATCTGCTTGTGGAGGACGCCTTCAATAAGTACCTGACCGTTCAGTACGGTGCCCGTCACGTCGCGGAGACTGGCATCGATGCGCCAGATCTTGAGCGCGGGCCGGTTGAGGATCACGGTGGAGTTGATGCTCTTGTCGGCTGTTGCCTCCCCGATGACCGTGTCGACCTTCAGAAGCTTGGTTCTGTTGAGCAAGTATCCTCCCTCCAATCTTTGAACTCCCCGATCGGTGGGAGCGTCGCCCTGCCCCGCCAGGTGGGTCGGGCAATGCTCGCGCCCCGCGCCCCGAAAGCGATATGTGAGGGACTCGGTGCGGCCGGCTGGGGTTGTTGACATGGATGCCCCGTTGTCGCTGGCATCATATGCAAACTAGAAAAGTGGTGTTACGGACTTGCGTTGGAGCGCCGCCCTCTCGCTGGGACTCGCAACGATTCTGCTGACCGCCTGCTCGTTGCGGCCGGCGCCCAAAGGACCGACAGCCCAGCCCCCGCTGGTGTCCGCGCCTCCGGTGGAGCCGGCTCCGACACCTCCACCTCCCACCCCCCAGCTCAGCGTGAACCGCGAACAGATCACCCAGGGCGACCTGGCGGTCGTGCGCGTTGCCGGCGTCCCCGACCTGGAGCAGCCCCCCAGGCTAACGCCCTGGGATCCCGCGCCTGCCTTCGTTCGCGTGGACAGCGACTGGGTGGCCCTCCTTCCGGTATCCTACGCGGCAATGCCTGGACCACGTGACATCGTGGTAGAAGTTGCCGGAAAGTCGTTGCCGCTGCGCCTGACGGTGACGGCCGGACGCTTTCCGGAGTCGCGCGTCTACGTCAGCCGGGAGAAGGAAGACCTGCTGACGGACCCGAAGGCGCAGAAGGAGTCCCAGCGCATCGCCGACATCAAGAGCCGCCCGCCCGGGCCGCCGCTGTGGAAGGGCCCCCTCCTCCTGCCGGTTCAGGGCGAGGTGACCACGGGGTTCGGCATGGTCCGCTACGTCAACGACAAGGTGGAGGGTCGGCACTCCGGCCTGGACCTGGCCGCGCCGGAGGGCACCCCGGTGAAGGCCGCGGCAGCGGGCAAGGTGGTGCTGGCGGACAACCTGGTCGTCACCGGCTACACCGTCATCCTGGACCACGGCCTGGGGCTGTTCACGTCCTACTCCCACATGTCGTCGCTCTCCGTCAAGGAGGGCGATACCGTGACCGCCGGGCAGGTTGTCGGCAAGGTGGGCGAAACCGGCCTGGCCACCGGCCCCCACCTGCACTGGACCGTGTCCGTCGGCCCTGAACCCACCGACCCCTGGCCCTTGCTGAAAGCCGACCCCCTGCAGCCTGCGCCCAACGCCACAATGCAGACCAGCAAACCCTAGGAGGAATCGCCATGCCCGTCATACCCGCCGCCATGAACGCTGTTGCCCGCCCGAACCTGCCCCGCCTGCCCCTGGCCCTCTCCGAGGAGGTGGCCGACACCCTGGCCTCCGGCGGCCCCGTGGTCGCCCTGGAGTCCACCATCATCGCCCACGGTTTCCCCTACCCGCAGAACCTGCACATGGCGCAGGACGTGGAGCGCATCGTGCGCGAGAACGGTGCCGTCCCGGCCACCGTCGCCATCCTCAACGGCAGGGTTTGCGCCGGTCTCTCCGCCGACCAGGTCGAATGGCTGGCCACCAACCCCAAGGTCCCCAAGGCCAGCGTCCGCGACCTGCCCATCCTGGTGGGGAAGGGCGAGTCCGGCGCCACCACCGTGGCCACCACGTCCATCGTCGCCGCCCTGGCCGGCATTAACGTCTTTGTCACGGGCGGCATTGGCGGGGTGCATCGGGGCGCCGCCACCACCTTTGACATCTCCGCCGACCTCACGGTGCTCGGCCGCGAGTCGCTGCTGGTGGTCTCGGCCGGTGCCAAGTCGGTCCTGGACCTGCCCGCCACGCTGGAGGTCCTGGAGACCCTGGGCGTGACGGTCCTGGGCTACCGGACCGATCACTTTCCGGCCTTCTACATCCGCAGTTCCGGCCTGCCGGTGGACGCGCGCGTGGAGACGCCGCACGAGGCGGCTCGGGTGCTCCTGGCCCGCCGCGATCTGGGGCTGCCGGGCGCCGTCCTGCTGACCAACCCCATCCCGCCCGAGGAGGAACTGGACCCGGTGCGCCTGGAGGAGGCCATCCACAGCGCCCTGGCCGACCTGGCGCAGAACGACGTCACCGGCTGCGACGTAACCCCCTTCCTCCTCAAGCGGCTGCACGAGGCGGCGGACGTGGGCTCGGTCCGCGCCAACCTGGCCCTGGTCAACAGCAACGCCGCCCTGGGAGCCAGGACGGCGCTGGAGCTGGCGAGATTGACCCGGGAGCGCGAGGGCCGGTGACATCCTGCGGGGTGGCGCACCGGGGAGCGAGGCCTCGTCCTACCGGTAGTTGACAAACTGCAGGTCGATGCCGAAGTCACGGCCCTTCAGCAGGGCGATGACGGCCTGCAGGTCATCCTTCTTGGCCCCGGAAACCCGCACCTGGTCGCCCTGGATGGTGGCCTGCACCTTGATCTTGGAGTCGCGAACGACCTTGGTGATCTCCTTGGCCTTCTCCTGCGAAATGCCCTGCCGCAGAGTGGCCTCCTGGCGCACGGTGCCGCCGGCCGCCGGCTCCACCTTGCCGTACTCCAGGGCCCGCAGCGAAACGCCACGCTTGGTCAGCTTGGCCTCCAGAATGTCAATCACGTTGCGAAGCTTGAAGTCATCGTCGCCAATCAGGGTGAGTTTGGCATTCTTCTCGTCGAAGTCAATGCTGCTCTTGCTGCCCCGGAAGTCGAACCGCTGCTCCATTTCCTTCTGTGCCTGGTGAACGGCGTTGACCACCTCGGGTACGTCTACCTGCGAAACCACGTCAAAGCTTGAATCCTTGGCCAACTGGGGACCTCCTCCATCCTCGGACCGCTGTCCCTGGGATTATTCCCGGCCCGTCCCGCCTTCACCTGCCGGGGAGCCCGCCCGGCGGGCCGGCCCTCGCTCGCTGCCTTATCCGGCACATACTACCACTGCGGCCGGGCTTCTTTATGCGTGGCTTCCGCGGCGCGGCGGAAGGAGTTCGTGCTTGCTTTCACGAAAGCCACAACTCGGGCCTTCGGCCCCCGACCGGCGTTGACCGCTGGTGTCCGGCGGTGACCGCCCCGGTCGGACCACTCTTCGAAAAGGCGGCTGTTAAACCTATGAGCACCATTCACCGCGTCGGCATCCTGGGCGCTGCCTGGATGGGTCCCGGCATCGCGGAGATGGCCGCGCATAAAGGCTTTGAAGCCGTTCTGGTGGACCGCACCCAGGAGGACCTGGAGGCGGCGCGCCAGGCGGTGGAGCAAAGCCTGAACGCCCAACTGGAGAAGTGGGCCATCACCGAGGTGGAGATGCGCCTCATCCTCTCCCGCATCACCTTCACCACGGATTACGATGCCCTCTCCGGCTGCGACGTCGTCATCGAGACCCTGCTGGACAACCTGGAGAACAAGCGCGAGTCCTTCGCCATGCTGGACCGCCTGTGCAGGAAGAACATCATCCTGGCCATGAACACCTCCACCCTGAGCGTGACGGAAATCGCCCAGGCCACCAGCCGGCCCACCCGGGTCATCGGCCTGCACTTTCTGGCGCCGGTCGTCCGCACCCAGGTGGTGGAGGTGGTGCGCGGCCTGAAGACCTCGGACGCGACCTTCCGCGAGGCCCGGGCCTTCGTGGAATCCCTGGGCAAGACCGGCGTCGAGGTCTACGAATCCCCCGGGTTCGTCACCACCCGCCTGATTCTGCCCATGATCAACGAGGCGGCCTACGCCCTGCTGGAGGGCGTGGCCTCGGCCGAGGGCATCGACACCGCCATGCGCCTGGGCTTCGAGTTCGCCCACGGCCCGCTGGAGATGGCCGATCGCATGGGCGTGGACACGGTGCTGCTGATGCTGGAGCGCCTCTGGCGCGACTACGGCGACCTCAAGTTCCGCCCCTGCCCCCTCATCCGCAAGATGGTCCGCGGCGGCCACCTGGGCGTGAAGACAGGCGAGGGCTTTTTCAAGTACGATAAGGAAGGGCACCGCCTCCACTAGGCTGGAGCAGCGACCCTGAGAGGATGCGTGGCAATGAAGATATTGGTTTTGAATTGCGGCAGCTCTTCCGTCAAGTACCAGCTCCTGGACATGGCCACCGAGCGGCAGTTGGCGAAGGGTTCCGTGGAGCGCATAGGCATGGACAGCGCCCAGCTCACGCACACCAAGGCGGGTGCAGCGCCTGTCCGCGAGGTGTCGCCCATCCTGGACCACACCACGGCGGTACGCCGCGTGCTGTCCATCCTGTCGCACCCGGAGCACGGCGTGATTGCGGACGTGGCCGACATCAGCGCCGTTGGCCACCGCGTGGTACATGGCGGCGAGCTGTTCTCCTCCTCCGTGATCATCACGCCGGAGGTCAAGATGACCATCCGTGAACTGTTTGACCTGGCGCCGCTGCACAACCCGGCCAACCTGCTGGGCATCAACGCGGCGGAGGCCGCTCTGCCCGGCGTGCCGCAGGTGGCGGTCTTTGATACGGCCTTCCATTCGGCCATGCCGCGCACGGCCTTCCTCTACGCCCTACCCTACGTCCTCTATAAGCGCTACAAGGTGCGCCGCTACGGCTTTCACGGCATGTCCCACCGCTACGTCTCGGAGCGTGCTGCGGCCCTGCTCGGCCGGCCGTCCGAGGACCTGCGCATCATCACCTGCCACCTGGGCAACGGCGCCAGCGTGGCAGCGGTGAAGGGCGGCCACTCCATCGACACCTCCATGGGCTTCACGCCCCTGGAGGGCCTGGTCATGGGCACGCGCTCCGGCGACCTGGACCCGGCGGCCCTGCTCTACATCATGGCCAAGGAGGAGCTGGGCCTGGGCGAGGCCCAGGCCATGCTTAACAAGCACAGCGGCCTGCAGGGCCTCAGCGGCATGTCCGACATGCGCGAGATCGAGCAGGAGATGTGGGACGGCAACTCCAAGGCGCAAGAGGCCTTTGAAATGTTCTGCTACCGGGTGCGGAAGTACATCGGCGCCTACGCCTCCGCCATGGAGGGCGTGGATGCCATCGTCTTCACCGGCGGCATTGGCGAGAACTCCCACGCCGTCAGGGAAGAGGTCTGCAAGCGCCTGGGCTACCTGGGCGTGGACTTTGACGCGCAGGCCAACAGCGACCTGCCCCGGGGCAAGGAAGCGGAGGTCTCAAGGCCCGGGTCAAGGGTCCGCGTGTTCGTCATTCCCACCAACGAGGAGCTGGTCATCGCCCGGGATACGGCCGCGCTCGTGCGGCAAGCCCAGCCGGTGGGCGACTGACGGGGGGCGGTACGCGCCGCACCACGAGCGGCCGACGCGGCTCCCGTGGCTGGCGCAAAGCCGTGCCCGCCCGCCGCAGCACCTGAGGGTGCGATGCGGCGCCCTTGTGGCGCCGGGGCGCGCCGGCCCGCCGGGACTGTGGCCGGTGTGGCAGAGGTATACGCGCCTGGCGGCGCGCCCGCCCCACCAGGTAAGAGGTCACGCTGGGGAAGCGGCTGGCAAAGCGCCGTGTGGTGCTGGCGGCGTGCCGACGGATATTGTACAGCACCAGGGGCACGCGCTGGAAGTCATAGTGCTCCACCAACTTGAGCATCAGGGCCAGGTCCTCGGCCAGCCGGCCGCCGCTGGGGTAGTTGGTGGGCCACCCCCCCACGCGGCGCAGAGCGGCCACCCGGTAGAAACGCGGTCCTCCCACGCGGGGATGCCGCAAGAATTCGGCCTTGCTGTGGAAAACAGGGCCGGGCCGCACCATGGCCGGTCGCGGCCCCCCTTTCGTCTGGATATAGTAGCGTCGGTCTCCGTAGATCAGACCCACCGACGACGGCAGCCGCCTCATGCGCGACACCAGAACGGCCACGGCATGCGGACTCAGCCAGTCGTCACCGTCCACCTCCAACAGGTACCGCCCGCGGGCAAGGCACAGGATCTGGTTCATCCGGCGCGCCTTGCCCTCGTTGCTGCGGCCCAGTATCAGCCGCAGACGCGGGTCGCGCAAGGTGCGCAGGAGGGCGGGCGTGCCGTCCCGGGAAGCGTCGTCCACGACAATAAGTTCCAGGTTTCCGTAGCTCTGCCGCAGGACGCTGCGCACAGCCTGAACCACGTAGGGAGCCTGGTTGTAGACGGTCATCGCCACCGTGACGACGGGCCGGCGTACTGCTCTGGACAAGGCTATCCCCTTTCTTTCGGGGGTTCCCTGCCCATCCTATGCGCCAACGCCTTACCGTGCCTGACTTTCCGCCTTGTCGCAGTATGCGTGCATGGCGGCGCGCATGAATGCGGCCAGGCCCGGCTTGACCCGGTCGTAGTTGGCGGTAAAGCGCTGGTCCTGGACGTACAGGTCGCCCAGGCCCCGGTACACCGCCAATGGACAGGTGTAGAACCGGTCGTTGATCATCTCGTGATGCTTCCGGATCCACCGCTGGACCTCCGGGTCGACGGGGTCCCGGTCCATCAGGGCGGCCACGCCCTGCGTGATCTCGTTCCCCTCCTGCTGAATGGCGGCCCAGTCCTCCTTGGTGTACCGCTTGGCGCGGCGCATGGATTCCTCGAATTCGGGCGAGCCGCCCCAGCGCTTGCGGGCCTCCTCCTCGTACTCAGCCGGCTGGAACCCATCAAACATGTCTTTGCTCATCTCGCTGCCCCTTTCCATGCCCTTGAGTGTACGGTCCACCGTGCCGATCAGCCGGTCGAGCCGGGACCGGCGCTGAAGCAGCGTTACGTCAGGGTCAAGAGCGCGTGCCGAAAAAACCCGTCGCCGAAGATAGGAGCCGCCCAACGCCGCGGGTAAACGCGGGGTCGGGCGGCTCGTCGGTCAGCGTGCCCGTATCGGGTGGCGGCGAATCAAAGAGAGTGCTCATTTGCGGCGGTGGCCCGTTCTGGCCGGGGCTTTAGTCCGCCGCCGTTTCCACCGGCGTGGGCCGGCGAATCTCCATGGCCTCCGCCACCAGCTCCACAAAGTCCTTCGTCTGCATCTGCTCCTCCGCCTCGTGCGCGATGACGCCGTCGGTCATCATGGTCAGGCAGAAGGGGCAGCCGGAGGCGCAGGTTGCGGCGCCGGTGTCCAGGGCCTGCTGCGAGCGGGCCACGTTGACCTTGGTCCCCACCGTCTCCTCCATGAACATCCGGGCGCCGCCGGCGCCGCAGCACATGCCGCGCTGGTGGTGGTCCCGCATCTCCACCAGTTCCACCCCGGGGATGGACTCCAGGATCAGGCGCGGCGGGTCGTAGATGTCGTTGTAGCGGCCCAGGTAGCAGGAATCATGGTAGGTGATCTTCTGCTCCACCGGCTTGGTCAGCTTGATGCGGCCGGTGCGGATGAGGTCCAGCACGACCTCACTGTGGTGGACCACCTCGTAGCTGCCGCCGAAGGCCGGGTACTCGTTCTTGATGGTGTTGAAGCAGTGCGGGCAGGCCGTGATGACCTTCTTCACGCCGTACCCGTTCATGGTCTCAATGTTCTCCATGACCTGCATCTGGAACAGGTACTCGTTGCCGCTGCGGCGGGCCACGTCGCCGGAGCACTGCTCCTCGTTGCCCAGGATGCTGAAGGAGACGCCGGCGTTCTGGAGCACCCTGACCAGGGCCCTGGCGACCTTCTGATTGCGGGCATCGTAGCTGCCGGCGCAGCCCACCCAGTAGAGGTACTCCACATCCTTGTTCTCCGCCATGGTGGTGACGCCCAGGCCCTCGGCCCAGGCGGCGCGGTCGCCCCGCGGCTGGCCCCAGGGGTTGCCCTTGTCCTGCATGTTGCGGAAGGTGGTGTTCAGCTCCGACGGCACCCTGCTCTCGGTCAGCACCAGGTAGCGGCGCATGTCCAGTATCTTGGGCAGGTGCTCGTTGCCCACCGGGCACTCCTCCACGCAGGCCCGGCACGAGGTGCACTGCCACAAGGCCTCCTCGCTGATCACGTCGCCGATCAGCGTGGTGGTGGGTTCCTTGCCGCCAATGCGCTCCAGCATGTGGTCGCGCAGGTTGATGATCATCTGGCCCGGGTTGAGTTCCTTGCCCGTCTGGTTGGCCGGGCAGCGCGAGGTGCAGCGGTAGCACTCGGTGCAGGCGTAGCCGTCCAGCAGCTGGCGCCAGGTGAAGTCCTCCACCTTGGAGGCGCCGAAGCTCTCGGCGTTCTCATCCTCCAGGTTGAGGGGCCGCCACTGGGCGCCCTTGGGCTCCAGGCTGGTGAAGTAGACGTTAAAGGGCGCGGCCAGCAGGTGCAGGTGCTTGGAGTACGGGATGTAGACCAGGAAGGCCAGAAAGGCCGTGACGTGGACCCACCAGGCAACTCCCCCGATGGCGGCCACAGCCCCGCCGCTCAGGCCCTGCAGCCAGCCCGCCACCACCCGGGACACCGGCAGGTAGGCCGCCAGGGTCTCGCGGCCCAGCGCCAACTTGGAGCCGGCCATGAGGAAGTCGGTCAGCGACAGCACGGTGATGGCGATGAGGATGTAGGCGGCCTCCCAGTTGCGGTGCAGGCGCCTGGCCTTGAGGATATACCGCTTGAAGACCGCCATAGCGATGGCGAAGAGGACCACAAAGCCCACCACGTCCTGGCTGAGCAGGAAGTAGGGCCGCAGCGGCCCCTCGGTGATGAACGGAATCCGTAGGTGCTCCGAGAACCCGTCCAGCACCGCCTGCAGGTTCCCGAACGCCAGGATGATGAAGGCGTAGAAGATGGTGGCGTGCATGATGCCGGAGTAGCGGTCCTTGTAGAGCTTGGCCTGACCAAGCACGTTGCGGAAGAAGGCCCCCAGGCGGTCCTGGCGGCGGTCGAACCGATTCTCCGCCTGGCCCAGACGCAGCAGACCAAACAGTTGGTAGACGCGGCGCGTAAAAAGAGCCAGGGCGGACACCAGCATGATCGCGAAGACGGCCTTACCTAGAATGGCCAAACTCTCTCGCCTCCACTGTTGGTCTTATTCCTGCGACTCGACTAGTTTAGTGGAACCAGCCGCGGCCGCCGATCGGCAAAGGTGGCCACAGCAGAGAACCCCGCCTCCCGGGCGATGCCCGCCGCCTCCTCCAACCCATAGCCCAGTTGCTCCGTACCGTGGGCGTCGCTGCCGAAGGTCAGGACCTCGCCGCCCAGCCGGCGGTAAAGCGCCACCACGCCCGGCCCGGGGAACGTCTCCCGGGCGCGGGAGGCCAGGCCGGAGGTGTTGATCTCGATGCCCGTCCCGGTAGCAACCGCAGCCTTGAGCACCGCCTCCACCTGCTCCCGGTAGTCCGTCCAGGCCACAGGTCCGTAGACGTGATAGCTGTAGCGCTTGGGCAGGTCCAGGTGGCCCAGGACCGAGAACAGACCCGTCCGGGCCGCGCGCTCCAACTCCTCATAGTACCAGGTGTAGGTGTCGCGCACGCTCCACCGCCGGTAGAGATCCTCGCGGAAGAGCGCCTCCATCCGGACGACGTGGACGGAGCCGATGGCGAAGTCGTAGGGGTACCCCGTCAGCCACTTCACAATCTGGTCGTGGAATTCCTGCTGGTAGGTGACCTCCACGCCGCGGCGCAGGGTGAGCCGGTCCCCAAACAGCCCCTGGCAGCGCACAAACTCCGCCTCATAGGCCCCACGGTTGTAGAAGCCGAAGAAGGGGTCGTCGGGCTGCAGGTCCAGGTGCTCGGTAAAGGCGACCTCCTGCAGCCCCAACTCCAGCGCTCGCCGGCACTGCTCCTCCATGCTGGAGCGGCCGTCGGCGGAAAACAGGGTGTGAACGTGATAGTCTACGCGAGGGTTCATGATTCCTCCTGCCTGGACGGGCCGCCTCCTGCCTGGAGAGGAAGGCTAACGGGATGTGATGCCGTAGGGCGCTGACACGGGCCGCGGGCTCCCCACCTCCTGGCTCTTGACGAAACCGTAGAGCAGCACTGCGCCGCCCACCATCTCGGACAGGTGCAGCAGGAACGGGTAGCCGGTCGCGGCCAGGCCGCCGCCGGCCGAGAAGATGGCGGTGCCCAGCGCCAGGATCAGGGTGTAGGCGTGCCGGGTCACCCACCAGGAGTAGAAGGCGCCCAGAAAGAGGGCGGCTGCCCCGGCGATGTTGAGAACGGCGGCAAAGTGCCGGACCACGTCCCCCGCCACGCCCTTGCCGGCGGCCGCCCTGGCCACCTGCGTGAAGAGCGTGGTGTCCAGGGGCTGAACCCACAGCTGCACGATGAAGGCGGCCTCCAGGATGAGGACCAGCGCCAGGAACGTGTGCCCCGCGGTTCTGAGGCCCAGCCGGTAGAGCAGGAACGGCAGGCCCAGGGAGACCGCCAGCATCAGGGGCCAGTACATGGCGGGCCCCATGGGCGCCAGGGCTGTGATCTCTTCGTTGAAGAAGGCGAAGGACAGCAGCAGCGTAAGCCCCACGAAGCCGTGGCCCACGGGGCTCTGCCGGAGCAGGTAGACCGTGCCGCCGCCCATGACGGCCACCAGCGAGACGGCCGTCAGGTAGTATGCACGGTAGAGGCCCAGGGTCCAGCCGCCCTGCACTTCGGCATAGAACTGCGCGAAGGAGGCCACAGCGAACATCAGCATGGAGACGGTCCAGAGGAGCTGGTGCGGCTTGCGTCGATGCAGGTACTGGCGGCCCACCAACAAAGCGAACACGGCCCCCAGCACGGATGCGGCCAGCGCGAATAGGGCGTTGCTATTCAACTGGATGCCTCCTCGACCTTAACGTCGGGCGGGCTGGGCTCAATGCCTTTCTTCATCACCAGCAGCCGGATGACGCCGGGCGCCACCCAAAGGGCCTCGCCCGCCTGCACCGCCTCGTGGGCGTTGCGGCGGCTCATGCCTTTCTCACGGCCGAGGATGTGGATGACCTCCACCGTGCGCCCCTTCTCCAGCTTCTCGCAGGCGGCGGCGGTTCGGCGCGCCTCCTCGCGAGACAGCTGCGGCTGCTTGGTGCCGTAGCATACCTCGATGCCCGCGCATTCAAAACAACTGACCATGGGACCCTTCTTGCCCATCGGTTATTCGCCCCGCTCTGCGGAGATTGTCTGGGATATGAGCTGCGAACGCTTCCCCGCCGCCGGTTGGGATGGGGCGCCACCGGCTGAGGAGCGGAGGAACACGTAGAGTCCGCCCAGGATGAGAGCGCCGCCCAGGACCTGGGCGCCGGTCGGCCTCTGGTGCAGCATCACCGTGGCCAGGATGGACGCGCCCACGGGCTCGCCCAGGATGGCCACAGAGACCACGGCCGCCCTCAGGTGCCCCAGGGCGTAGTTGAATAGCGTGTGTCCGAAGATGGTGGGCACGATGGCCAGCAGCCAGAACAACAGCCACTGGTGGCTTCCGTAGCCCCGCACCGGCTGCCCCAGGGCCAGCGCCGCACCCAGCAGCATCAGGGCGCAGATGCTGTAGACGGTGAAGGTGTAGGGAATGACCTCCACCCTCTGCCGCACGCTGCGGCCGATGAGGATGTACCCGGCCACCAGGGCCGCACCCAGCAGGGCCAGGGCATCGCCCAGGAGCGCCTGGCTGCCGCCTCCCACGTCGCCCATGCCGATCACGGCGGCACCCACCAGGGCCGCCGCCACGCCGGCCAGCCCGCGGGCGTTCGTCTTCTCGCCAAAGAAGACAAAGGCGCCAACCAGGACAAACAGCGGCTGCAGGGTCACCAGCACCACCGAGCTGGCCACGGAGGTGTACTGCAGCGACGTAATCCAGGAGGCGAAGTGACCGGCCAGGAACAGGCCGGAGAGCATCGACAGCCAGAGGTCGCGCCCGCGCAGCGCCGCCAGATCACGCCGGTACCGGGTCAAGGCCAGCGGCGCCAGGATAAGCGCCGTCAGACCCAGGCGGTAGAAGGCGATGACCAGAGACGGCACGCCATCCAGCAGCTTGATCAGGATGGAGGAAAACGACGCCCCCAACACGCCAACAACCAGCGAGGCGCCAGGCAACCAGCCGGCCATCCGCATCGTCCTTCCCTGTCTCCGCGGCGGCCGCCGGGAGAATAGCAATTCTAATTCGACGCGGGGCGCAACTCTCCCTTCGTCGGGGTGTCGACAAAGGAGGAAAAAGAAGACCCCGGCAGCCGCTCGTGAGAGCAGACCGGCCGGGGCGTCCTGTCACATTCGGGGAAGGCGTCTGGTTGCGCCGCGGAAGTGGCACGGTGCCCTGGCCTTACTTGCCGCGGCCGAGGAGGCGGGCGAACAGCAGCCGCAGGCTGTCCCAGGTGTTGCGGAAGAAGCCGCCGCGGCCGACATCTTCGACGGTGACCAGGTCAAAGCGGCTCAGTTCCTTGCCGCCGGCGGACACCACCAGCGTCCCCACCCTCTGGCCTCTGGCCACAGGCCCCACCAGGTAGCGCGTGTCCAGGGCCGTCTGGGTGGTGACGGACTGCTCCTGGCCCTTCGGCACCAGAACCGTGACGGGCCGGGCCGGCGTTACGCCCACCTGGCGCTTGCTGCCCTTGTACACCGGCACCTCGGCAACACGGGTGCCGTCGGCCACGGGCCGCACCGTGGCGAAGTTGGCGAAGCCCCAGTTGAACATCGAGGCTACGGCCTGCTCGCGGTAGGCCTCGCCGGTCAGGTTGCCCACCTGTTCCGGCGTGCCCAGGACCACGCCAATGAGGCGCATGTCGCCGCGCCGGGCGGTGCCCACCAGGTTGAACCCGGCGTCGCTGGTGTGGCCGGTCTTCAGGCCATCCGCGTCCGGATAGCTCCACAGCAGGCCGTTGCGGTTCTTCTGGGTGATGGGCTTGCCGGTGGTGATGTCGGTGCCGTAGGTGAACTCCTTGGTCTTGTGGTACTCCAGGGCCTCGGGAAAGTCGCTGATGTACCTCTGGGCGAGAATGGCCATCTCGCGCGCCGAGATCACGTCGTTGGAGGAGAGGCCGTGGGGGTCTTCAAAGCGGGCGGTCTTCAGCCCCAACGCGGCGGCCTCCTGGTTCATCTGCGCCACGAAGCCTTCCACCGTCCCCCCGATGAGCTCGGCCATGGCGATGCAGGCGTCGTTGCCGGAGTCGACGGTGATGCCGTAGAGCAGTTGCTTCACCGTCACCCGGTCGCCGGCGTTGAGGAACATGAGCGAAGAACCGGGCCAGCGGCCGGCCCAGGCGTTGGGCGACACCACAACCTCCTGGTCCAGACTGATCTTGCCGCTTTTGAGAGCCTTGAAGGCCAGCCGCAAGGTCATGACCTTGGTCAGGCTGGCGGTGGGGAGGGGCACGTCCGCATTCTGTTCCATCAGCACCTGGCCCGAGCCCGCGTCCATGAGGATGGCGGACTTCACCTGCAGCGAGAAGGGGGCGCCGCCGGCGCCGGGGCCGGCCGGGGCGGCAGGCGTCGCCGGCGTGGTCGGTGTGGCCGGCGGGGTTCCCGTCTCCGCCAGGGCGACAGGACCGGCAAGGGACAGAACCATCAGGGCCGCGGCCAGCAACAGGGCCGGCAGCCGAAGACGTCGGGACGTGGCAGTGCGACTGGTAAAGCTAGACAAGAATGCTCCCTCCGGTCGTGCTCTTGAGTTAGTCTGCCCTAGGCCCCGCCGAGCCACACCGCAAAGTGGCCGCCGCGCGCGGCGGGCACGCCGGCCACCGCGTCCAGCACCGCGGGCCCGAACCGGGCCAGGTAGGACATGATGTTAAACACCCGCTCCTGCGGCTGTTGTCGCGGCGTGAGCAGCAGGGCCAGCCGGTCGAACTGCCGCATGGCCACCTCGCTGTTCTTACGGTGCTGCTGGCGCGCCTTCTCCTCCAGGCGGGCGAACTGGGCGTGGATCTGCCGGACATTCTCCTGGGCCACCTGCTCCAGCGAGCGGTCCAGAGTCAGGACCTGCTCGATGACCTGGCCGTAGCGGCGGTCGAAGTCCTGGCGGAAGGCGGCAAACAGACCGGTCAGGCCAATGCGGTCCTCCCTCTCCAGCACCTCCCGCCGCGCCGCCTCCAGGCCAGAAAGGGCCCGTTCCACCGTGAGGCCCTGCTTCTCCAGGGCCCGGGCCGCCGCCGGCTCCACCAGGGTGAAGCTGGCGCGGGGAACGAAGACGGGCGCTTCCAACCCGGCAGCCGCGTACACGGGCCGGTACAGCCCATAGTAGCTGATTTCACCGGGGCCCGCCACGTAGGCCAGGGTGGGCAGCAGGTAGTCCTGAATCAGCGGGCGCGTCACCACGCTGCCGCTGAAGCGCTCCGGCTCCGTCTGGATCAGGGTGTGCAGGTCGTCCAGGGAGCGCAGGGGTCCGCCGCGGGTGGCAAAGCCCCCCTCCCGTCGGAACAGCGGCAGGCGGGCACCGTCCTCGTAGAAGAAGAGGTGGGCCGCGTCCGCCTCTGCCTGCAGGGCGGGCTGAAAGCCCAGGCCGCGCACCTTTTCCTCGCCCTGCCGCACGGCTGCGGCCAGGGCCTGGCTGCGCTGCAGCAGCCGGTTCACAAAGGGGCCCGCCAGCCGGCGCAGGTCCGGCAGCATGGGGTCCAGCAGGACCAGGCCCCGGTCCCCCAGCAGCCAGGCCATGATGCGGGCGAACCAGTCGGCCAGGCTGCCGCCGGCGGCGGTCAGCCCCTCCAGGGCGGAGGCCAGGTCCGGCGTGAACTCTGTCTCCGGCAGGTGCTGAAGCACTTCCTGCAGTAGGTCCTGCGCCGCCTGTCCCGCCTCCACCGCGCCGGCCGACCGGTGCGACGGCGCCTCCAGTTGCAGCCGCAGCCGCTGCAGCCGACCCTCCCTATCGGTCAGGTCCAGGTGGTCAATCTCGGTCAGGTCGTGGTCCTCGGAAGCGATCCAGAAGACCGGGACCACGGGCCTTCCCAGGCGCTCCGCCATCTCCTCGGCCAGCCGCACGGCCTGAAGCGCCTTGTACACCGTATACAGGGGCCCCGTCAGTACGCCGGCCTGCTGGCCGGTGACGATGGCCAGGGTCTCCGCATCCGCCAGGCGGCGGGCGTTGGCCAGGGCAGCGGGACGGTTGCCGATGCGCCTGTTGTACTCCTCCAAAGCCGCGGCCAGTGCGGAGCGGTCCGCTCCCTGCCGGGCGGACAGCTGCTGTGCACGGGCAACAAAAGAGGCCTCGCGGCCGGGGTCGTGGAGGTAAAGCTCCGACACCCGCGCGAAGTCCCCGGTATAGGCCGCAGCCAGCGATCCCGCGGCGAGGAGCCCAGGTACCTTCTCCCACCTCACGGGCGCCTCTCCCTTCTCCCCTTCTAGTCTGTGTCCCGGCAGGCCGCGCCCAACGCGCACGGCAGCCGGGCCGGTCCCGCCCTGTGCAGCGGAGCCGGCCCCGGCCACGTTACCTACTTTACCACTTCGATGAACCCCGAGTCACCTATGACCGTCTCGCCGATAACGGCGGCCACCGGCGCTCCCGCCTCCAGCAGAGCCTGGCGCAGGGACTCCGTCTCGCCCTTATCCACGGCGATGAGCAGGCCGCCGCTGGTGACGGCGTCACAGAGCAGCAGGCGCTCATGGTCCGGCATGTCCGCCGGGAACGACACTCCCGGCGAGACGTACTTCAGGTTGTTGCGACTGCCTGCGGGGAAGACGTCCTGCGCGGCGTACTTGCGGGCCGCCTCGATCACCGGCACCTCATGGGCGAAAACCCGCAGGCCCACGCGGCTTTCGCGGGCCACCTCCTGGGCATGGCCCAGCAGGCCGAATCCTGTGATGTCCGTCACGCACTTCACGCCCGACTCCAGGATGGGCTGGATGTAGCTGTTTAGCGCCGCCATGATCTGGGTGGCCTCTTCCACCTCGTCCTGCGGCACCAGGCCCCGCTTCATGGCGGTGCTGATGACACCCGTGCCGATGGGCTTGGTGAGGATCAGGTCCTGCAGGGGCTGGGCGCCGGCCTTGGTCATCACCCGCTTCGGGTGCACCACGCCGGTGACCGCCAGTCCGTACTTGGGCTCGGGGTCGTCGATGCTGTGGCCGCCCAGCAGGACGGCCCCCGCCTCCCTCACCTTGTCGGCGCCGCCGCGCAGGATCTCCGCCAACACGGCATGGGGCAGCTTGCTGACCGGGTAACCCACAATGTTCAGGGCCGTGAGCGGCCGGGCGCCCATGGCGTAGATATCGGACAGGGCGTTGGCTGCGGCAATCTGGCCGAAGGAGTAGCCGTCGTCCACGATGGGCGTGAAGAAGTCGACGGTCTGCACAATGGCCAGATCTTCGCTGAGCTGATAGACGCCGGCGTCATCCGGGTCGTCCAGGCCAACCAGCACCCGGGCGTCGGGCTGCGACTTGGGTAAGTGGCGCAGAACCTGCGCCAGGTCCTCTGGACCCATCTTGCAGCCTCAGCCGGACTTGGACGACGTGGTGGTGAGGCGTACCTTCTGCTCTTCGGACACCGGTTCTCCCTCCTCTGCCTGAGGCCGACTGGTTTGCCGGCGCTGCTGACCCTCCGGCGAGCGCCGCGGCGTTCTCTCCGCCGCCCCTGGAGCCTATCCGGACGCCCCGCAGGCAGCCGCCAGGGCCGCCGTCAGGTCGGCGTCGTCACCGGAAAGAAGCGTGCGCGGGTCAATCAGCACCTGGTCGTGCTGGATGCGGACCAGGACCGCGGGGTCGCCGCGGCGGAGCCGCTCTTCCACCTGGCGTGGGGACAGGCCTGTAACCCGCAGGGCCACCAGCCAGGTCGGAATCTCCACGGCCGGCAGCGAACCGCCGCCCCCCTGGGAGAACCCCTCCACCGTCTCCACCCGGGCCGTCGGCCCCAGTGCGGTCCGAAGCCGACGGGCCAGGCTGCCGGCGCGGCGCCGCAGCTCATCCTTGGGCAGGGACAGCATCCGCAGGGTGGGGACCTCGGCCCAGGCCCGCCGCGGGTCCAGGTAGAGGCGGAGCGTCTCCTCCAGGGCCGCCAGGGTCAGTTTGTCGATGCGCAGGGCACGGTTGAGCGGATGGCGGCGGATCTTCTCCACAGCCTCCCGCCTGCCGACGATGACCCCGGCCTGGGGGCCGCCCAGGAGCTTGTCCCCGCTGAAGGTGACCACGTCAACGCCGGCCCGGACGCTGGCAACGGCCGTGGGTTCGGCCTCGTAGCCGTAGGTGGGCAGGTCGTCCACCAGGACACCCGACCCCAGGTCTTCCACGGCCAGCAGCCCGCGCTGGCGCGCCAGCTGCACCATTTCCTCCCGGGAGACGGCGGCGGTGAAGCCCAGGATGCGGTAGTTGGAACTGTGCACCTTGAGCAGCAGCGCGGACTCGGGTGTGATGGCCCGCTCGTAGTCGCGGGCGTGGGTCTTGTTGGTGGTGCCCACCTCCACCAACCGGGCGCCGCTCTGGGCCATGACGTCCGGGATGCGGAAGGAGCCGCCAATCTCAATCAGCTCGCCGCGGGAAACCACAACCTCTCGGCCCTGGGCCAGGGCCGAGAGCACGAGAAGCACCGCGCCGGCGTTGTTGTTCACCACCAGAGCGGCCTCGGCCCCCGTCAGGCGGCAGAGCAGGCTCTCTACGTGGGCATAGCGCGAGCCGCGCTCGCCGGTCTCAAGATCCAGCTCCAGGTTGGAGTAGGACTGCGCCACCTCGGCCACACGCTGTGCGGCGGCGGGAGCCAGGAGCGACCGGCCCAGGTTGGTGTGCAGCACCACGCCCGTGCCGTTGATGACCCGGCGCAGGCTGGGGCGCTGCTCACGGGCCAGGATGTCGCCGGCCATCTCCGCCAGGCCCACCGGCCCGAGGTTCAGGACCGCCATAGCCCGCACCGCGGCTTCGTCGTCCGGGCCGACCGCCGCGCTCAAGGTTTGGCGCAGCTCGGCGGCGGCCTGGGCCAGGGCCTCGCTGACCTGACCGGCGGAGTACCGCCGCTGCAGCGCCCGGGCCGTCTCCGTCTGCAGGGCCCGCGAGACCGCGGGAATTCGCCGCAGGGCCTCCTTCTGCCAGGAGTTGTCCACACCCCTCACCCCCACTGTACGGAGAAATGCGCCCGACCTGCACGGAGGGGCGCAAACCCTTGTCCATTATAGCATCGCCTGAGGTCGGTGCCAAACCTGCTGGGTGGTCCAGGCCTAGAGGGCGAACTCCAGGCGGGTCATCATGCCGCCCGGGAATTCTCCTTCATTAACGGCGTGCCTCAGGTCGCGGTCGAACACGTAGAACTCACCGGCGCCCGGTGAGGTTACGATCACGTCACAGACCTGCCCCGGCGCCAGCAGCAGGGTTTCCTTCTCATACGTTCCGTCGAGGGACGCCGTCTTGAGGGGTATGGCGTCCTCAGCCACGACCCGGCCGCTCAGCCCCCCAAGGTGCAGGGCGTGGGGTGAAAACCCCACGTTGATGCAGCGAAGCAGCACCCGGTCACCGGGGTCGGCCACAACCCGCGAACCCATGGGCTGGGTGGGTGACGGTCCATCCGCCGCAACGGTATCGGGGAAGGCGCGCCCGTTGATCGTCCACCAGTCGGGGCGGTATTCCAGCAGGTCATAGGGCAGGCCGGCGCCCACCGCGGCGTGAAGCGCACTGTCGATTTCGCCAAGAATCAACAGTTGTTCCTGGTCGTACTGGGAGCGAGTCCCGCTGCCGTACGCCGTCCAGGTGGCGGGATCACTGGGGTTAAAGTCACGAGGGCGCACCAGAATTGCTCCAGCCAACCCCATCTGCACCTGCACGCCCGGGTTGGTGCCGCTCTCGTAGCGGAAGGTGCCGGGGCGCGAGAGCCGCAGGCTGTAGATCACGTACCCTCCCGCCCTGGCCTGGCGGTCGAAGGAAACGAGATGACCGCCCGAATCCTTGACGGGCTGCGGGGTCATGGCCTGGCCAGGGAAGATGACGGATGCCGGTTCGGCCAGGTGGTTGTGGAAAATCAAGCGCAGTGTGTCGCCCGCCGTCGCCTCCAGCACCGGGCCGGGGACGCGGCAGGTGCTGGAGTCCAGGGAGTACCCCCAGACGGGAACAGGGAGCGGTTCGCCCGACCCGGGCATGTATGCGACTCCAGGCACGGCCCAGAGGCGTCTGGTGATCGTTGCCATCTGCTTACCACCCCTCCCCGGCTGTAGTCACTCGATGGTTCCCGCCGTTGGGCCGAGGGTGCCCGGCGGGTAGACGGCGATCATGGTCATCATGCCTCCGGGGAACTCGCCCCAGTTGGTGATCTCGGGCTCTTCGTGGGAGTGCAGCATGAGGTGGTACTCCCCCGCCTCGTTGAGCGGCGTTACCCCCAGGGGAAGATCCCCTTTCCGGCCAAGGTAAGCGGAACCGCTCCAGAACGTCCAGCCGGCATCGCCAACAGCCAGGTTCCGGAGGTCCGGTATCCGCGTCGGAATCGGCTGAGCCGGGTTGTAGCCGAGCCCCGTCCATTCGTAGATCAGATCACACGTCTGCCCGGCCCCCAGCAGCACGGTAAAGCGCCTGTGCGACAGGTTCTCAGCGCCATTCTGCAGCAGGTGGCCGTCCCAGGCCACAACCCGTGCGTGGTTGCCATGAGGATGCAGCGGGTGCCCGAACAGACCCCCGCCGACATAGCGCAGCAGGACCTTCTCGCCCGGTTCGGCCCGGATCATGGCGCCATAGGGCTGGTGGGGCAGGTGCGCCGCATGGTCTGGGACCATGGTGTCGGGGGAGGAGCGTCCGTTAAGGGTCCAGAACCGCGGTTTGTGGTCCCGGATGTCGTAGGAGCGCCCCTCGGAGACCGCCAGGTGCAGGTCGGGGTCTATTTCTCCAGTCAGCAGCAGATACTCCCGATCATAGGCGGTACCGGTGTTTGACCCATATGCCGTCCGGTTGGTCACCGGGTCAAAGTCCTGCGGCCGTACAATCAGCGCCCCTGCCAGGCCCATGGGGACCTGGATGTGTGGGTTCGTGCCGCTTTCATAGAGGAACGTTCCCGGAGCGGCCGGCACGAACCGATAACTGACGGTTTCACCGGCCCCGGCGGAGGGAACCAGTGACACCAGGCGACCGGCGTCGTACTGGGGACGGGCCGGCTCCCAGTGGGGCGAGCCGGGCGCCAGCGCCTCGACCCCCGACTGCCCCGGAAACCGGAGCGACACGGGCTCCGTCAGGTGATTGGTGAGGTTGACGGTGACCGGTTCCCCCTGCCCCACAATAAGGGTGGGGGCCGGCAGTTGGGCCGGTGACGCAGTACCTCGGCTCAGCCCCCAGAAGTAGACGCTTTGGCCCCTGGGCGTGGTAAGGTAGCCGTCTGCTGCCCACAGGTCGATCAAGGCCACGAACCCATCCCCCTTTGCCCGACTTCATGCGTTGAGGGCCTGTTGAGGACTCAGGGTCCCCCGCCGGAAGACGCGGACCTCGGACAGCATGCCGCCACGTGCTGAGTTGGCGTTGACGTTGCGGTGGTAGGAACGGTTGAAGAACGGGTAGGTGCCCGGCGCCGGAGCCGTGAACATCACGTCCGCCGTCTGGCCTGCGGCGGTGAAGACGACATCCCTCGGCTGAGCCAGGTCCTCGCCGTTCGGTCCGCGAAGACGTTGGGCATCCAGACCTACCACCCGCAGTGGAATGCCGAGGGTCTGCATGGCGTGCTGCTGGTAGCCCAGGTTCACGAATCGCAGCAGCACCCGGTCTCCCTGGTTGACGTAGATGCGAGCCGAGTACGGCTGTGAAGGCAGCTCGCCGGTGCTGCTGCGCAGGACGGTGTGGGGGTACGACCGACCGTTCAGCAGCCAATACTTTGGGCGGTAGTCGGTCCAGTCGTACTCCTGCACGTGAGCGATGAGGCCGTGAGCCGTCGGGTCCAGTTCCGTAAGGAAGACCAGGAACTCGCGATCGAATTGGGTGGAAGTGTGGTTGTAGGCGTAGCGCCGACGGCTCCGGCCGGAGCCATGGTCCAAACTGGGCCGGACGATCAGCGGCCCCACCATCCCCATTTGGATGTGCTCCACGGGCTCAAAATGGCAGTGGTACATATAGGTTCCCGGGTCGCGGGGCCGAAAGAAGTAGACAAAGTCGCGCCCCACCGGAACAGACAGTGACAGCTCGGGAACGCCGTCGTAGATGGGAATCTGCTGGCGGAAGCCATGCCAGTGGACCGTGTGGGAGTCGTCCAGGTCGGGCCGCCCGGGCAAGCCCAGGTTGGTCAGCGTCAGGTAGACCTCGTCTCCCTCCCGCACGTCCACCAGGGGGCCGATGAGCTGCGCCCGGCCGCGGTACTCGAAGATCCGCTGCTGCGGCACCCCTGTCAGATCGACGAAGCCGAAGATATAGTGCGTGGTTCCATCCGGCATCCGGATAGAGCCGTCGGTTGCACCCAGGCGTATCCTCCGAATGATGGTCCTCGCCTCCTCGGGTTACGGCGCAACGTACTGGGCGGCGCCCAGGTCCACGCCCGCCGGGGGGCGCGGGTTGCCGTCGATGTCATCGGCCGGCGCGTGATATTGCCTGGTACCAACCGTGAACGTCCCAACGCCCGCGCCGATGGCGGGCGACCCTGCCGTCAGGTGGTAGTCCCCCTGCAGGTCCGGCGTGACGGTGACGATCCTGACAGAGATGAAAGTCGGTTCCTGATGGAAGGCCACCGCTGTCATCGCGGTGGTGTACTCACTGACGAACCCCGGCGGGTTGGCGCCGCCATAGACAATGTTCCCGACGCCCGTCCCGTAGGGTGTGGAGAGGAAGGAGTAGTTCGGTGTCATCTCGACGGGCACCGGCGCACCCACAACTTCGAGATCGATGACTGCATACGCGGGATCCAGGCTGCCTGAGGAGGGGTCGAACCGGTAGGCTCGATTGTCCCAGAACAGGTTGTTGAACAGCACCGGGTCGCTGAACGTCGGGGCGCCGGGCGGGAGCGTGGACTGGAAGGGAGTGCTGTGGGGTTCGCTGGCGATCCCCGCGCCGTGCCGCTGACCATCACTGTCCTCAGCCGTAGCCGTGGTGGCGTTCTTGGCGATGGTGTTGTTGTAGATTGCGACGTTGGACGAGTCGTCCAGGGCGATACCGCCGCCTAGATCCGTGGAGACGTTGTTGACGATCAGGTTGTTGTAGATGGTAATGGCGTGGGTCCCGGCCCGCAGGGTGCGAATGCCGCCGCCGTCGTCGTTGGCCAGGTTCCCCTGAATCAGATTGCTGTAGATGGTCACCTCCCCCGAACCGGCGGACAGCACTGCGGGGGGTATGGGCTGTTCGCCGCCCACCAGGATGCCGCCGCCCTCATCAAAGGAGGCGTTGAACAGAATGCGATTGTGGTGAATCCTACCACCTGAACTCAGCCCCAGGTGGGAGATGCCGCCGCCGTATTCCGCAGAGTAGTTGCCGCCGATATCATTGAAGGCGATCTCATAGTTGTAGGCGCCGTTAAAGATGCCTATGCCGCCTGCCAGGCTGATGCCGCCGTTGTTCAGGATGCGGTTGTGATGAATCCGGAGGCCGTCGTTGTGATTATCACCGGCGTAGGGTTTGCCGATGGTGATGGCCCCGCCGAATCCGCCGGCGTTGTTTTGAACCAGATTGTTGCTGATCTCCAGTTCCTGGCCATACGCATGGACGATGATTCCCCCGCCTTCCTCGCCGCGGGCGCCGGTAATGGTCAGGCCATCGATCTGCGGACCGAACTTGCCGGCGCGCTTCAAACGGCCTCGCTGCGCCACCACCGTGATCACCTGGCCTCGGGAAACGTCCGCCGCACCGTCATAGCTGATCTGGTTCAGCTTCGCCTCCCAGGCTGTGGCGTGGGCCGCGAAGAAGCGCCCGTCGATGCGGGTCCACTTCCACCCCATTCCCTGCAGCTTGATGTTCTTGTACAGAATGGGATTTTCGGTGTAGATACCGGGCCGGACAACGATCAGGTCCCCATCCCGAGCCTGGTCAATGGCCGCCTGGATGGTGGAAACGGGCGTGGCAAAGAGCACCCGTGGACTGTACCCGGGGCCCAGCACGTGGAACGTCAGCCCCATGGTGCTGGCCTTGCCTTCTCCCGTCCTGACCATCAGTTGGGCCGGGCCGGTGGCGAAGGCGGCCGGTATGCTGACCCGGATCTGGTTGTGGGCCCATGCCAGGATGGGCACGGCCACGTCACCCAGGGTCACCTGGCCGGTCGCCGGGCCGAAGTCGCTGCCGAGGATGGTCACCGTGCGCTGTCCCGCCGGTTCTACATAGACGGGCTCCACCAGGTGAATCTGAGGCGTTCCCGGCGGTGGGTCAATCATGGGGGGCCGGGCGAACTGCTGCCCGGAGAAGGCGACGAAGGCGGTGATGGGGAACAGGGCGATGTCGGCGTACGTGGTCTTGCCCGGCCAGACGTCAAAGACGAAGGCTGTGGTTTCATAGTTCGGATTGTAGGCCGGGTCCGGGTTGTCGGGATCGCCCGGGTCGTTGCCGACGACCCGGTACATGCCCGGAACCACGCCGGAAGGCGTGGGAACGTTGCGGGTATAGGTGGACGGCAGCAGGACTTCAAACACTCCATTGGGGTCCGAGTACACCGTTGTGAGCAGGCGTCCGGAGAAATCCCGGATGCCCACCGGTGCGCCCGGAATGCCGCGCTTCTCACCGTAGTAGATGCGCGCCGGGTCGGTCTCGATGTTGACGTCGTCCAGCAGGAAGCCGACGATTCTCCCCGGGATAGGGACGTCGGTGTACAGGAAGAAATCGGCGGCGCCGTTCTCCCCTGGCTGCAGCACTACAATCTTCTTGTCTCGGGACGTGCCGTAGTAAGCGGGCGGCAGGGACAGGCGGTCCTGGCCGGCTGGCGGGGCCGGGGCCGGCGCGGCCGCCGCTGCGGCCGCCGGCAGCGTCAGGATCCTGAACTGGTCGCCATCACCTGTGTTCTCCGACCCTTCCGCCAGCACGCTGTATCCCGGCGGAGGCACGACCTCCACCACGTAGCGGCCGGGGGCCACCCCGGAGAAGGCGTAGCCGCCGTCAAAGACCCCGGCGCGGATTTGATTGGAGTTGTTGGGCACCTCCAGGCACAGCGGATCCAGGGTACCGTCCGGCCGGGGGCAGTCAGTGGGGTGCTCCCAGGCGTCGGTCTGCACCGTATCCACCAGGGTCAGGGTGTCGTCCGGGTTGAGCCTGTACAGGTTTACGGTCACCCCGGGGATCCCCGGTTCGTAGCTTTCAGCCGCCGCCATGCGGGGGTCCCATTCGTTGCGCATGACGGCGTAGTAGACAATGCCGGTGATGCCGCCGTTCGTGACGTCATCAGCGGTACCGGCGAGCCCGTCGCCCGCCGCCAGGGGATACGGCTTCATCCCCCAATCGATGCGGTTCACCTTGGCCGCCCAGGTCAGGCTCGCCAGGGTCAGGGTTCCGGCGGGAAACAGGGCAGTGGGACGGGGCGGGCTCAC
>JBLNCQ010000051.1:0-21815 GCA_050260815.1 Bacillota bacterium
GCCGGACGGCGTCGGCCGGGTTCAGGGCGGCCTCCGCCCTGGGGTAGACGTCGCGCAGGGCCGGGTCGAACCAGGCGGTGCCGCCGCCGGCGAACAGCCGGGGCGCGGCCACCAGGACAAGGCCCGCGAGGCCGAAACCGGCAACGCCGGCCGCAGCGGCCGGGCCGGAGGCCGAACCGCGGGCCGCGGCCGCCTCCTGCTCCAGCACCTGAACCGGTAGGGCCGGGAGAACGGCGCCATCGGAGACGTCGCCGGCCAGGGACTTGATCTCGCGCTTCAGGTCCTTGTCGGACTTGACCAGGTTCTTGCCCATCAGGGCGGCGATGCCGTCCAGGATGGTCAGGTCGGGCTGGCTGAGGCCGTCGCCCTCCATGGTCCGGCGCGCGAACTGCACCAGGCCGTCCAGGTTGGTGTAGGTGCCTTCCTTCATGGCGAAGGGCGCGGCGGGGAAGACGATGTCGGCCATGGCCGCCGTCGCCGTCAGGAACAGGTCGGAGACGATGAGCAGGTCCACCTGCTCCAGGGCCCTGCGGGCCAGGGAGCCGTCCGGGAAGGTGCCGACGAGGTTGGCGCCGGCCAGCACCAGGGCGTTCAGGGAGCCGGCCGCAGCCGCCTCCAGCATCTGCCGGGTGCTGAGGCCCGCGGCCTCAGGCAGCTTGACCTGCCAGGCCTTCTCCGCCGCCTCGCGGGCGGTCTTGTCCAACACGGACTTGAAACCGGGGAGCAGGTCGGGCCGAACGCCCATGGCTTCGGCGCCGCGGGAGTTGTTCTGCTCGCCGGCAATCAGCAGCTTGACACGGTGGCCCTTGCCCAGGGCCTTCATCAGCCCCATCAGAGCCTGGCCGGCCGCCGCATCGGCGCCATCCCAGACCACGGCCACGCGGTCGCCGGAGGTGAGCAGCTGGGCCGCCCGGTGCAGGGCTTCCAGGTCCAGGTCCACGTCCCGGGCCTGGAGGTTGCCCACCGCCGCGGCCGCCTGGCCGGAGACGGCCTGGGTCAGGGCTGCCAGCACCGCCGCGGTCTGGCCGGGCCGGACCTGCATGCGGGCGTGGCGCGAACGGTAGCTGGGCATGACGGAGCCGACGGCCAGCATCTTCATGCGGCGCCGCTCCAGCCCGCGCACCAGGCGCAGGTCCATGACCGGCGCCTGCTCGGCCGGAACCACGTCCACCAGCAGGGTCACCTGGGCCTCGTCCAGGTCGGAGAGGCGGCCGGTGAAGCCGGCCAGGGAGGCGACGGTCTGGCCGGCCACCCGGTGGTCGACATTGGCCGTGCCCAGGCCGGCCCGGGCGAACTTCTGCAGCAGGTAGGCCTCCTCGTTGGTGAGGCGACCGCCGCCAATGACGCCCAGAGCCTGCGCGCCCTTCTCTTCCCGGACCTGCTTGAGGCGCCGGGCGGCCTCCGACAGGGCGTCCTGCCAGGAGACCGGCACCAGCTTGCCGTCCTTCCTGAGCAGCGGCCGGGTCAGGCGGGTGTTGGTCCGACCTTCCGGGTCGAGATGAGCGAGGTCCGTGCCCGGCTGCGCGTCAACGGCCACCGCCGCCGACGCGGCGGGGGCGGCTCCCACAGTGGCCGTTCCGCGCTGAGTCGCCGCCGGTTCGAGATTCACGTACGTGTAGTTGAAACGGCCGCGGTCGCAGAGCCAGCCGTTGTCCACGGCGGGGTTGTCCCGGGAAATCAGGCGCAGCAGCCTGCCGTGCCGGAAGTCCTCGCGGACGTTGCAGCCGACGGAGCAGCCGGTGCAGATGCCGTCGGCGCTGGAGAGGTCCCAGGGCCGGGCCTTGAAGCGGTAGACCTCGGAGGTCAGGGCGCCCACCGGGCAGAGTTCGATGGTGTTGCCCGAGAAGTAGGAGTCGTACGGCTCGCCGTCGTTGGTGGCCACCACGTTGCGGTGGCCGCGCTCGCCGATGACCAGGTGCTGCTCGCCGGCCACCTCGTCGTCAAAGCGGACGCAGCGCCGGCACAGGATGCAGCGCTCCTCGTCCAGGACGATGAAGGGCCCCAGGTCCACGGCCTTGTTCTTGCGGACCTTGCCGTCGGCCAGGCGGGACGAGGCCGCGCCGTATTCAAAGGTCAGGTCCTGCAGGTCGCACTCGCCGCCCTTGTCGCAGACCGGGCAGTCCAGCGGGTGGTTGATCAGCAGGAACTCCAGGACGCCCTTGCGGAGGTCGTCGACCACCGGCGTCTGGGTGTGAACCACCATGCCCTCCGTCACCGGCGTGGTGCAGGCGGTGACGGGCTTCGGCATCTTCTCCACCTGAACCAGGCACATGCGGCAGACGCCGGCCGGGTCCAGCTTGGGGTGGTAGCAGAAGACGGGAATCTCAACGCCCACCGCCTTGGCGGCCTCGACCAGCAGGGTGCCCTTGGGCGCCTGACCGGTCTTGCCGTCAATGGTGAACGTCACCATCTCCGGTGCCTTGGGTGCCTCGCTCACAGGGAGTGCACCTCCTCCAGGGTCCGCCCCGCCGCGCCCGTCTCGGCGGCCTGGGGGCCGTCGCAGGTGTGCCCGGCAAAGTGGGCCAGGAATTCGTCTTCAAAGTAGGTCAGCGCAGATTGAATGAAGCCCAGCGACGCATCCGACAGCACGCAGATGGTGGTGCCGGCCATGTGCTGCTTCATGCTGCGCAGCACCGCCAGGTCCTCCTGGCGGCCGCCGCCCGCCTCAATGCGGGCCAGCATGCGGGACATCCAGTGGGTACCCTCGCGGCACGGCGTGCACTGACCGCAGGACTCGTTGGCGTAGAAGCTGGTCAGAATCTGCGCCGCCTTGACCATGCAGACGCTGTCGTCGTAGACCATCACGCCGGCGGTCCCCAGCATGGAGCCGGCCGCGGCGATGGATTCGAAGTCCATGGGCGTGTCCAGGTGCTTCTCGATGAGCAGGGGCGCCGAACCGCCGCCCGGCTGCACGGCCTTGAACTTCCGGCCGGGCAGGAGGCCGCCGGCGACGTCAAAGATGACCTCGCGCAGGGGTACGCCCAGCGGCAGCTCGTAGTTGCCGGGGCGCTGCACCAGACCGGAGACGGAGAAGATCTTGGGACCGGGGCTCTTCTCCGTGCCCATGGAGGTGAACCAGGAGGCGCCGCGGCTGATGATGTGCGGCACGTTGGACAGCGTCTCGACGTTGTTGATGATGGTCGGCTTGCCGTAGACGCCCACCACCGCCGGGAACGGCGGCTTCAGGCGGGGCTCGCCGCGGCGGCCCTCCAGCGAGTTGAGCAGGCCGGTCTCCTCGCCGCAGATGTAGGCGCCGGCGCCGCGGTGGACCACAATCTCCTGCGAGAAGTCGGAGCCCAGGATGCCCTTGCCCACATAGCCGCGCTCGCGCGCCTCGGCCAGAGCCCTGAGCAGCGTCTCGCAGCCGCGCTTCATCTCGCCGCGGATATAGATGAACGACTGGGTGGCGTTGATGGCGTAGGCCGCCAGCAGCACACCCTCGATCAGCTGGTGCGGGTTGTGTTCAATGAGCATGCGGTTGCTGAAGGTCCCCGGCTCGGACTCGTCCGCGTTGCAGACCAGGTACCGGGTGGGGATGTCCGGCGGCAGGAAGGACCACTTGCGGCCGGTGGGGAAGCCGGCGCCGCCGCGGCCGCGGAGGCCGGACTTGATGACCTCGTCCATGACCTCTTTGGGGGTCAGCTGCTTGACGGCCTTGCGCAGGGCCTCGTAGCCGCCCTGCTGCTCGTAGACGCTGATGTCCTTGAGGTTCAGGGTGCCGATGCCCTTCGTGAGAACAGGCTCAAACATGGGCCGGCACCTCCCTCACCCGGGCCGACAGCACGGCCTCGGCGCCGGCCTCACCGTGCTCCGCCAACCCGGCCAGGGCCTCGGCGTCGCCGCTCCGCAGGGCCTCCACCAGGGTTTCGGCCTTGCCCGGGGTCAGCCGGAGGAAGTACTCGACGTTGACCTGGGCCACCGGGCCGGCGTCACAGGCGGCCAGGCACTCGGAGGTCCCTTCCAGGGTGATGAGGCCGTCCTTGGTGGTCTCGCCGGGCTTGATGCCCAGGGTCTTCTCCAGGGTCTCCAGCACCTTGCCCGCCCCCGCCAGGTGGCAGGAGAGGTTGGTGCAGACGGTGATCACGTACTTGCCCACGGGATGGCGGTGGTACATGGCGTAGAACGATGCGGTGGAGTCCACGTAGGCGGTGGACAGGCCAAGGATGCGGCCTACCGCCTCCAGGTCCTCCTGGGCTACCCAGCCGCGCTCCGCCTGCGCCAGGTGCAGCAGAGGCATAACGGCGGACCGGCTGTCGGGATAGCGGGCAATGATCTCCTCCACCTCGGCCTTTCTTGCCTCCGGCCAGGTAGGGGCGTCGCCGTGTGCGAATCTCATCGGTCCACCTCCCCGAATACCGGATCAGCCGCGCCGATGACGGCCACCATGTCAGCCAGAAGGCCGCCTTCAATCATGGTCGGCAGCGCGTGCACCAGATAGAAGCTGGGCGGGCGGACCCGCACGCGCATCGGCTTGTTGCGGCCGTCGGAAACCACGTAGAAGCCAATCTCGCCGCGCGGTCCCTCCAGGGCCTGATAGACCTCGCCGGCGGGAACGTCGAAGCCCTGTGAGACCAGTTTGAAGTGGTGAATCAAGGCTTCCATGCTCTGCTTGACTTCGGCCTTGGGCGGCGGCCAGATCTTGCGGTCGTCCACGTGCCAGAGGCCCTCGGGCATGCCGTCCAGGGCCTGCCGGACAATGCGCGCCGACTCCTCCATCTCCGCCATGCGCACCAGGTAGCGGGCGTAGACATCGCCCTCGGTGCGGGTGGGAATGTTGAAGTCGAATTTCTCATAGCCCGAATAGGGGAAAGCCTTGCGAACATCATAGGCAATGCCCGAGGCGCGCATTACCGGCCCCGGGATGGAGAGCTGCAGGCACTGCTCGGCGGTAATCCTGCCGACACCTTTGGTGCGCTCCAGGAAGATCGGGTTCCGCTCCAGCAGGTCGCGCAGGTCGGGGAACCGCTCGTGGAACTTCTTCAGCCACTTGTCCACGATGTCGTAGAAGTTGGCCGGGATGTCCCTGGCAATGCCGCCCACGCGGAAGTAGCTGGGGTTCATGCGGGCGCCGGTGGTCTCCTCCAGGATGTCCAGGATGCCCTCACGCAGGTCGAAGGTCCACCAGAAGGTGGTGGCGGCGCCCAGGTCCAGGCCCTGGGTTCCCAGCCACACCAGGTGGCTGGCGATGCGCTGAAGTTCGGTCAGCAGCACGCGCACGTACTTGACACGCTCCGGGACCTCCAGACCCAGCAGCTTCTCCGCCGCCAGGCAGAAGCCCAGGTTGTTGGACAGCGGGGACAGGTAGTCCATCCGGTCGATAACCGTATTGGCCTGCTGCCAGGTCAGGTTTTCCGCGGTCTTCTCGATGCCTGTATGCAGAAAGCCGTGCTCGGGAGTCGCCTTGACGACCAGCTCCCCCTCAATCTCCAGCACCAGGCGCAGCACGCCGTGGGTGCTGGGGTGGTGGGGGCCAACGCTGATGGTCATGCGCTCCTGCTGCTCGGACTGCTGCAGTTCCGTGTCTGCCATCTCTCCCACTTCCCTCATGGGTTTCAGGTTGGTCTAGTCCTCGTTGAAATGGACGGGGTGGAAGCGGTTCCTATCGGCAGGGGCCGCCTGCGAAGTCAGTTCGCGTGGCCCCCGGAGCGGGTAGTCCTTGCGCAGCGGGTGGCCTTCCCAGTCATCCGGGTTGAGGATGCGGGTCCGGTTGGGGTGGCCGGTGAAGACGATGCCGAACTGGTCCCAGACCTCACGCTCGGCCGGGTTGGCGCTCTGCCACAGGTCCGAGACGCTGGCCACCTTGGGGTGCACCTCGTCCGGCAGCATCACCCGCAGGCGCAGGCGCTGCATGGAAGGCACGGCCAGCATGTGGTAGACCACCTCGAAGCGGGGGTCGCGGGGCAGGTAGTCCACGCCGCCAATGTCCAGCAGCATGTTGAAGCCCCGTTCCTTCAGCCAGGCGCAGACGGCGTGCAGCCTGGCCGCTGCCACCTCCACCTGGGGAATGTCATAGGGGGTCGGCAGTTCCTTGACGGCGCCCTCAAAGGCGGCGGCCAGGTCCTTCACTTCCACGGTTTCGACGTTCATGAAAGGGTGGCGCCTCCCTTGACGTAGCCCTTGCCGATGGCTTCCTTCAGCTTGAGGACGGCGTCGATGACCGCCTCCGGCGTGGGTGGGCAGCCGGGCACGTAGATGTCGACGGGAAGGATCTGATCCACGCCCTGAACGATGGCGTAGTTGTCAAAGATGCCGCCGGAAGAGGCGCAGGCGCCCATGGCCACAACCCACTTGGGTTCGGCCATCTGCTCGTAGACCTGCTTGATGACCGGCACCATCTTGTTGGAGACGCGGCCGGAGACGAACATCAGGTCCGCCTGGCGGGGCGAGGCCCGGAAGGCCTCGGAGCCGAACCGGGCGAGGTCGTACCGCGCCGATACCAGGTTCATCATCTCGATGGCGCAGCAGGCCAGACCGAACGTGAGGGGCCAAATGGATGACTTCTGGGCCCAGCGAGCGAACTTGTCGACGGTGGTGATCATGAACTGATCGTTCGCCACCACCTTGCCGTCGCGGACGTCGATCTTGCGGTCTCTCGCGAGGGCCTCCAAGGGGCTCATTTCCACGAGAATCCCCCCTTCTTCCAGACGTAGGCGTAGCCTACAGCCAGGACGGCGAGAAAGGCCACCATCTCCCACAGGCCGAAAACGCGCAGCTGGCGCAATTGCAGAGCCCATGGGTAGAAGGAAGCCGCCTCCACGTCGAAGATGACAAACAGCATGGCAACCAGGTAGAACTTCACCGGAAACCGGCCCATCAAGGGTGCGGTGGGAAAACCGCTCTCGTACGGCTGGTACTTGTGCTCTTCCGGCTTCTTCGGCCCCAGAAGGCCGCCCATCAGGCTCAGGACCAGGGCGACAAAGGCGACCAGGGCCAGATAGACCAGAAGCGGCAGGTAGGATTGCAAGGAAAGCGCCTCCTCACAGGGTTCCAAAACAAGCGGAACGCGGGTCCTGCCACCCATGGGCAAAACCCGCGCACACTACCCTACCAGGTATGTCCTATCGCGGGAATCAGGGCTCAACAGGCCGGCAAGGAATTTGTGAAGTTGCTCACGTCCGTGTCCGGACGTTCGCCATGAGGACCGCCGGGACCGGCGGTCATCGCAAGAAGACACTTTAACTTCCTTGAGTATACCAACAGTTTGTGTCCGGTGTCACTAGCAAAAATCTGCGCCGGAACCAGTGCTCTGGACGCTGCTAGGGGAGCCATTGCCGCCAGAATCTCATTAAGGCGCCCCACGGCGTCCAGCGAGGAACGCTCTCCGCCGCCACCAGCGGTGCGTGTCCCACCACCTTGCCGTCAGACAGGGCATAGACAGTTCCGAGCAACTGCCCCTTGTAGATTGGAGCATTCAGCACGGAGTCGACTTCCACCTGCATCTGCACAACGGGAACTTCACCGGCCCGCCGCGGCAGGGCCACCGCCAGCTCCTCGCCCACCACAACCGGCAGGCGGGCCACTTCGCCGCCCCGCACGCGCACCGTCTCCACCTGCTCGCCGGAGCTGGCCATGTGGACGGATACGAAGTTCTTATAGCCGTAATCCAGCAGCTGGACCGCATCCTGCCAGCGGTCGCGGGAGTGAAACACGACGGCAATCAGGCGCTGGCCATCGCGGGTGGCGGACGCCACCAGGCACTGGCCGGCCCGGCCGGTGGTGCCGGTCTTGACGCCGTCGACCCAGGAGTACAGCCACAGCAGGCGGTTGGTGTTGCGCAGGAGCTGTTCGCCCTTCCTGTCCTCGGGCTCGACGCTCCGCTCCTTGCTGCTGACCAGGTCGGCAAAGACCGGCAGGCGCATGGCGTAGCGCGTCATGAGCGCCATGTCCTCAACGGTGGTGTAGTGGTTCGGGTTGTCCAACCCGTGCGGGTTGGCAAAATGCGTGTTGACGGCGCCAATGTCGATGGCCTTCTCGTTCATCATGGCCACAAAGTTGTCCACGCTGCCACCCACCCGCTCGGCGATGGCCACGGCGGCATCGTTGCCGGAGCGCAGCAGCAGCCCGGCCAGCAGTTCCCGCAAGGTATAGCGCTGCCCGGCGCGCAGGCCCATGGTGGACCCGTGGAGCGAGGCCGCCCGGCGCGACACCTCCACCACGTCGTCCAGGTTGCCCCGCTCAATGGCCAGGATGGCCGTCATAACCTTGGTGGTACTGGCCGGTGCCATCTTGCGGCGGCCGTTCTTGTCGAACAGGACCTTGCCGGTGCGCCCGTCCATCAGGACCGCGGCGTCCGCCAGCACCTTGGGCGGACGGGACGCGTCGGCCGGATCCCGGGCCGTGCTCTGGGGCGACGCTGCCCGGACCGGTCCCGGCCCCATGGAGCCCAGAAGCAGCAGGAAGGCCAGGCCCCGGGCCAGCCATCTGGTTATGATCACGTCGCCACCACCCCGCCCCCTCCTCCTTTCAGGCTATGGGCGGGGCGGGGGGAATATGAAACGCCGCGGGCTCTGCCCGCGGCGCCGTGTTGTCTGCCGCTATTGCGCCTGGGTGAAGACGTAGGTCACCGGATAGGTGGCCGTTGGGTCGGGGACCGCAACCCCCGAGACTTGCAGCCGCGCAGCCGGGGGATTTCCCATCTTCAGACGGGCCTCGCCGGTGAACTCCCAGGTGCGGGTGGCGCCCGCAGGCACCGTCTCCTCCACCGTGGGCTGACCTGGGCGCTGCAGTTGAATCCAGCAGCCCTCGCGGGTGGTGAGAGTCAGCTGCAAAGCCGTTCCAGCGGAAGCGCGGACCGTGAAGGGAATGACGTACTGGTCAGTGACGGCGCCCGCCTCCAGCGTGATGGCAGGCGTTTCAGGCGGAGCTTGGTTCTGCCCGGTACCAGGCGACGGCGGCGCTGAACCGCCCGTCCCACCCGTCTGCGCCGGGCCGGTCTGCTGCGGGGGCGTTGTCATCTGGCCGCCCTGCTGCTGTCCACCGCGCCAGGCCAGCCAGCCGCCGGCAGCAAGGGAGACCACCAGCAGCAAGGCCAGACCCGCCCACAGGCCGTCTCTTCCCCTACGGCGCGTTGTCGAACCGCCGCCGGGAACGCGGAGCTTGTCAGGCGGAGGGCCTGCGTGGGTTCGACCGGGCGGTGCGGGAACGGCGGTACCGGCGGCCCCGCCGGGGAACGCCTGGGAAGAAGCGGCCCCTTCCTGCTCCGCCTGCCACTGCTTGTACCGCTCCACCATGGCGTGGCCGTCCAGCCCCAGAAACTCGGCGTAGGTCTTGAGGAAGCCCCTGGTGTACACGTCCCCGGGCAAGATGTCGAACTTGCCCTGCTCGATCGCTTCCAGATAACGGGAGCGAATCTTGGTCTCGGCCTGGACGTCCGCAATGGTGACGCCACGCTTCTCCCGAGCAGCGCGAAGCTCTTGTCCCAGTTCCCGAAGCACCGTGCAGCCCTCCCAGGGGATCTGGCTGGCCTTGCTCAATCGGCTCGTGTTCCGAAGCAGGTGTATACTTGACGAACTCGTCTGCCATCCCCGTTCGACACAATGTAACTATTTCCCTGCCCGATGTTGGGCAATTCTCGGCATTAGGGATAGATGCGGTTGAGCAGCCGGGCGAAGGGGATGGTCTCACGCACGTGATCCAGGCCGCAGATCCAGGCCACAGTGCGCTCCAGCCCAATGCCGAAGCCGCTGTGGGGCACGCTGCCGTAACGGCGCAGGTCCAGGTACCAGCCATAGGCCTGCTCCGGAAGATGATGCTCCCGGATGCGCTGCTCCAGCAGGTCCAGGTCATCCAGGCGCTGGCTGCCGCCGATAATCTCGCCGTAGCCTTCGGGCGCCAGGAGGTCGGCGGCCAGAACGACTTCCGGCCGCGTGGGATCCGGCTTCATGTAGAAGGCCTTGGCCTGCACCGGATAGTGTGTGACAAAGACCGGGCGGTCAAAGGCGCCGGCAATGGTGGTCTCGTCCGGAGCGCCAAAGTCCTCGCCCCAGGGGATGTCGCGGCCCTCCCGCTCCTTGATGAGCTCTAGGGCCTCGTCATAGGTGATGCGCGGGAACGGCGCCCGAACCTTTTCCAATAGGGTGGTGTCGCGGCCCAGTTCCTTCAGTTCCGCCTGATGGCGGGCCAGCACCGTCTGGACTACGTGGGAAACCAAGTCCTCCTGCAGGCGCATGTTGTCGTCCTGGTCCCAGAAGGCCATTTCCGGCTCGCACATCCAGAACTCAATGAGGTGGCGCCGCGTCTTGGACTTCTCGGCGCGGAAGGTGGGGCCGAAGCTGTAGACCTTGCCCAGCGCCATCGCCGCCGCTTCCATGTAGAGCTGGCCGCTCTGGCTCAAGTAAGCCTTTTCGCCGAAGTAATCGGTCTCGAAAAGGTTCGTGGTGCCCTCTGCGGCTGAGGGGGTCAGAATGGGCGGATCCACGAGAGTAAAGCCCTGCTGGTTGAGAAACGTGCGCATGGCCTCCACGATGGTGTGCCGGATGCGGAGGATGGCGGCCTGGCGCGGCGTGCGCATCCAGAGGTGGCGGTTGTCCATCAGGAACTCCACGCCGTGCTCCTTGTGGGTGATGGGATAATCCGGCGCCGCCTCAGACACCAGCTCCAGCCTGCTGACGCCCAGTTCGTAGCCGCCCGGAGCGCGGGGCTCGGACCGGACGGCGCCGGTCACGCGGACGGCGGACTCCTGCGTCAGGTGGTCGCCCAGGTCAAACTCCTCCGGGGCCACGTCATTCTTGCCCATGACGCACTGGCAGAGCCCCGTCCCGTCGCGGACGATGAGGAAGTGAATCTTGCCGCTACTGCGTTTGTTGTAGAGCCAGCCGGCCAGGGTGACGGTCTCGCCCACGCGCTGGCCCAGGTCGCGAATCGCTGTGTGATCCAAGCTGCATCCTCCTATTTCTCAGCGCCCCCGGGGGCGCGGTCCTGCGGCTAGGGAGTGGGGCGCGCCGGCGTGCCGCTCTGCGTGGCGCCGCCGGTCTGGGCCTGCAGTTGCTGCAGCAGGTCGCCCAGGCGCCGCATCCGGTCGCCATACCCGGCCCAGTCGCCCTGGCGGAGCAGGTCCTGGGCTTCACTGTACAACCGGTTGGCCTCCTGAATCAACCCCGCCGCGCTTCCCGGCGCGGCCGGCTGATCCGGTGCGCCGGGCCCCGGCGCCCCCGGCGACGGCCCCGGCCCGGTGGGCGGGACGGCCGGGCCCGGGGGCGGCAGGTTCGGACTCTCGCCAAAGATGCGCGTCAGGGCGGCGCCCAGGGTGGTCTCCATGACCACCCGGTCCGAATAGGCGACGATGACGCGCTTCAGCTCGGGCAGCCGGTTGTTCGTGGCCTGGAGGTACAGGGGCTCCACGTAGAGGACGGAGTCCTTGATGGGCACCACCAGCAGGTTGCCGCGGATGACCTCGGAGCCGGACTGGCTCCACAGGGTGAGGTTCTGGCTGATGGTGGTGTCGCCGTCAATGCGTCCCTCCACCTGCATGGGGCCGTAGACGGTCTGCTGCTTGGGCAGACGGTAGATGCGCAGCCCGCCGTAGTTCTGCCCGTCGGAGCGGGCCACCAGCCAGCTGATCATGTTGGGCCGGCTGCCCGGCGTGAAGGGCACCATCAGCACAAACTCCGCCTGCGGCTCGCCCGGCAGCCTCAGCACCGTGTAGTAGGGATCCATGGGGCGCCGGTCGCCCTGCTGGGTGTGCACCTGCTGCGCCAGCGCCCAGGTGTCCTCGCGGTTGTAGAAGACCTCGGGAACAGTCATGTGGTAGGTGGCGTACATCTGCGCCTGGGTGGTGAAGAGGTCCTCGGGGTAGCGCAGGTGAGCCCGCAGGCTCTCCGGCATCTCCGACAGCGGCCGGAACAGGCCGGGGAAGATGGCCTGATAGGAAGCGGCCACCGGATCGGACGGGTCCGCCAGGTAGTAGCGAAGGGTGCCATCATAGGCGTCAAGGGTGATCTTGACGCTGTTACGCACGTAGTTGGCGCCGCCCAGTTCGCCGCTCTGGCCCTGGGCCACGGGGCGGAAGGGCTCCGAATAGGGGTACCTGTCGCTGACGGTGTAGGCGTCCTGAATCCACACCACCCGCCCCTGGTCCAATACCGCGTAGGGGTCGCCATCGAAGCGCAGGAACGGCGTCACTCGCCGCACCGCATCCTTGATGTTGCGGTAGATGAGAACCCGCGACTCGCTGTCAATGGCACTGGACACCAGCAGGTTCAGGCTGCCCAGGCGAACGGCGAAGGCCGCCCGGGTCAGCAGCGAGCCCACATGCACGCCGCCCCGGCCCTGGTAGACCGCCTCCTGGTTCTGGTCGCCCATGGGGTAGTCGAATTCCTTCTCCGAGGTCCCCACCAGCACGTAGTCATCCGTGGTCTCGCCGAAATAGACCTCAGGGCGGGTCACCTCAAAGCCCGGCGCCGAGCGGGGCGGCAGGTCCTGCACCAGAAAGCTGGGCAGGCCCTCCTGGTCGAACTCGTTGGCGGGGCTGGCCACCAGGCCGTAGCCGTGGGTGTACTTGAGGTGCTGGTTGATCCAGGTGCGGCCCTGCTCCGGCAGGCGAGCGTTGTTCATCTCGCGCACTGACAGCATCACCTGCCGGATGCGCACGCCCCCGGCCTGACCCTCCACGGGGTAGCGGTCGATGTCCACATCCTTGAAGTCGTAGTAGGGCCGGATCTCCTGCAGTTGGGCATAAGTGGCCAGCAGGGGCTGCCAGTCCCAGAGGCGCACGTTGGCCAGGGTATCCTGGTTCGCAGCCACGTCCTCCGCGCTCAGGTCCGTGCGGATGGGGTAGTCCTGTTCCTCCACCCGCGTCAGGTCAAAGGCCTGCTGCGTGTACTGGATATTCATGGCGATGTAGGGGCTTTCCTTGGCCAGTTCATTGGGCCGGACGACGAACTGCTGAACCAGGGCCGGGTAGAGGCTGCCCACCGCCAGCGAGGCCACCACCACCAGCACCGGCAAGCCCCACAGCAGCCAGCCGCGGCGGAGATAGGCGTTCACGGCCAGGCCGGCGGCCGCCAGCAGTGCGAGCACCAGCAGAATGCGCAGCGCCGGCAACTGGGCGTGCACGTCCGCGTAGCCGGCGCCGAAGGCCACGCCGCGCGGCGAGTAGACCAGGCGGAACGCGTCCAGCCGGTAGCCCCAGGCCTTCAAGGCCAGGAGCAGGCTGAACAGCAGGGTCATGTGGGTCCGGGCCTGAGGCCCCAGCGCGACGGAGCGGCGGATCAGGCCGGCGCCTCCGGTCAGCAGGTACATCAGGCCCACCAGCAGACCGGTCACCAGGGTCAGGGTGAAGAGGTAGGCGTACAGGTCCTCGTAGACCGGCAGGCGGAAGACGTAAAAGGACACGTCGCGCCCGAACAGCGGGTCGGCCACGCCGAAGGGAACGGCATGAAGGAAGCGCTGCACGTCCAGCCAGGCCGGGGCGACGGCCAGGCCGCCTATGGCGCCGGCCGCGGCCGCGGGGATCCACAGGAAGCGGCTCCAGCGGCTGGGCTCCGCCTGAAAGACGCCGCCGTCCCGGCCCACCACGCTGATGGGTCCGCCCCAGCGGGCCTGGCTCCAGGCAAGGAGCAGGTTCAGGTAGATGAAGACGCCGGTCAGCAGCCCGCCGACAAGGCCCACCAGCCACTCCCAGGACAGCGACTTCCAGAAGACCGAACTGAACCCGACAGTCCGAAACCACAGGGCGTCGGTGTAGAGCACCGCCAGGCTGCCGCCACCGGCGAGCAGCACAACAGCAAGGATGACGATCAGGGTAGGCAGCAGCCGACGCATGGACACCGACTCCTTGGGTAGTCTCGTACCTAGACCGGCGGCACGCCGTGCCAGCGCTGGGCCGGCGGGCGGCGCTTGGTGGCGTAGAAGGCGAACCGCGCGGCCAGTTCGCGGCGCAGGTCGCCAAAGGCGACAATGCCGTCCACCACCAGCTCCGAGGCCAGGCGCAGCAGGTCCACGTCCTCCCGGTACTCCCGCCGCTTCTCTTCAATGAAGGCCTGGCGCTCCGCCCCTTCCAGGGCGGCGATCTTGTTGGCGTAGACGGCGTTGACCGCCGCCTCCGGCCCCATCACGGCAATCTGGGCCGTGGGCAGGGCCAGGGTGCAGTCGGGCTCGAAAGCGGGGCCGCACATGGCGTACAGGCCGGCCCCATAGGCCTTGCGGACGATCACGCTGATCTTGGGGACCACCGCCTCGGAAACGGCGGTGATCATCTTGGCGCCGTGGCGGATGATGCCGCCCTGCTCCACCTTGGTCCCGATCATGAAGCCGGGGACGTCGGCCAGGAACAGCAGCGGGATGTTGAAGGCATCGCAGAGCCAGATGAAGCGGGACGCCTTGTCGGCCGAATCCGAGAAAAGGACGCCGCCCTTCACCTTGGGCTGGTTCGCCACCACGCCAATGACCCGGCCGTCCAGGCGCGCCAGGCCCGTAATCAGCTCCGGGGCGAACAGCCGCTTGATTTCCAGGAAGCTGTCCTGGTCCACCAGGCCCCGCATGAACTCGTACATGTCAAAGGGAGCGTTCTGGTTCGACGGGACAATTTCCTCCAGGCTGCGGCCGGCGGCGGGCGGAACCGCCTTCGCGGAGGGCGCGCCCTCCCGGTAGTTTGCCGGTAACAGCGCCAGATATTTCTTGGCAAACGTTATGGCCTCTTCCTCGCTGGCCACCAGCACGTCCCCGCAGCCGGAGACCGTGGCGTGCATGCGTGCCCCGCCCATCTCCTCCAGGGTGACCTTCTCGCCAATCACCATCTCCGCCATGCGCGGCGAGCCCAGGTACATGCTGGCGTTGCCCTCCACCATCACCACCACGTCGCAGAAGGCGGGGATGTAGGCGCCGCCGGCGGCGGAGGGGCCGAACAGCAGGCAGACCTGGGGCACCCGGCCGGACAGGCCCACCTGGTTGTAGAAAATCCGGCCGGCGTGGCGCCGTCCGGGGAACATCTCAATCTGATCCGTGATGCGGGCGCCCGCCGAGTCCACCAGGTAGAGCATGGGGACCTCCAGCCGGGCCGCCGTCTCCTGGATGCGAAGGATCTTCTCCACCGTCCGGGCGCCCCAGGAGCCCGCCTTGACGGTGGAGTCGTTGGCCATAAAGGCGACGGTCCGCCCCCCGACGCGGCCCAGGCCCGTGACCACGCCGTCCGCCGGCAGGTCCGGCGCCAGTGCGTTGGCCAGGAGGCCGTCCTCCGCCTGGAGGGAGCCCGGGTCCAGCAGCAGCCGCAGGCGGTCGCGCACGAACAGCTTGCCGGCCTCGGCCGCGGCCTTGTGGTATTTCTCCGCACCGCCCTGACGGATACGCTCTTCCAGGCGGCGAAGGTCCTCGTCCTTCTGCAAAGGGTACCCTCCTTACTCTCCCCGGTACTGCGGGCGACGCTTCTCGCGAAAGGCGGCCAGGGCCTCCCGCCGGTCGGCGGTGGGCAGGACGGCTTCGTAGGCCTCCCCCTCCAGGGCCAGCCCTTCCTGCAGGGGCAATTCGAATCCCCCGCGCACGGCCCGCTTGGCCTGGGTCACGGCCACGGGGCCGTTGGCGGCAATCGCCTCGGCCGTTTCCAGGGCCGCCGGAAGCAGGTCCGTGGGTTCCGTGACCCGCGTCAACAGACCGGCCGCCAGAGCCTCTTCGGCGGTGACGGTGCGGCCGGTCAGAATCCATTCCAGGGCCCGGCCCAGCCCCACCAGCCGCGGCAGGCGCTGGGTGCCGCCGGCGCCGGGGATGATGGCCAGGGCGGTCTCCGGCAGACCAAAGACCGCATCCCGCGCCGCCAGCCGCAGGTCGCAGGCCAGCAGCAGTTCCAGGCCTCCGCCCAGGGCCAGGCCGTTGGCCGCGCCCACCACCGCCAGGGGCAGCAGCTCCAGGCGGCGGAAGGCGGTGCGAATGGTGGTCAGAAAGGTTCGAACCTGGGCCTCGGTCATACCCTCGCGTTCCTTGAGGTCGGCCCCGGCGCAGAAGGCCTTCTCACCCGCCCCGGTGATGACCAGGGCCCGCAGGTCGCGCCGGCCGGCCACCTGCTGCAGCAGTCCGTCCAGGGCGGTCAGGGTGGGCAGGTCCAGGGCGTTGCGGCGCTCCGGCCGGTTCAGGGTGACCAGCCCCACCGGGCCGCGCTCTTCGAAAAGCAGGCTGCCGCTCACGGGCGCGCACCGCCAGGGGTCGCATCCGCGCCGCCGCCCCCTCCCGCCGCCGCCACTGAGCCGTCCGGCCACCCCGGCGGCAGCTGACCATCCAGGGTGGGCACCAGGGTGACCCTTGCCGGATCGGCCACCTCCACCTCCAGGCGCAGCAAGGCGCTGCCCATGGCCTTGCCCAGGTTGTCGGAGCGCAGCGACCGGCTGGCGCCGCCGTTCAGGGCGCCGTGCACCACAAACTTGAGGGCCTGCAGGCCGGGCACCAGGTACCGCTCCACCGGGCCGGAGGCCAGGGGGCGGAAGTGCTGGGCCACCCGCTCTGCCGTCACGGCCTCGGCCAGAAACTCGTAGGTCCCGGCGTCGGGGGCGAAGAGGCTGATGTCCGCCGCGTCCGCCTTGTCGCCGGAGCGGGCCAGGGCCAGGTAGCGAAGCTGTACCTTCACGGGGCCACCTCCTCGACGGCCTGGACGACAACCTGCACGTCCGGCTCCACCAGTTCGCGCGGAATCAGGCAGCTCCACAGGCCAAGCAGCTCCCGCGGCGCCGGCGTGCCGCCAATGGCGCTGGCCGTGGGCGGCCCGGAGAGCAGCAGCGGCGGGAACTCGCGGGCCACCTTCTCGGCCTCGTCCCGGGTGGCGGTGCGGGCCGCAATGCGCAGCCGCACCTCGGACAGCTCCGGGTCGGGCGCGGGCGAAAGGCCGCCGTGCAGCTGGTTGACGCCAATGTACTCGGCCAGGACCTCCTGCGGCCTGACGCCCCACATCTCCAGCCGCTTGCGAATGATGGCCTCGGCCCGCTGCGCCTTGGCGTAGGCGTCGGGCCAGGAGAAGCTGACGTAGCCCTCGCCCATCCAGCCGTCCGAGTACCCCATGAGGGCCTTGAGGGTCGGCGGCGCCTGGCGGCCCCGCGCCCCCGAGACCCGCACCCGATCCGGCCCGACCTGCTCCAGGCGGACGTGGGAGAAGTCGGCCACCACGTCCGGCGTGATGTAGGTGCTGGGGTCATGGATCTCATAAAGAAGCTGCTGCTTGACCGTCTCCACGGAGACGCGGCCGCCGGTCCCCTCGGCCTTGGTCAGCACAAAGGTGCCATCCTCCGCCACCTCGGCAATGGGGAAACCGATCCGCTCCAGGTCGGGCACGTTCCACCAATCGCCGCTGAAGTTGCCGCCGGAGACCTGGCCGGAACACTCCATCAGGTGGCCCAGCAGAATGCCCGCGGCCAGCTGGTCATGGTCGTTCGGACCCCAGCCGAACTCATACTGCAGGGGGCCCAGGAACTGCCCCGTGTCCGTGGTGCGGCCCGTGATGACCACGTCCGCGCCCTGGGCCAGGCCGCGGGCAATGGGCTCGGCGCCCAGGTACACGTTGGCGAACAGCAGGCGGTCCCGCACCGTGGACAGGCTGGCCCCGGTGTCCTTGTCGTGCAGGTCGGCGCCGGCCGCCGTCAGCTCGTCCAGCCGGGCCAGGATGTCGTCGCCGGTGACCGTGGCGATGCGTAGGCCCGACAGGCCCAGTTCCCGCGCCACCCGGGCCACGGCCCGCGCCGCTCCGGGCGGGTTGATGCCGCCGGCGTTGGTCACCAGCCGGAACCCCTGCTCCCGCGCCAGCGGCAGCAGGGCCTTCATGGCCGGCACCACGTCCTTGGCGTAGCCGGCGGAGGGGTCCTTGGCCCGGCCCTTCTGCAGGATGGCCAGGGTCAGTTCGGCCAGGGTGTCAAAGCTGATGTACTGGACCCGGCCCAGGCGGGCAACGTCCAGGGCCGGCAGCAGGGAATCTCCGTAGAACCCCTGGCCGGCGCCAATGCGAATGGTCTTCACCGTTCGGTCCTCCTTGGGCGCCACGGCAGGGCGGCGCCTTCTTCCGTCTCCGGCTCCGCCTAGTCCAGTTCCAGCAGCACGTCGCCCTCGTTCACAAAGTCGCCGGCCTTGACGCGCACCTCCCGCACCGTGCCCGCCTCGCTGGCCTCCACGGGAATCTCCATCTTCATTGATTCCAGCACCACAGCCTCCTGCCCCGCCTGCAGGGGTTGCCCCGCCTGGGCGGGCACCCGCAGCACCACGCCGGCCATAGGGCTTGTCAGGCTCTTCATGCGGCCTCGCCTCCCACTCTTGTTGTTTCCTCTTATCTGATCTCAGGCCTGTTCTCCAGGTAGGCCCGCACACCGGCCAGGTTGCGCACGCGGGGGAACTCCCCCGCGCCGTAGCGGTCATGGTTGTCCACCAGCAAGGGGCTCAGCCCCGCCGCCCAGGCTCCCACGCCGTCGTTGTAGTAGTCGTCGCCCACGTACAGGACCTCGGCGGGGGTGAGCCCCAGGTCCGCCACCGCCTTGCGGAAGATGCGCGGGTTGGGCTTTTCCAGGCCCACCTCGGCGGAGACGATTGTCACCTGGAAGAAGGGCGTCAGCTCCAGCCGCTCCAGCAGCCAGCGCAAGTCGGTGCCCCAGTTGGACACCAGCCCCAGCCTGTACCCGCTGGCGCGGGCCCACTCCAGCAGTTCTCGGGCGCCCGGCGCCAGGTCGAAGGGCTGCTGGTTCAGGATCACGTCATGGACAGCCCGGGCATGGGCCTCGCCCATACCGGGAACGCGGGCACGGCGCCCCACCTCCAGGTAAATGCCTGTCCAATGCCGCTTCGAGGCCTCGTCCGAGGAGTGGGTGTCCTGATCCGGCACGTTGGCCCGGGCGGCCTCGGCCTCGCCAAAGACCTCCCAGGTGGCGGCGGCCAGGTCGTCCTCGTCGGCCGTGAGCCCATGCTCGGCCAGCACCTCCTTCATCAGGACGGGGAAGGGACGGGACAGCTTGACCAACGTGTCGCCGGCGTCAAAGAGAATGCCCCTGTACTCTGTGGCCACGAACCTAACACCCCAGTTGCCTTGCAATGACCAGGCGTTGGATTTCCGACGTTCCCTCACCGATCTCCAGGAGCTTGGCGTCCCGCAGGTAGCGCTCCACCGGGAAGTCGTCCACGTAGCCGTAGCCGCCGTGGATCTGGATGGCCTGCAGGGCGGACTGGACGGCGGCCTCCGAGGCGTGGAGCTTGCCAATGGCCGCCTCCCGCGTGAAGGGGCGGCCCTGGTCCTTCAGCCAGGCCGCGCGCAGCACCGCCAGGCGGGCCAGTTCTACGTCGCGGGCCATGTCCGCCAGCTTGAACTGGATGGCCTGGAACTTGGAGATGGACTGCCCAAACTGGCGCCGCTGCTGGGCGTAGGCCAGGGAGGCGTCCAGGCAGGCCTGGGCGATGCCCACGCCCATGGCGCCAATGCTGATGCGCCCGCCGTCCAGCGTCTGCAGGAACTGCTGGAACCCACGCCCCTCCTCGCCCAGCAGGCTGTCCTCCGGGAGGCGGCAGGCGTCGAAGCTCAGGGAGGCGGTGTCGCTGGCCCGCAGCCCCATCTTGCCGTGGATGGGCCGGGCCGAGAAGCCGGGTGTGTCCGCCGGCAGCACCAGGGCACTGATGCCGTGGCCGCGCTCGCCCGGCTGGGTGCGGGCGGTGACCGCCAGCACCGCCGCCCGGGTGCCGTTGGTGATCCACATCTTGCTGCCGTCCAGCACCCACTCCCCATTGCTCTCGCGACGGGCGCGGGTGCGGGTGGCGCCGGCGTCGGAGCCCGCGTCCGGTTCGGTGAGGCCGAAGGCAATCAGGATCTCGCCTCGCAGGGCTGGAGCCAGCCACCGCTCCTTCTGCGCCGCGGAGCCGAAGGCGTAGAAAGGAAAACACCCCAGCGACACGTGGGCGGCAAAGGTGATGCCCAGGGCCGCGTCGGCCCGGGTGATCTCCTCCACCGCCAGCGCGTAGCTGAGGGTGTCGTGCGCGCCGCCCCAGTCTTCCGAGAAAGGCAGCGCAAAGAAGCCCAGATCCCCCATCTGCCGGACCAGGTCCTCCGGAAAGGCGCCGGACCGGTCGCGGTCGCGCGCCCCCGGGGCTACGGCGTCGGCGGCAAACTGCCGCGCCGTGTCCACAATCAGGCGCTGCTCCTGCGTCAGGTCGAAATCCATCCCGTCCTCCCCCACTGCTGGCCTCGAGCACCGACCAGGCGGTCCAGGCGCCGGTTCTTAAAACCGCCGTGATTCTACCGCTCGGTCGACGGGACTCAAGGGAAAGGCCGCTTCTATTCCTCTGACGCCCCCTCAGGCGTCAGGCCAGCCGCTTGCGCAGCCGGCCGCTGCCGTAGTCTATGACCGTAACGACAGCGATAATGCCGTACAGGATCAGGCCCACGCGCCCCCAGTCGCCGTTGTTGGTCGCGAAGAAGAGCGCCTGGCCAATGCCGCCTGCCCCGACGAGGCCGAGTACGTTAGCTGCACGGACGTTGATTTCAAGACGATAGAGGGCGTAAGATGCGAAGTCTGGGAGGACTTGCGGCAGCACAGCATACCAGAGAATCTGCAGCCGGTTGGCGCCCACGGAGTGCAGGGCCTCTACCGGCGCCGTATCGATGGATTCAATCACCTCGGCATAGAGCTTGCCCAGCATGCCCGTGGAGTGCAGCCCCATGGCCAGGACGCCGGCAAAGGGGCCCAGGCCCACGGCGCGCAAAAAGACGATGGCCAGCAGCAGCTCCGGGAAGCTGCGGACGGCGTTGAGCCAGAGCTTGCCCAACCCGGCTCCCACCTTCAGCCGCTGCCGGGCGCTGCCGGCGCGGGACGGCGAGCGGGCGGCCCAGAAGCCGAAGGGGATGGCCAGCACCGCCGCCAGGGCGGTGCCCACCACGCTGATCTCCAGGCTCTCGCGCAGCCCATCGACCACGCGGTCCAGATAGGCCAGCTCCGGCTGCCCGAACATGATGCGGAAGATGTTCCAGGTTTCCCGGACGCCTTCCCAGACGCGGACGTTGCCCACCTGGAGCGTGGCGACGCTCCAGACCACCAGCAGGACGCCCAGTACCGCCGGCGCCAGGCCGGCCACGCCCCGCCTCTTCATATCAGACGCTCCCGGAGGTAGCCGGAGGTGTAGTCCAGGAGCAGCACCACCAGGAAGGTGATGCTGATGGTCACCGCAACCTGGTCATACCGGAACAGGCTCATGGCCGCCTTGATCAGCCAGCCGATGCCGCCCGCCCCCACGAGGCCCAGAACGGCTGCGGCCCGGATGTTGATCTCGAACACGTACAGGCAGTAGGCCACGAACTGGGGCAGGATCTGGGGGACGACGGCATAGCCGATCACCTGAAGGGAATTCGCCCCCACCGCCTGCAACGCCTCCAGGGGGCCGGCGTCGATTACCTCCACCGACTCGCTGGTCAGCTTGGCGATGATGCCGAAGGAGAAGGCAGCCAGTGCGGCGACGCCCGGCAGGGGGCCGATGCCCAGGGCGGCGACGAAGATGGCCGCCCACAGCATGTCGGGCACGGTGCGGATGAGGTTCAGCACCACGCGCACGGACCAGACCAGACCGGCGCTGCGAGTCAGGTTGCGGGCGCCCAGGATGATGAAAGGCAGCGCTAGCACGGCGCCGATCAGGGTGCCCAGCACGGCCATGCGAATGGTATCCGCCAGGGCCGGCAGCACGGTCTGGACGTAGGCCCAGTCCGGCGGCCACATCTTGCTGAAGAGGGCCAGGGCCCGGGGCAGTCCCGTCCACAGCCGGCCCAGGTCCACCTTGGTGTCCACGGCGCTGACGTACAGGACGGCGGCCGTGACGGCCATGCCCAGCATCAGGGGCAGGGGCGAGGGCGGCCGGCCCTCGGGGCCCAGGGGTCGGACCGCCGG
>JBLNCQ010000052.1:0-41044 GCA_050260815.1 Bacillota bacterium
GTCTCAAGCAACGGATTCACGAAAGAGGAGTCAAACTGGTGAGTTTCAACGCACTACAGAACACAGAACTCGTTCTCACCGCGCCCCTGACCGGGCGCGCCCTGCCGCTGGAACAGGTGCCGGACCCCGTGTTTGCGCAGAAGATGGTTGGCGACGGCGCGGCCGTCGAGGTCAGCGCCAACGGGCAGGCCCAGCTGGTGGCACCCTGTGCCGGCACTGTTACCCTGGTGCACTCCGCCGGCCACGGCGTGGGCATCTCCACGCCGGAGGGCCTGGATCTGCTGCTGCACGTGGGTCTGGATACGGTGGAGATGGAGGGCCGCGGTTTTCAGCCGCTGGTCTCGGCCGATGAGAAAGTGAAGCCAGGACAGCCGCTGGTGCGGTTTGACACCGGCCTCATCGCCAAGGAGGGCCACTCGCTGGTATCACCGGTGGTGGTGACCAATCCGGAGAGGCTGGACAGCCTGGAACTCGTGGCTTCCGGTACCGTTGAGGCGGGGCGGACGCCGCTGCTCAGGCTCCGCGTCAAACCAGCGTAGCCGTGCTTGACACCCGTGGGGTCGGCGCCTACCATGGGGTTATTAATCGGCTTCGCACAGTGAGGAAACCATGGCTGTGATACGTGAGATATCCGCCGGAGGCGTGGTGTACCGGACCGTTGGTTCCGGCCAGCTTCTGTTGATTCAGGACCGCTACGGCCGTTGGACCCTGCCCAAGGGGAAGGTGGAGCCGGGCGAGACGGTGGAGGAGGCCGCCCTGCGAGAGATTCGCGAGGAAACGGGCATCCAGGGCCGCATCCTGGACAAGATCGGCGAAACCAACTACAGTTATCAGGACTACCGCGGCATTGTCGACAAGACCGTCCATTACTACCTGGTGGAGGCCGTGGATGGCCAGCCCAAGCCGCAGATGACCGAGGTGCGCGACGTCCGCTGGTTCAGCGTCAACGACGGTCTCGCGCGCTTTGGCTATGACAACACCCTGCCCATCGTCAACCGCGCCATTGCCATGATGCCCTGACGCCGGTTTGTCTGCAAGAATGTGGCCCGGATGCCTCGTTGACAGTCAGCCCGGCCGTTCGCTATAATACAAGGTGCCGTTCCGCTTGGAACGAAGAGTTTCGGGACGTGGCTCAGCTTGGTAGAGCACCGCGTTCGGGACGCGGGGGTCGCTGGTTCAAATCCAGTCGTCCCGACCATCTTTCACAACAACCCGGGAGAACTCCCGGGTTGTTCCTGTAATGACGAATACGCAGCCATCCGGGAACAGGGAGGAAGCGTCTTGGACTTCTGGGTGATTTGCACGAAATGCGGTGCGGGTCACAGCTTTGAGGACTTTGCGCTGCAGGACCCGGGTCGGGTGCGGGCTCTCAAAGTGCGTGAACTACCGCGCGGCGCGGAGGAAAACAATATTGAGACCATCTGGGTGCCGCACTGCAAGGAATGCGGCAACGAGACATTTCACGTTCAGCTTGACCCGGAGGACATGATCGAGGTCTGGGAGAAGGCATCCCAGTCCGAACTGGTCCTGCAGGGCGCGCCGGACCGCGAGGCCGGCCTGCGGGTGTGGCGCGAGCGCGCCGAGCAGCAGGATGAGGAGTTTCAGGCCTGGCGCGCCAGGCATCGCAAGAAACGGCAGGGCTGATTTCAGACTCATAGAGCCTCCAGGCCGTATACCGCAGAGAAGGCAGCGGTGGGCGAGGTGAGAGCGGTTGCGTGACGCGGAGCGGGATGATGAGGCCATCAGGCGCTGTCTGGCCGGAGACCGGGAGGCCTTCGGCGAGCTGGTTGAGCGCTATAAGCGCCCGCTCTACGCTGTGGCCTACCGGCTGCTGGGCGATCCAGGCCTGGCCGAGGATGCGGTGCAGGAAACGTTTCTGCGCGCCTACCGGGCCTTGGGCCGCTTCCGGCAGGGAGACCCGCTGGCCCCCTGGCTTTACCGAATCGCCACCAACCTGTGCCACGACCTGGGTCGGAACCGTGCGCGGCAGACTCCCGGCCTGGACGATGACCAGGTGGAGCGGCAGGCTGACCCGGGCGACCAGCCGGACGAGGTCCTGGCGCGGCGCGAAACGCAGCGCCGGGTGCGCGAGGCGGTGGCTGCCCTGCCGGAAAAGTACCGCGTTCTGGTGGTCATGGCCCACCAGCAGGGGATGACCTATGAGGCCATCTGCCAGGCCACCGGCGAACCCCTGACTATTGTGAAGAACCGCCTTTACCGGGCACGCCAAATGCTGAAGGACAGATTATCGGCGTACTACCAGGAACACCCGCCGCAGGCGGCCTGTCCCGAACCGGGCGGACGGGTCGCCGCCGCCTCGGCCTACCTGGAGGGAGGTGTCTCCGCTGACCTGCTATGACGTGCGTCCCCTGCTGGACGACCTGGCCCTTGGGCTGCTGGAGTCCCGGAAAGAAGAGCAGGTGCGGGCTCATCTGAGCCAGTGTGCGTCGTGCCGGCAGAGCCTGGATGTGAGCCGCGCCCTCTTTTCCGACCTGGCGGACGGCCTGGCGGTATCGGGGCCCCTGCCGGCGGGGCTGGGCGACGGCCTGGCCAGTTCCCTGTTGGGCCGATTGCCGGACCTGCCGGGTGATGAGGACCCCCTGGCGGGGACCAGCCTGGCTCGCAGGCGCATCTGGCACCGGGCCGGGGTGACTGGCGGGCTGATGCTGACGGCCGTGGCCGGCCTCTGGGCAACACTGCTGCTGGTGCTGCCCGAGTCCGTGGAGCAGGCCCTGAGGCTGGCGGCCCTCACGCTGGGACGCGCGGCCGTCAACACCAGCGCCGGCCTGTTTGACGCGGTCCTGTTGATCCTGCGGGGCTTCTGGATGGTGCTGCGCGACCTGGATCCCTGGACGATGGCCGCGGCGGTTTTCGCCCTGGTAGCGGTGGAGCTGGCGGTGGCCTCGCGCTCCCACCATACCCGATGGGATGCTTGAGCATTGACGGCCAAAAGCTGAAGCGCTAAACTCTCTACAGGATTTCACAACCGAACAGAAACCGCTAGGGGAGCCATCTCGGCTGAGAGGTGGCCAACCGGTCCCGCCCGCAGGGGCGGCCGCGCGGCCACGACCCTTAACCTGATCCGGGTAATGCCGGCGTAGGGAATGTGGTAGTGCATTTGCACCGCGACTTCCCGAGTCGCGGTTTTTGTTTGGCGGGTGAGCCGAACATCCCATGAGGAGGGTTCACTGTGCACCAGCAGACTTCCAACACCCGCGCCCTGGTGGAGGCGGGGCTGGCCATCGCTCTGGCGGTGGTGCTGCGGCAGATCCCCGGCATCCAGATGCCCTTCGGCGGCGAGGTCACCTGGGCGGCCATGGTGCCGCTGATCGTCATCTCGCTTCGCCACGGCCCCAAGGTGGGCATCAGTGCCGGCCTGATCTTCGGTTTCACGCGTTTCCTGCAGGATCCGGCATCCTTCAAGGTACACTGGCTGCAGATCATCCTGGATTACTTCACGGCCTTCGGCGCCATGGGACTGGCCGGCTTCTTTCCGGGCCGGCCCTATCTGGGGACGTCCGTCGCAATTGTGGCCCGTTTCGTTAGCCATTTTGCCTCAGGCGTGGTATTCTTTAGTCAGTGGGTGCCTGAGTCCATTCAGCAGTGGGCCGGCGCCTGGGCTCCGGCAGTATACTCGTTCCTGTACAATGGCGCGTACATGGGTCCGGAACTGATCATTAACCTGGTGGTTGTGGGGATCGTCTGGAGAGCCCTGAGCCGGCAACGAGGTGTTGTAACCGGTGGAGAGGCCCACTAATTGGACAAAGGTCATGATCCTGGCCAACGGCCATGTTCATGATTACGAGGCCTTGAGCCCCTGGCTATTGCCAGGGGCTCGCGTGATTTGTGCCGACGGTGGAGCCCGGCACGCGGAAGCGCTGGGGCTTCAGCCCGACCTGCTGCTGGGAGACTTCGACTCCCTCTCGGAGGAGGAAGTGGCCCGCTGGCAGGCCCAGGGCGTGGAGATCCTCCGGATGCCGCGTGAGAAGGATCAGACGGACACGCATCTGGCCATGGACGTAGCGCTGGAGCGCGGCGCGCGGGAGATCCTCCTTGTGGGCGCCACGGGCGAACGGCTGGACCATACCTGGGCCAACGTGCTGCTGCTGCCGCGGTTCGCGGAGCAGGGGGTTAGGGTGAGGCTGGTCAACGAAAGCAACGTGCTGACCGTGACCCGGGACCGTGAGACCGTCGTGGGCAAGCCCGGGGACTTCGTCTCTCTGCTGCCGCTTACCCCGGAGGTGACGGGCGTTACCCTGCGCGGGTTCAAGTACCCGCTGCAGGACGCCACCCTTCGCTGGGGCGAGTCGCTGGGTGTCAGCAACGAACTTCTGGGCCGTGAAGGCGAGATTCAGGTGCGCCACGGCTGGCTGGCGGTGATCAAGGCCAGGGACTGAGGGCAGGCCCTGGGGGTCCTGCCGACCAGTTTCAAGGAAAGTCAGCAACGTGAATACTGGAACTTTTAGAAAGCATTGACTTTCCTTTATCGCGGCGAGACAGTAGTACTGGAGGTGCCGCGCATGCAACTGGTCGACAGAGCTCTGCGCTTCAGCCGGGCCAACCCTGTTGTCTTTGCGCCGCTGCTGGTTCACTGGGTGATCCAGTGCGCCTTTGGCGTGGCCGCTTCCCGGCTTTCCGGGACGGCAGCAGGCGTATGGCTGGAGACGGCCGTGGGCCTGACCTGGCTCGCCTTCCCCCTGTTTCTGGCGGCTACGGAGGCCCTCATTATCCGCGGCCTGGAGCTGGGTCGCGCCAACTACCGGCACCTCGTCGGCAGGACCCTGGCTCTCTCCTGGCGCGCCGTGCTCCCGCTGGTGTTCCTACTGACGCTCGCCGGGTCCGCCTGGCGCATGTCTGCCCTCGCCGGCGGGGCCTTCTTCTTCGGCACGGCACTGCTGTTCTCGTTTTTCCCGGAGGCGCTCTTTCATGAGAAGAGCCTGCAGCAGGCTCTGGAGCGCAGCCTGGGACTGCTGGAGGACCACCCGCTGGAGTGCCTGGCCGCCACGGGCACGGTTGTGGCTTTTGGGCTGGCCACCTCCGCCCTGGGGTTGTGGCATCTGGAGGGCGCCGCCGATTTTGACCTCCACATGCCGGGCATGACATCTCTGCTGATGGTTCCCGCCATCGTGGCGGCCGTGGCGATCATGGTCTTCCGGGACATGCTGTATGAGCGGGTCCGACTGACGCATGCCGTTGGAATCAATGCCAACTGGTAACACTACCCTTGCAGCACTGGCAAGGGAGGTTCGCGGGTGGAAGGCGATCTGCATCTCTCCAAGGACGACTGGGAGATTGTGTACCAGGCGCTGGACGAGTATGTGACTCAGATCAAGGAGGTCTACAACGAAGGGGCCGGCCACCAGTTGGTGGAGGACGCGTTTGACCTGATGCGGCGAATACGGGGAGCGGTTCGTTGACACGGCGTTAAGGTCCGGCAAAAATCTGCCGGACCTTCAGACTTTCCTGGCGGCGCGTGGTATACCGGGTGAACGCCACCTGAGGAGTGAACCCGCAATGAGGAAATTCTTAAAAAAGCCATGGGGCAAGGCCCTGATGCTGGCGGCGGTGCTGACGTTCATCCTGAGCGGCACAGCCCTGGCCTCGGCTGATTCGGTTCGCGGAGACAAGGTCACCATCATGGGGAACTCCGAGATCCTCCCCGATGAGGTGGTCAACGGCGACGCGGTGACCATTATGGGCAACATGGACGTCAACGGCACCGTCACGGGCGAAGCCTTCAACCTGATGGGCAACATGACCATCAACGGCCAGGTGGCGGGAGACGTCACCGTGGTGATGGGCAACCTGACCCTGGGCCCCAATGCCCGGGTGGGCGGCCAGGTCAACGTGGCCCTGGGACAGCTCACCCGCGCCCCGGGTGCCCAGTCGGGCAGCGTCAACGTGGATAACCAGCGCTGGAGTTACGGCGTGGATATCGGGAACGGCATGTACGGCCTGGCCGGGCTGTCCAGGCTGGCCGGCCTCACGGGGATCCCCGCCCTGCTGGCCTGGCCGTTCCTGCGGCCGGCCACGCTCTTTGTCGGCTGGCTGACCGGGCTGGCCCTGGTTCTGCTGATGGTTGTGCTCTTCCCCGGCGCCATGAAGGGCGTGGGGGCCGCCGCCGAGAAGGAGCCCGGCAAGGCTCTTCTGATGGGCCTTCTCACCGCTCTGGTGGCCGTTCCCATTGGTATCCTCCTCATCATCACGCTGATCGGCCCCGTGGTCTGGATTGTCTTCTTGGTGGCAGCGGGCTTTTTCGGCAACGCCGCGGTGTCGGTGGTACTGGGCCGGCGGGTGCGCGAGGCCGTCCGTTCGCCGGAGCCCGGCGACGCAGGCTCCATGGCCTGGGACGCTGTCATTGGCACGGGCGTGCTGGCTCTGGTTGGCCTGATTCCCTTCCTGGGCTGGTTATTCAAGGCTCTGGTGGGTCTGGCCGGGCTAGGCGCGGTGCTGTTCAGCAAGTTCGGCACCCATCGCCCCTGGTTCGGGAAGGCGGCGTAACGCGTGCGGTGGCTTGCGCCGCTTCGCTCCCTCTACCTGACGCAAAGCCTGAAGACAAGGATGCCCCCGGCAGTGGGGGGCATCCTTTCCGCGTTGGAGCGGGAGGGGCACGAGGCCGTCCTGGTGGGCGGCGCCCTACGCGACCTGCTGCTGGGGCGCCCCGCGAAGGACTGGGACATCGCCACCTCCGCCACGCCGGAGCAGACGGCGGCGCTGTTCCCCCGTCACCACCGCCTGGGAAACCGCCACGAACTGGTCCTGGTCATGGCCGACGGCCTGCCCGTAGAGGTCAGCCGCTTTCGCACCGAGCCGCCCGACCTGCTGCAGGACCTGGCGTGTCGGGACTTCACCGTGGACGCCATGGCCTGGTCTCCGGCGCGGGGGCTGGTGGATCCTCAGGGGGGACGGGCGGACCTGTTCCTTGGCCGCATCCGCGCCTGCGGGGACCCGCGGGAGCGCCTGGAGGAAGACCCGCTGCGCGGCCTGCGCGCGGTGCGGTTGGCGACGGAACTTGGGTTTCACGCGGAGGCGGCCACCTGGGCGGCGGTCTGCGCCGCCGCGCCGGACTTGCGTAGGGTGGCGGTGGAGCGCGTTCGTGCGGAGCTGGAGAGGGTGCTGCTGTCCGGACGCCCGGCCTGGGGCCTGGAGCTGATGCGTCGGGCCGGCCAACTGGCTGTCTTTCTGCCCGAACTCCTGGAGGGGGTAGGCTGCCGCCAGAACCAGTACCACCGCTATGACGTGTGGTCCCACTCGCTGCTGACCTGCCAGAACGCGCCCCCCAACCTGGTGCTGCGCCTGGCGGGACTCCTGCACGACGTGGCCAAGCCTCGCTGCGTCAGCGCCGACGAGCGCGGCCGGCATTTCTACAACCACGAGGTGGGGGGCGCGGAGATGGCGGCAGTGGTGCTGCGGCGCCTCCGTTTCGACCGGCGGACAGTGGAGCGCGTGAGCCACCTGGTTCGCTATCACATGGACCTGCACTTTGACCCGCATCAGACCGATCGGTCCATCCGCCGCCTGGTGCGGCGCATCGGGCCGGAGCATCTGGAGGATCTCATCTGGCTGCGCCGCGCCGACCGCATGGCGTCTGGGACCAAGCGCGGCGACCTGGACCCAGGAACGGTCGCCCTGCTGGATCGCATTCGCCGGCTGGCGGAGGAGGACCGGGAGGTCCACATCCGGGACCTGGCTCTGCGAGGTCACGACGTTTTGAAGCACCTCGGTCGCGAGCCCGGGCCCTGGCTGGGCCGACTCCTGCAGGACCTGCGGGATGAGGTGGCGGAGGGGTCCCTGGCCAACGACCGCGAGGCGCTGCTGGCCCGGGCCGCGGCACTGGCTGGGCGGCAGGACGCTGAGGAAAAGTGAGTTGCGAAGTTCGTGAGAGCCGCCCCGGTGAGGGCGACTCCTATTGTTGGCAGCGGCGGTGTGGTTATAGGGAGCGGCCGGTCTCACCATTGTCCATGTTACATTCTTCCCTCGGTAAAGTTCAGAAGGATTTTGACCCATTCTGACGAATGTTAACCGCTATTCCAAACCTTGAGGAGGAAGTGCGGCAAATGCGCGCTTTCAAGAGCTCCAAGAAGGCTGTAGCTCTAGCCCTGGCCCTGATTCTGGCGGTCGGCCTGCTGGCCGGCTGTGCGTCCCAGCCGTCCAAGCCGGCGGACAACGCGCCGGCCTCCGGCCAGTCCGGGCAGCAGGCGCAGGGGGACCAGTCCCTGCAGAAGGTCAAGGATGCGGGCAAGATCGTCTTTGCCACAGACAGCCTGTATCCGCCCATGGAGTACATGGACGACAAGAACGAGAACATCATCGGCTTTGACATGGACCTCGCGGCCGAAATCGCCAAGCGCCTAGGCGTAGCGTTCAAGGCGGAATCCGTCGCCTGGGACGGCCTGCTCCCCGGTCTACAGGAGGGCAAGTACGACGCGGTCATCTCATCCATGAACGTCACGGATGAACGCAAGGAGAAAGCCAACTTTGTCTCCTACGTTTCGCTGGACCAGGTCTTCGTTGTGCGCCCTGACGCCACGCCCGTAACCAAGCTGGACGAACTGGCCGGTAAGGTAGTGGCCGTGCAGAAGGGGACCACGTCGGAGGAGATGGCGCAGGGAATCAAGGGCGTGAAGTCCATCACCTCGCTGGACGCCTTTGACGCAACGTTTATTGAGCTGAGAAACAAGAAGGCAGATGTGATTGTGATTGATGAACCCGTCGGGCTTTACTTCGTGAAGAAGGACCCGGCCACGTACAAGATCAGCGGCAAGGCTGCACAGGCCATGCCCGTAGGCATCGCCATTCGCAAGGATGCCAAGGCTCTCACGGATGCCGTGCAGAAAGCGGTAGACGACATCAAGAAGGACGGTACCTTCAAGACCATCTCCGAGAAGTGGTTCGGGGTGGACCTGTCCAATCAGTAGTCTCATAGAACTGTGCACCACGCACACTGTATGCCTGCACGCGAGGCCCGACCCCACGCGGGGCCGTCACTACCAAGGCGCGCTGAGGCGGGGAACAGCCTGGCTGTTCCCCTTTGGCGTGTCTAAAGGAGCCACATGACATGTCGCCTTCCGCAATGACGTACTGGGCGGAAGCCTTCCCCATCCTGCTCAAGGGAGCGCAGATGACCGTGGGTCTGACCGCCCTCGGCATCACCCTGGCCACGTTTATTGGCCTGACGGTGGCGCTCATGCGGCTGTCCCGCATTCGCCTCCTGGAGTGGCTGGCCTACGCCTACGCTCTGGCGATCCGCGGCACGCCGCTGCTGGTACAGATCTTCATTGTCTGGTACGTTATCAACTTCCCCAATCGCTTTCTCTCAGGCGTCATTGCGCTGGGGGCCAACTATGGCGCCTATATGTCTGAGATCATCCGCGCCGCCATTGAGTCGATCGACAAGGGGCAGATGGAAGCAGCCCGGTCTCTGGGCATGTCCTACGGTCTGGCGATGCGCCGGGTCATCATCCCCCAGACCTACAAGCGCCTGATTCCTCCCCTGGGCAACGAGTTCATCGCCATGCTCAAGGACAGCTCTCTGGTGTCCGTGGTGGGCATCGCGGAGCTGCTTCGGTCCGGTTCGACCTTTGCCCTGAGGACGTTTGAGTTCTCCATTTACTATGAGGTCGCGCTGTTCTACCTGGCCCTGACCTCCATCTTCTCCGTCATCGCCTACTACGGCGAGCGGGCCGCGGGGGTGCACGAGCGATGAGCCTGCGCGATCCTTCCCAACCCATGATCGATATCCGCTCCATCAACAAGCACTTCGGCCACCTGCACGTCCTCAAGGACGTCTCCCTCATCGTTCGCCCCGGCGAGGTGGTGGTGGTCATCGGTCCCAGCGGCTCGGGCAAGAGCACCCTGCTGCGCTGCATCAACTACCTGGAGAAGATACAGGACGGCCAGATTCTCATTGAGGGTGAGCCCATCGGCCTCCGGCAGCTGGGCGGGCGCACGGTGCCCGACACCGAGGCCAACATCAACCGCCTCCGCCAGAAGATCGGCATGGTGTTCCAGCGGTTCAACCTGTTCCCGCACATGACCGCCCTGGGGAACATCATTGAGGCGCCGATCCACGTGAAAAAGATGCCGCGTCCGGAGGCGGAGCGTCTGGGCGAGGAACTGCTGGCCAAGGTGGGGCTGGCGGACAAGCGGAACGTCTACCCCGGCCAGCTTTCCGGCGGCCAGCAGCAGCGCGTGGCCATCGCCCGCGCCCTGGCCATGCAGCCGGACATCATGCTCTTCGACGAGCCGACGTCGGCCCTCGACCCCGAGCTGGTGGGCGAGGTCCTGGCGGTGATGAAGCAGCTGGCCCGGGAGGGGATGACCATGGTAGTGGTCACCCACGAGATGGGGTTCGCTCGCGAGGTGGGCGATCGGGTCCTCTTCATGGATGGCGGCGCGGTGTTGGAGGAGGGCGAGCCGGAGCAGATATTCGCCCACCCCCGGCACCAGCGGACGCGGGAATTTCTGGGGAAGATTCTGTAGCAGGGGACTTCCGTGGCCTCATCGAAAAGGGGTTCAGGCGGCAGACGCCCGAACCCCTGTTTTTTGCGCCTGCCGGGGAAGCCTAGTCCTTGCGCAAAACGGGTGCGCCCACTGAGGAGGCCAGGACCCTTGATACAGATTGTGACCGTCACTGTGAACCCGTCTCTCGACCGGACCCTCCGCCTGGACGCCCTGTGGCCGGGCGGCCTGCACCGCGTCCGCCACGCCCGGGCGGACGCCGCCGGCAAGGGCATCAATGTGGCCCGCGCCTGCACGCGCCTGGGGGAGCCGGCGGTGGCTCTGGGCGTCCTGGGCGGGAACGCCGGCCGCACCCTGTCGGATATTCTGCGCCGCGACGGCGTCACCGGCGAGTTTGAGTGGGTGGACGGCGAGACCCGAACCAACCTGAAGCTCATGGAGCCGGACGGCCGGACCACGGAGATCAACGAGCAGGGTCCGGCGGTTTCGGAGACGACCCTGAGGCGCCTGCAGGAACGGCTGGGCACCTGGCTCCCCAAGGTGAAAGTCGCGGTGGTGGCCGGCAGCCTGCCCCCGGGGGCGCCGCCGACCTTTTATGGTGATCTGGTGGGCCAGGCCCGCCAGGCGGGGGCCTTTGTGGTGCTGGACGCCGACGGCGAGGCGCTCCGGGCCGGACTCAAGCAGCAGCCGGACCTGGTCAAGCCCAACCGTGAGGAGGCCGAGCGGCTCCTCGGACGCGGCCTGGGGTCCGCCCGGGACGCCGTGGACGTGGCCCGGGCCATCCGGACGGAGGGAGCGGCCCGCGTGCTGGTGTCCCTGGGCTCCGGCGGCTGCGCCTTCAGCGGCCCGGAAGGGGAGGGCTGGATTGAGGCCATGCGCGTTCCTCACCTGGAGAGCACCACGGGGGCCGGCGATACCCTGGTGGCGGGCCTGGTTGCCGGCTGGCTCCGTGGGCTGTCGCTGGCCGAGGCCGCCCGGCTGGGGGTGGCTGCCGCGTCGTCAGCCGTGGGGCGTGAAGGTGTAGCCCGGCCGGACCCGCACCAGACAGCGTCCTGGGTGAGCCAGGTTCAGGTGCATTCGCTGTAGGGCGAGCCCGCCCGTCCGGCCCCCCGGCCGGTGGCGTCGGCGCCAGGCGGCCCTCGCCCGGCTCGGCTATATGCAGGATTGCATACCGGGTCGCCGGTCCGGTATGATGGAAGGGGGCTGACGCCCCGACCCTGGGAGGTGGACCTACGTGGGCAAGTTCATTCAGATGAGAACGGCGTTTCCCGGGCCCAAGTCCCGCGAGTTGGTGGCGCGCAAGGAGAAGGTGGTCCTGGACGCCCTGACTCTGCACGCCCCCATTGGCATTGCCGAGGCCCATGGCGCCCTGATCACCGACGTTGACGGCAATACCTACATTGACCTGACCGGCGGCCTGGGCTGCATGAATGTGGGGCATTCGGCGCCGGAAGTCGTCAAGGCCGTGCAGGACGCCATCGGCCGGTACTCCCACACTGACTTTTCTGTGGTCCCCTACGAGCCCTACATCGAATTGGGCGAGCGGCTTCTGGCCAGGACTCCTATCGCCGGGCCCAAGAAGATTGGCTTCTTCAACTCCGGCGCCGAGGCCATTGAGAACGCGGTGAAGATCGCCAAGGCCTACACCGGGAAGAAGGGCCTCATTGCCTTTGAGGGAGCCTTCCATGGCCGCACGCTGCTGACCATGAGCCTGACCAGCAAGGTCAAGCCTTACAAGAAGGGGTTCGGACCCTTTGCCTCTGATATCTACCGCCTACCCTACCCCAATGTCTACCGCAAACCGTATCCGCAGATGTCGGACGAAGACTACGGCCGGCTGATGGCGGCGAAGCTGGAAGAAGCGTTCCTGACCTACGCCTCCCCCGACGAGGTGGGGGCCGTCATCCTGGAGCCGCAGCAGGGCGAGGGCGGGTTCATTGTGCCGCCCCGGTCCTTCATCCAGGGCATTCGCGAGATCACCGCCAGGCACAAGGTCCTGCTGATCGTAGACGAAATCCAGACGGGCTTCGGCCGCACCGGCAAGTTCTTTGGCATTGAGCACTTCGGGGTCGAACCGGACCTGATCACCGTGGGCAAGTCCATCGCCGTGGGCCTGCCGCTCTCCGGCGTCATCGGCCGGAAGGAGATCATGGACGCCCCCGGTGACTCCTCCATCGGCGGTACCTATGTGGGCAATCCCGTCTGCTGCGCCGCGGGCAACGCCGTCATGGAGATCATGGACCGCGACGACCTGACCAAGCGTGCTGTCCACCTGGGTGAGCTGTACCGCGCCCGCTTCGGCGCTATGGCCGAGAAGTTCAGGGTTATCGGTGACATCCGCGGCCTCGGCGCCATGATCGGCGTGGAGTTCGTGAAGGACCGCCAGACCAAGGAACCCGCCCCGGAGATCGTCGGCAAGCTGATGCAGGGGGCCATGGAGCGGGGCGTTCTCAGCGTCAAGTGCGGCGTGTACGGCAACGTGCTGCGCATCCTGGCGCCTCTGGTCATCACCGACGAGCAGGCGAACGAGGCCTTCGATGTAATAGAGTCGGTGCTGCGAGAGATCGCGTGAGAGGTCCGCGGCCTCGGCCCTCCTGATCCAGGGCTTTTGGGCTGGGCACACCCTTTTGTGACTCACCTTCTTGGCGCCTATATGAAGACGGAAAACCGGCCATCCACACGAGGGACAGGGACGACGTTGCCACTGTCCCTTATGGGTATTGTTTACAAACGTCTGTTCGTAGTAAGATAAAGTGAGTTAGGGATCTGGGAACCGGGAGGTTGTGCCGTGGCGCCTGAAGTTGAACCGGTCGCTGAACCCCTGTTGCCTCGGACCATCGACAAGGTATCCGGGCGAATCGTGGCTGCTGGACCTGAAGAGGTGAATGCGACACAGCCCCTCCTTGAAATCCTCATAGAAGAGGCTGGTTGGGACCTGAACCAGATCATCACACGGCCCCAGTGGCGTGTGGCTCCGACGCCCTCTGGGAAGCGCCAGTGGCCTGTAGACATAGCCCTGTTTGATTCCCCAACTCATCGTGGAGATCCAGCCCACTTGCGCATTATCTGTGAGTGCAAACGGCCTGATGTCACATCAGGTTCTTGAGCAGCTTAAGGTTTACCTTGACCGGGAGCCCCACGCCAGGCTTGGTGTCTGGTTCAACGGAGTCGACTTTAAAGTCATCTACAAGACGCCGGGTGGCTTTGAAATAGCGCCTGAGGGAACTCCCATTCCGCGACCCTCTGACCCCCTAGGGCCCGTAGGGGCTAGAGTCCTTACTGACGCCGACCTTCGTAAGGCGCCTTCACTTATTCCGGTTTTTAGGCGTATTCGCGATCGCCTTGCAGCGCTAGACCGGAACATAAACCGGGATGAGGAAATACTGCCGGATATTTCGCTTCTGCTGTTGCTTAAAATCCTTGATGAGCAGCGCCACAGGCTATCGCCCCGTAAGCCTCTTCAGTTTCAAATCGATGAGACACCCGAGAAAACGGCCGCACGCATGAGGGCCCTGCTGGAGGCTGAGGTAAAGAAAGAGTCACAGCTCTTTGGAGCCAACGGACGTGAGATTGGTGCCAGGTGGATGATGACAGCCTCCACTATATCGTTAAAACCCTCCAGAACTATAGACTTCTCTCAAATGAAACGGATGCAGTTGCCAGTGCATTTCAGGTCATTAGGGGTAAGGCCTATAAAGGTGAGGAGGGTCAGTATTTCACCCCCCAGTCAGTTGTGAAGGTTGCGGTAGCTGCCGTTAATCCGCAGCCCGAAGACCGTGTCATTGACCCCGCATGCGGCAGCGGGTCATTTTTGGCAGCAGTTCAGGAAGAGGTCAGGAAGAAGCTAGAAGGGATTCATGCCGCAAACGCTGGGGAAGCAGCCCTGGCGCTTAGGGACTGGTCATCGCGAAACCTATATGCAATCGACAAGGACTCAGTCTCCGTCCGCCTTTCCAAAGCGTATGTTTCCATGCTCGGAGACGGCAGTACACACGTTTTTAAGGCTGATTCCATCCGAGCCTCGGGGTGGACCCAATCGCTTTCTTCTGTAGTACAAGATGGGTCCTTCGACATAGTTGTCACCAACCCCCCATTTGGCACCAAGCTGAAGGTCTCTGCCCAGATAGGGCAAGAGGAGGCTTACGAGCTCTCACGCGAGTGGCGACGGAATAGTACAGGCCGTTGGGAGCCGACGGACAAGTACGTAGAGCGGGACCTCGGGCTCATATTTCTGGAGCGTAGCATCAGGTTTTTGAACGCGGGGGGCCGTCTTGCCATTGTGCTGCCCGATACCTACCTCTTCTCTGACTCCTATGGTTGGTTGGTACAGTGGCTGTCTCAGTTCACCATCACCCATTCGATCAACGTTCCCATCGAAGCTTTTGAGCCACATTGCCGGGCCAAGACTAGCATCATTGTGTTGGTGAAGGCACCGCCAAGGGACAATCATATGATTCTTGGCTCTGTTCCGCAGACTTTTGGTGAAGACAAACACGGGCATCCACGTTTTGCTTTTGATGAAGAAGGTAGACAGACGACTGATCTTGATGACGAAATGGGTGATGCGGCAAAAGGGTTCTGGGCAGACCACCCCGATCGTGACGAGTCGCGTCTGTTTTTCCACTTTAGCCAGTCGGAGGCCGTGAGCGAAGGAATCTTGGTCGCGTCATACTGGTGGCGCAAACCTTACATTAGTGCAGTGGAGAAGTTCGCTCGGGAAAATGACTGTGAATTGGCTTCTGTGGGCGATCTAGTGGACCGCGGAGAACTCAAGGTCATGGATGGGCACGGGAGTCCAAGCTCACACGTGCATGGCCGCGGTGAGATACCTTATGTCAAGGTAGTCGACATAAAGAATTGGAGAGTAATTGAGAACCCGAAGTATGCCATCCCTTCGGACGTTGCGAGCAAACTACGTCGAGGCAAGACGCTCCAACCTTTCGATCTGGTAACGCCGACAAGGGCTAGCAAGAACATCGGGCTCTTTGGGGTCATCATGCCTTGGCAGACGCACGTCATCCTGACGCGTGAGATAGCCGTCTGGCGAGTTGCGAGCCGGACGGCATCGCCGTGGCTCTTGCTCGCCCTAATGTCCCTAAAGGTAGTGCACGATCAGTTTACTCCCCTGATTACAATGCAGATGAATCGAGAAGATTTGGGCACTCGCTATCGCAAAGTGCTACTCCCAATACCGCGTCGGGCAGACGCGCGAGAGCGGTGGGCCGGCCCCGTTCGTAGCTACATCGAGAGCATCGTGAACTCGCGGTCAAGCTATGAGGCCCTGACTGCCCAACTAGACCCGAGCCTCTTTGCAGACAGACCGTAGGCCCAGCCCTGAGTCAACTAACCCGTGACTTCTGAGCGCCGCCCCAGCGGCGCTCCCTTTTTGCCTTCCCGTCCTGACTGCGAGGCACACAATAGGGCGGACGCGACCGTCGACCGCTGGCCCATGGAGTGACCGGCACGCGAACGAACTCACTAGGAGCCTGAGGACCTTTCCTCCTTGTGCCCCGAAGCATCTCATTCATTGACCAGATGTCCGGGTCTGGCAACTGGCGAGTGGCGGTACGGCTCACGTCCCGCCGCCCCACATAAGCTGGAGAGACGGCGAGAACGTGAGAGGAGCGTGAGCGGCGCTGAGCGATCTGAAACTGCAGACGCCCGCCATTGCGTCCGTGGTGGGAGTGTTTCCTGTAGACTTGGGGTTTCCCGAAGGGACGGGCGGCGAGACGACGCCTGCTGCGGGGACCGCCGTGACGGTCATGGTGGAGGGTCAGGATACCGGGGTAAGGGGCGCGGTTTCGGACACGCAGGTCGCGGTACCCCTAAAGGCGCTGTTTGGCCTTCTTGGCTGCCGCGTCACCTGGCAGCCGGCGGAGAGGACGGCCGTGCTGGAGAGGGGGAGCAGGAGCCTGGCCGTCTCCCCGGGTCAGGACCGCGGCTTGGCCGGTGACCACGAAGTCTGGGTCAGCCCCGCGCCGCGCCTGGCGGGAGGGCGTCTGGTGGTGCTCCTCATGCCCGTGGCGGAGAACTTGGGCTGCAGCCTGAAGTGGGACCCGCGGAATACCACCCTGGACCTGACCCCGCTGCCGGAGCCCGCGGCACGGGTCATCACCCGCCGCATCCGCGAGGAATCGGAGAGGCTGAAGGTCGACATACAGTACCCGGAGGTCAGCGGCCTGGGGCCGGCGGTGGATGCGGCCATCAACCAGCCACTCAAGGACTGGGCCCTGGACGCCCTGGCAGGCGGCTACAAGGCCGTGGAGAACGCGGCCCAGGCGCCCGAGGCGCCGAAGCAGTCCGAGGTGGTGGCGGACTACCGCGTCACCCTGAACCAGGACAGTCTGCTGAGCATCGTGCTGACCAACTATACTTACACGGCCGGAGCAGCGCACGGGGTCACAATTCAGACGTCCGACACCTTCGACCTGGAGACAGGCCGTATCTACGCGCTGCAGGACCTCTTTCGGCCCGGCGTGGACTACATTGACCTGCTCACCCGGGAGGTCAGGCGGCAGATGCGGGAAAGAGGGCTGGAGGAAAGCCTCCTGACGCCCTTTGAGACCGTCAAACCCACGCAGAAGTGGTACCTGACGAATGACGGCCTGGTGCTCTACTACGGCCAGTACGAGTACTGGCCCTACGCCTGGGGGATTCAGGAGTTCCCCATACCCCTGGCTGATCTGAAGGACGTATTGGTTCCGCCGTTCTCAGAACTGGCCGAATAGGCGTCATCGAAGGTGCCGGCCGGTTCGCCCGAACCGGCCGGTGCTGTTTCGCCGTCTGCTCCTAGGGACGGCTGGTCAGTCCGCTGGACCGGACACCTCTCCGGAGGGTCGACCTGCAGTCGGGGCAGGAGCTCAAGTTGGCCGACCTTTTTCGGCCGGAAGCGGATTACATAGGGACCATCAGCACACGGGTCAGGCAGCAGATAGAAGAGCGGGGCCTTACGTCTCATCTGCTGACTCCCTTTGAGGCCATTGGCGCAGATCAGGGATTCTACCTCTCCGGCCCGGATCTGGTGATCTATTTCAACGCCTATGAGTACTTCCCGTTCTCCGATGGGTTTCAGACGTTCGCCGTCTCAATGGACTCCCTGAAGGAGGTCCTGGCCCCACGGTTTGGCTCCGTCAGGTGGGGGACGTCCGTGCTGACACTGGACGGCGTTCCGTTGCCCGACGGTTTTCCGCCGGATGCCGGCGTGGCCACGGGTGAGCCGCTGCCGCAGTGGAACGAGGCCCGCCAGGACGTAACCCGCGCTGCCTGGGGCCGCGAGCACGAAAAGCTGTGGGTGCTGCTGGGCGTGCCGGACGGGGCGTCCAGGGTGCCCAGGCTGGACGGCCTGGGTGAAGAGGCGGGCGTCCGCATCCTCAAGGCAAGCCTGGAGGACGGTGTAGGCCCCTCGATTGCGCTGGCGGCGTTGTCCGACACGGACGACGTCTGGGCCATGCGAATGCGCCTCGGCAACCAGGAGCCCGGTGTTTGGTTGGGGCAGGTTCCGAAAGGACTGGCCCCGGAGCCGAACGGGGAGAGGGACCCGGTTCGGTTCGTGCAGGCTGTTCGCGGGGCGCTGGGCTTTTCCGCAGATGCCTCCGTTGAGCTGGATAGCCTGGGCTATCACGAGCCGGCGGGACTTCAGACCGCCATGGTGCTGGTGCGGGACCAGGATGAGCTGTTCACCGTGCGCCTGGGTCGCCGGACGGACGCAGATCCCTGGTTCGCATGGAGTGTGCATCTGGGCAAAGCGCCCCGCCTTTCTCCGGTCTTTTTGGAGGATTGAGGCGGAGCCGGCCCTGATGGGGCAGACCAACGGGGCGGGCCTCCCCCATGGCGGCCCGCCCCTTGAGTTTGTCTTCGTTGGCACACGGCTGCCGGCGGCCTAGTAGTACGTCTTGTGAAGCTGGGCCTCCTTGAGAATCTCCACGCCCTCCCGGAACCGCTGGGAGTGGATGACCTCGCGCTCCCGCAGGAAGGCCAGGGCGTCGTTCACCATGGGGTCGTCCGAGACGTCAATGAGGAATTGGTACGTAGCCCGCGCCTTCTCCTCGGCGGCGATGTTCTCGTACAGGTCGGCAATGGGGTCGCCCTTGCCCTGGATGTACTTCACGGAGAAGGGCACGCCGCCGGCGTTTTCGTAGAAGAGGTCCTTGCCGTGGTTGACGTAGTGTTCTCCCAGACCGGCGTCCTTGAGCTGCTGGGGCGTCGCGTCCTTGGTCAGCTTGTAGACCATGGTCGCAATCATCTCCAGGTGGGCCAGCTCCTCGGTGCCGATGTCGTTCATCATCCCCTTCAGGCGGCTGTCGGGGATGTTGTAGCGCTGGTTCAGGTAGCGCAGGGCCGCTGCCAGCTCGCCGTCGGAGCCGCCGTACTGCTCAACCAGGAACTTGGCCAGACGGGGGTTGCAGGCGGACACCCGGACCGGATACTCCAGCTTCTTCTCATAAACCCACATACGCGTCCCCCCTTCTCAGACTTCCCAGGGCCAGGGTGTGGCCACCCAACTGTAGGGGGGATTGGGACCGACGGACCGGTGGGTGAGGGGGCCGAACTGGTCCTCAAAGCGTCGGGTCAGTTCCTTAAGCTGCTGAGACATCTGGTGGTACTGCTGGAGAGCGGCCGAGTCCATCGGGTGCGTGAGCAGATAGAGACTCAGGTCGACCAGCGTGAACTCCACTGCCTGAATGGCGTACAGCGCCTCGTAATAGCCCTGCGGCTTGGCCTGGAGCGTGTCGTTCACTCGTTCTCCACCGCCTTCCAGGGGCTGTAGAGGGCCGGCCACAGGGTGCCGTGCTGCAAGGCGTCATAGGGGCTGAACTGCGGCAACCCGGGCGGCTGGAACCCCAAGTAGAGATGGGGCGGTGTGGAGTAGACCCTCACCTTCATGGGGGGGCAGGGGTCAAAGGGGCCTGCAAAAGGCTGGTAAGACTTGATCTGTGAAGGCATTTGCTGGGCCGGACTGGTCATAACGCCTCCTCCTTGCGCGAGATGCCTCACGCGTAATAAGGTGGACACTGCCTGCCGGCGGGTTGGGGCGCCGGCTACGTTCACGTTATTCAGCGGCGCGGAGGAGGTGCTTCCGGTTGACCGGCGGTCCCGCCCGCAGAACCTTTTCCCGGCAGCCCCGTCTTACTCGGTCGGAAGTAAGGATTTGGGAGGGAAACTAGCATGGCCCAAGGCAAGAAATGGGCAAGCGGCATCCTGGCCGCTGCGCTCGCCGTCTCCATGACGCTGTCTGCAGCGGGGAGCGCCCTGGCGGCGCCGCCCGACAAGGCAGCAGCCAATCCGGCAGCGGCCGCGGTCCAGCCGGGACCGGGCACCATCTCGTCCGAGCAGGCGGTGGCCCGAGCTCGCGCCGCCTTCACCATTCCCGACAAGTTGACGGAGTTCCACGCCAACTACAGCGAGTACCAGGGCCCCGTGTCGCGCAAGGTCTGGTCCCTGTACTGGACGGAGCCCCAGAAGGCCGGCAACTACGAGCCGCGGGAGTCCATGAGCTTTGAAGTGGACGCGGTGAGTGGCGAGGTCCGGAACATGGGCCTCTACCGCGTCCTGCCTGATGGCACCAACACCCCCGCCATCAAGCTGTCCCGCGAGCAGGCGCAGCCCCGGGCCGAGGAGGTTCTGAAGCGCCTCCAGCCGGAGCGGTTCCCTCAAATGAAGCTGCTGCCGCAGCAGCCCACTGATGCGCCCTATCCCGGCAGCCTGAACGGGCCGGTGCTGTACACGTTCTTCTGGGTGCGCCAGGTGAACGGTCTGCCCGTGGCCAACGAGGGCCTGATGCAGGGCGCTACCATCAGCGTGGACGCCTCGGACGGCGCGGTCACCAGCTACAACTTCGACTGGAACGACGCCATTCAGTACCCTGACCCGCAGGGCGGCATCTCGGACGACAAGGCGCTGAAGATCTGGAGCGAGAAGCTGGGCCTGGAACTGCAGTACCAGCTTGTCTACGACGTGCTGGGCGCGAGCAAGCCCAAAGTGCAGTTGGTGTACGCCTGGCGCCTCCCCTTTGGTAGCCTGGCCATCAACGCCCAGACGGGCAAGCTGACGGACCAGTGGGGCCGTGAGGTCACCTCACCGCTCTTCGGTGAGGAGCTGAAGTGGCCCCAGGTCACCCCTGACCCCGCTGTCAAGGGGCCCGTGGACCGGAACCAGGCGGAGGCCATTGCCAAGAGCATGCTGAACCTTGACTCCTCCTGGGAGATGACCGGCGCCAGCTACAGCGAAAACCGGCCGAACGGGCAGGAGCCCAGTTGGAACTTCAACTTCATCCGCAAGGTGGGCGACAGCCAGGAGTCCGCCTCGGCCACCATTGGCGCCACCACAGGTCGCGTGCAGGCCTTCTGGCGCGGGCTGCCGTGGAAGCCGGGCGACGAGAACAAGGAGCCAACCATCACCCGTGACCAGGCCCTGGCTACGGCTTTGACCTTCATCGCCACGCACCTCCCCTATGAGGTGGGCCGCATCAGGCTGGCGCCCAGCTATGACCCCTCCGTCAGTTCGCCGCAGCCGGTTCCCGGCTACAGCTTCCAATTCGAGCGCCTGGTCAACGGCGTCCCCATGCCGGCCTCCACCCTGTCGGTGGGCGTTGACGGCAGGATGGGGATCATCACCAACCTCTACGGCTCGGAACCGGTGACGGAGGGCGAGCTGCCGGACAAGGCTCAGGCTATCAGCATGGATGCCGCGGTAGAGGCCTTCGCTTCCAAAGTGGGCTTGGAGAAGGCCTATCGTGTTCTGCGCAAACCCGTCAGCGAAGAGGACCGGAAGGCCGGCATCTGGCGCGAGGAGTTCCAGGAGAACGCCGAAGCAGTGTACCAGATCCCGATGGGCTACCGCGGCCTGCAGTTGGGGGCGGTGTCCGGACGCCTGACGGACAATCAGGGGCGCGACGTGGAAATGCTCCTGCAGCCGCCCAAGGACGTGGCGGGCCACTGGGCCCTATCCGACATCCTGGTGGTGTCGGCCCGCGGCCTCTTGCCGGTCAACGACAAGGGAGAGTTCCAGCCCAACAAGCCCCTGACCCGCGCCGAGGCGGCCCGCCTGGTGGTGCTGGCCTTCGGTCGCGGCGAGGTGCGGCCCATGAAGGCCCGGTTTGCCGACGTGGCCCTGGGGGCCCCCATGGGTGGGTTCATCGAATCAGCGGCCCAGGCCGGCTGGCTGGACGTCACGGACGGCAGCTTCCGCCCCGGTGAGGCCATCACTCGGCAGGATTTCGCCGCCATGCTCATCCGGGCCCTGGGCTACAGCAAGGTGGCCAAGATGGACGTGCAAATCCCCACGGCCTACACCGACCACGCCTCCATCAGCCCTGAACTGCGCAATGCCGTGGCCCTGGCGGCCGGCCTGAAGATCTTCAGCCAGGGCGGCAGGTTCCGTCCGAATGACCCGCTGACGCGGGCTGAGGCGGCCGTCACCATCATGCGCGTGGGTACGGCCCGGTAGGGGCGCCCGTCAGCCGCTCCGTTCGGGCCTCCCGGAGGCTCGGCGCGAACGCAGAAAACGCCACAAGGGACAGCCGATCAGGCTGTCCCTTGTCTTCTGGCGCATTCCGAAGCAGCAGGAGATGCGCTCAGGCATGGCGAATGAGACCTAATGAAAAAGGCAATAGACTGCAAGAGCGCCCCTTCTGCCAAAAGTGTACGCTCTTCCAGTCTCCTTACCTCAGCCCGTGAGGGCTTTCCCTTGCTGTGCCCTATTGTACAGTAGACCAAGTCTCTTGGGAAGCCCCCTTGTGAGAAAAAACTGTGCTCTTGGCCGCCTGTAATCCATGGACTTGCTGCGGTTCGGACGCATCGGGTGCCAGGCGCCTAGGACTACCCAACAATAGTCAACATTTCCGAGACTGTCCGACCCGACTCTAGAGCCAGGCGAAAGGAGGGCGGAACCAAGCCGGAGGCGGTCTAAGGATGTCCCACGTTCCCATACGCAGCAGGGGGTGCCGGACAGCACTCCCTCGTACACATCCGGATTGAGGAGGGTCTTGGAGTGGGTATTCGTGGATCGATCAAGTTGCTGAGTCTCGTTCTTGCATTGGCTCTGATCGTAGGAGGATGCACTTCCGGTGCTCGGCAACAAGGTGCGAAGTCTGAGACGCAGCAGACAGGCCAAGCCGCACCGGTGGAAATTGAGTTCTGGAACTATTGGGACGGCAACAACGGCAAGGCCATCGGCAGTCTCATTGATGAGTTCAATCAGAGCCATCCCAACATCAAGGTGAAGAACGTCACCCTCCCGTGGGGTGAGTTGCTCCCGAAGCTTCAGGCCGGCATCGCCGGCAAGAATCCGCCCGCCGTCGCTGCCGGTGACATTGCCTGGATGGCGAAGCTGCATCGCTCCGGGGCTCTGCTAGCCCTGGATGACATGGCTGCCAAGATCAATGTGGATGACTTCTACCCCGCGCTTCTGGAGTATAGCCGGTACGAGGGCAAGCTGCAGTCTCTGCCGGTGAGCACCAACAACCTGGCTCTGTTCTACAACAAGGACCTCTTCAAGAACGCGGGTCTGAATCCGGACCAACCGCCGAAGACCTGGGCCGAGCTGCGCACTGCAGCCAAGAGGATTGCCGCCCTGGGCGGTGGTATTCAGGGGTTCGAGATCTATACTCAGGCCGGCGACAACGGAGAGGGCTTGACCTGGCAGTTTCAGCCTTATCTCTGGCAGTCTGGCGGCGAGTACCTCAAGGACCAGTACACCAAGCCTGGGTTCAACAATGACGCCGGGAAGAAGGCTCTGCAGTTCCTCGTTGACCTGATCCACACGGACAAGGTGACTCAGCCCGGCCAGTGGGGCGCCTTCGACAAGGGACAGGCCGGGATGCGGATCGATGGGTCGTGGATGGTCGGCATTTGGGCCGGCCAGGCGCCTTTCGATTTCGGGACGGCCATGCTTCCCATTCCCGAGGGCGGGCAACCGGCGACCAATATGGGTGGCGAGCAGATCTTTGTCTTCAAGACCACTCCGGACAAGCAGGAGGCCGCGAAGGAGTTCGCGCTCTGGCTGACGAGCACACCCGTGCAGGTGCGGTGGGACACTCTTACCGGATTCATGCCGGTGCGCCGGTCTGTGGCCAGCGACAGCACCTATCGCGAATGGCTGAAGCGGGAGCCTCGGCTGCTGCCTTTTGTTGAACAGCAGCCGTACGCACATGCTCGTCCGCCGATCGAGAAGTATCCCGATACCTCTTTGGCCTTTGCCAAGGAACTGGAGAAGGCCTTCTTTGGCCGGGTATCGGTCGAGGATGCCCTTGCCAACGCAGAGAAAGCGGTGGAGGCAGCACTGAAGAAGTAGGGTGGGACATGGGGGTCGGTCGCCCAGCAAACAGGCTGGGCGGCCGGCCCCACAGACACCCTGACGAGGGAGGGTCAGCCGTTTGCAGCAAGTTCCCAAACCGGTGCGCCTGCGGCGCCGTTCCCCACAACAAAGAGACCAGGCTTGGACCGCCCTCCTCTGTCTCTTTCCAGCGTTAGTCATCTTCGGGCTTTTCAATATCTACCCCGCCATCTGGTCCGGTTGGCTCAGTCTCCTGAACTGGGACGGACTCAGTGCCGTCAAGACCTTCGTCGGATTCTCCAACTATCGAGCCCTATTTGCGGACCCGGAGTTCTGGAACTCCCTGAGGGTCACCGCCCTCTACACGGTGGGCGTGACCGTCTTCGGATTGGCGGCGGGCCTGCTGGTTGCGGTGGCCCTGAACCGCCGTGTGGTCGGCCGCACCTTCTACCGCGCCGCTTACTTCACTCCGGTGGTCACGGCCACCGTGGCTGCGGGCGTGGTATGGGCGCTCCTCTTCGACCCCGTCAATGGCATGGTGAATCTCGGCCTGCGGCAACTGGGGCTGGAAGGCCCTCGCTGGCTGGGTGATCCCGCCTGGGCACTCCCGTCCGTCATGGTGGTTGGCGTATGGAAACGGCTTGGCTTCAACATGGCCGTATATCTCGCCGGGCTGCAGGCCATTCCGCCTGAATACTACGAAGCGGCGGAGGTGGACGGCGCCTCATCGCTGCAGCGTTTCTGGCATATCACGTGGCCGCTTCTGACACCCACCACGGTGCTCCTCACGATCATGTCGGTGATCGATTCCTTCCAGGCCTTTGACCATGTGTTTGTGATGACTTCCGGTGGGCCATTGGGGGCCACCGACGTCTTGCCTCTCTACCTGTACCGTCAGGGCTTCCGGCTGTATCATCTGGGTTACGCGTCCGCCGTGGGCTGGGTCATCTTCGCGGTGGTGTTTCTCGCCACCTTGCTTCAGTGGCGGCTGTCAGGGGAGGGGGGATGGAGGCGATGATACGGTACAGACGCTGGGTAGCCAGGGCAACTGGGAGGCTGGCTCTTCACGCTTTGCTTCTGACGGGAGCCTCTCTTGTCGTGCTGCCGTATCTCTGGATGTTCACCACGTCTCTCAAGCCCATGAAGCTGACCTTTGCGCCGCCCCATCTCCTACCCGTGTGGTTCGAATGGCACAACTACGTGGTTGCCTGGCAGTCAGCACCCTTTGCGCGCTATTACCTCAACAGTGCGATCATGGCCGTGTTTATCAGTCTGGGTCAGGTGCTCTCCGGAGCGATGGCGGCCTATGCATTCGACCGCCTGGACTTTCCGCTCAAGGAGCAGATCTTTCTTCTCTTCCTGGGCACCATGATGATCCCCTTCCATCTGCTGTTGATTCCGTCTTACTTGCTGGTTCAGGAGCTTGGCTGGCTGAACACCTATACGGCCCTCATTGTCCCTCGTCTGGTGAGTGCCTTCAGCATCTTCCTCATGAGACAGCACTTTCGCACGTTGCCCCGGGAGCTGGATGAGGCTGCGATGATCGACGGCTGCAGCCGGCTGCGCGTCCTCTTCCAGATCTTGCTCCCCATATCCAAACCGGCTATCGCCACGCTGACGCTGTTCTCTTTCCTTTTCGCCTGGAACGACTTCCTATGGCCGCTCCTGGTTACGACCAGCCCGGAAATGAACACCATCCAGGTGGGACTGGCCACCTTTTCGGGCAAGTACGGAACCCAGTGGGTCTATCTGATGGCCGGGACGGTGACGGCTACCTTGCCCGTATTGGTATTGTTCATACTGTTGCAGCGCTGGATCATCCAGGGCATGACCATGGGGAGTGTCAAGGAGTAGCATGACGTTTGCGCCAGATTGGGTTCGAGATGCCGTCTTCTATCAGATCTTCCCCGAACGCTTCTGCAATGGCGATCCCTCCAACGATCCGCCAGGGGTGACGCCCTGGGGACAGACCCCAACCCGCACGAACTTCTTCGGGGGAGATCTGGCTGGGGTAGAGCAGCGACTTGACTATCTGCAGGCCCTGGGCGTAAACGCGCTCTACCTGAACCCTGTATTTACATCGCCCTCCAACCACAAGTACGACACCAGCGACTACCTGGCCGTCGATCCGCACTTTGGCGGAACCGAGGCGCTGAAGAGGCTGGTGCGGCGAGCGCACCAGCTGGGTATTCGGGTCATCCTCGACGGGGTGTTCAACCACACGGGTGACCACTTTCGGGCGTTCGAGGACGTGCTCAGGAATGGGGCCGAATCCCCCTATCGTGACTGGTACTCTTTCGAGTCATTGCCCGTTCAGCTGGACCCGCCGAATTACCGGGCTTGCGGCGGCGCTTCCTTTCTGCCCAAGCTAAACACCATGCAGCCAGAGGTCAGAGACTACCTCTACAGGGTTGCGGCGCACTGGCTGCAGGAGGCGGACATCGACGGATGGCGCCTGGACGTTCCGTGGGAGGTTCCACATGAGTTCTGGCGCGGTTTCCGGCAAGCGATCAAAGCAACCCGACCGGATGCCCTCCTGGTGGGAGAGGCCTGGGGGAATGCGCAGCCCTGGCTGCAAGGGGATCAGTTTGATAGCGTTACGCACTATCCGCTTCGTGAACTGGTAATCCGGTTCATCCTGCAGCAGGCCATCGATGCCACAACGTTTGACCGCGAGTTGAACCTGCTTCGCAGTTTCTACCCGGGCAGCGTCAGGCAGACCATGCTGACGCTGGTTGGCAGTCATGATACGCCGCGCATTCGGACCATTGCTGGCGGACGAACCCGTCACGTCAGGGCGGCTTTCGCCTTCCTGTTCACGTTTGAGGGCGTGCCGATGATCTACTATGGCGATGAGGTTGGTCTGGAGGGCGGGCCCGATCCCGACTGCCGCAGGTGCATGCCGTGGGATTCATCAGCCTGGCGCCAGGAGCTTCTTGTCCTCGTCACGCGACTCGCTCACCTTCGCGGGGATCATCCGGCCTTGCGCCGTGGGGATTTCAAGGCACTGCTCTGCCAGGAGCGCACCTACGTCTACAGCAGGGCGCTAGATGATGACGTTGTGGTCGTTGCCCTGAATGCAGGGTTCCAGGCTGAGGAGGTTTCCTTCGCCGTTCCCACAGGCGCCGCGGGGACGTGGCGAGACGCCCTGACGGGTGAGCGCCGCCACGCTGATAGGGACGGCTGCCTCCGCTTGAAGGTGGGCGCCCTGGATTTCCTCATTCTCGTACCCGAGGCGTGACGCCGCCATGCCCGCCCTCGCTTCGCCGGACGGCCCCACAATGCATCGACCGGGAGGGACAGGCCCCCACTCTGGCGAAATATCAGCCACCCCACTGATTTCCGGTGGACACCCACAAGGCCGAACCAGGGGGTAGAGCGACTTGAAAATCACCAAGGTGACCGTTGAGTTTGACCTATCCAGCGGGTCCGAATCAGTAGAGGATTTGAAGGATCTTCTGGAGCTGTACCTGGCGAAAAAGGGCCAGGTCTCCGCTGGCGAGGCTGTCCCTGGCCCCCCCGACCCTGAGCAGATCCGCCGGCTGCGGAGGCTTTCCGAGGGGCTTACAGAGAAACAACTGCAGGTCTGGCACATCTTCATGGAAAATCCCGGACCGATAGCGGCCTCAAGACTCAAGGGTCTGTTGCCTGAACTCAAGCATCCCGGCGCGCTGCCGGGTGTGTTCCGCGCGGCGCACCGGTGGGTCACGCAACTGGCTGGCGACAAGAAGGACTGCCCGTTTACCCAGGTGCGATGGACTGGGTCCGAGGGCATCTACCGGGGGTTGACGCCCGACGAGGTTCAGGCTCTGCAGGAAGGCTAAGGCTGTGGTGCTGCTGACAGAAAAGGAGACCGTCCCGGCAGCGGTCTCCTTTCGTACGTCAGCGAGTCGTGGCAGCTTTGGCGTCAGGCGAGCGAAAAGGGCGGGTACTTATCGGTCAGGCCGTAGAACCAGGCGTTGATGCGTGTCTGCCAGCGGAGCACGCCGCCCACAAAATCGAAGAGCCCCTTCGGGTAGCGCCCGGTAAAGAGAACTGCGAAATAGCTCACGAACACCACGATGAAGGAAGCCAGGGTCAGGAAGTAGAGGACGATGATGTGCGGCACCAGGAGAACGGCCTTCAGGAAGAAGAGGATACCCAGCAGCGCGAGACCTCGGGACGAATGCTCGGGGTACTCCAGCCGGACATCCACCGGGTAGTCCGAGCCGGTACCGGTGCCAGGGGTCACGGTGGTCATACGAAACCTCCTTCGGGAAAGAGATGACTGCGAGAACCGTATTCTGCCATCGCGGCCTTCAATCCTGCAAGCCCGGCCGCCCCGGGACGGTAGGGCGGTTTGCCGCGTGCTATAATAAGCCTGCTGCCAAGGACGACCTGTTGGATGTGACGTCATGCGCTTTTACTTCAGCCTTTGGGTCGGCAAGCTGACCATCTGGGGCTCCCGCCTGTTCGGCTGGGGCGGCTCCAGCCTGCCCGGCCGCGTCGCGCGGCGCCTCGACCCCCGGGTCCTGCGCCGTCTGTCGCGGCAGGTCGGCGGCGGCAACCTGATGATCAGCGGCACCAACGGCAAGACCACCACTGCCAAGATGCTGGCCGAGATCGCCGCCGCCTCCGGCCTGCGCCTCACGCACAATCGCGCCGGCGCCAACCTGATCACCGGCCTGACCACCGCCTATCTGCAGTCTGCCTCGGCGGGCGGCCGGGTGGGCACGGACATGGGCCTGCTGGAGGTCGACGAGGCCACAGTGCCGCTGGCCGCCGAGGAAGTGGCGCCCAAGGTTATGGTGGTCACCAACTTCTTCCGCGACCAACTGGACCGCTATGGCGAGCTGGAGCACACGGTGCGGTTTATCCGCCGCGGCCTGGAGCGCATGCGCCCCGAAAGCGTGGCCGTGCTCAATGCCGACGACCCGCTGGTGGCCAACCTGGGCCGGACCACGCCCACCCGCACCCTCTACTACGGCATCGACGTGCCGGGGCTGGGCAGCCGCGAGGTGGATCACACCGCAGAGGCCAAGCACTGCGTGGTCTGCGGTGAGCCCTACCGCTACGATGTCTACTTCTACGCCCACCTGGGCAAGTTCCGCTGCCCCCGCTGCGGCAACGCCCGGCCCGACCCGCAGGTGGTCCTGACCGGCCTCACCAGCGAGGGGTCGCGCGGCAGCAGCCTCACCGTCCGCACGCCGGCCGGGGAGTTTGAGGCGCACATCGCCATCCCCGGGCTCTACAACGTCTACAATGCCCTGGCGGCGGCGGCCGCCGCCCACGCCCTGGGCATCTCCCTGGCCAACATCAGGGCCGGGCTGGAGTCCTTCTCGTCCCACTTCGGCCGCATGGAGATGATCTCGCTGGGGGACAAGGAGGTCTTCCTGGCCCTGGTCAAGAACCCGGTGGGCTTCAACGAGGTCATCCGCACCATCAACGAGACACGGGAACAAAAGACCCTGCTCATCGCCATCAACGACAACTATGCCGACGGCACGGATATCTCCTGGCTGTGGGACGTGGACTTTGAAATGCTGGTGGCGGGGCAGGAGCACGTCAAGTCCGTGGTCACGTCCGGGCAGCGGGCCGAGGACATGGCCCTGCGCCTCAAGTATGCAGGCCTGGACACCCGCTTGGTTCGGGCGGAGCGCAACATGAAGCAGGCCCTCCAGATGGGCCTTGCCTCCATTGGCCCGGGCGAGATTCTCTACGTACTGCCCACCTACACGGCCATGCTGGAGATGCGCGAGATTCTGCAGAAGATGGGCTACGCCCGCAAGTTCTGGGAGGTCTAGACGGCCGCCCCCGGGAGGTCTACCGCGGTGGAAGCGCGTCAGCTTCACATTGGCTACCTGTACCCCGACCAGATGAACATGTACGGCGACCGTGGGAATGTCATCGCCATCAGCCAGCGGGCCCGCTGGCGGGGGCTCGACGTGCACGTGCATCACATTGGCCTTGGCGACGCTCTGGACCCGGACCGGATGGACCTGCTGTTTGGGGGCGGCGGCCAGGACCGCGAGCAGCAGCTTATCGGCGAGGACTTTGAAACGCTCAAAGGTCTGGCCATTGCCAGGGCGGTGGAGGATGGGGTGCCCATGCTGGCGGTGTGCGGCACCTACCAGCTTCTGGGCCAGTACTACCTGACCGCCGAGGGCCAGAAGATTCCCGGCCTGGGCGTCCTCAACGCCTGGACGGAGGCCGGGACCCGGCGCCTCATCGGCAACGTGGTCATCGAAACGCACCTGTTCGGCCCCGCCCAGACGCTGGTCGGCTTTGAGAACCACTCGGGCAAAACGTTCCTGGGCGAGGGCGTCGCCCCCCTGGGCCGCGTGGTCAAGGGCGGCGGCAACAACGGCCAGGACGGCCTTGAAGGCGCCGTCTACAAGAACCTGGTAGGGACCTACCTGCACGGCTCCCTGCTGCCCAAGAACCCCTGGCTGACGGACTGGCTCATCGCCCGCGCCCTGGAGCGGCGCTACGGCGCAACCGACCTGGAGCCCCTGGACGACGCGATGGAACTCGCAGCCCACCAGGCGGTGGTGCAGCGGTTTCGATAAAGAAGGCACTCCGGCCCCGGCGCGGGCACCCGGCTCCTGACTACCAGTAGCGGCTTCTCATCTCACGGAGGCGATCCCCCTTGATCGACGAAACGCCATCATCCCCCGCATCATCCCGGGCGGACCTGCAAGTGCCCCATGCCGGCGGCACACTGGCTGTGACCGCCCTGGCCCCCGACCTGCTGCGGGTCCGCTTCAGCCCGTCCTCCAGTCTCCCGGAACGCAGCTCCTGGGCCGTGGTTAAGAGCGACTGGCCTACGCCGACCTCCGTCTGGCGCGCTGAAGCCGGCGGCTACGTGCTGGACACCGGCGAGGTGCGCGCCGCCCTTCGCCTGAACCCATTCAGTCTGGGCTTTGTCGATGCTGAGGGACGAACTTTCCTCACCATCACCGACCTGCTCTCGGGGGCCGATGGAGCCCGCGCCGTCGCCCGGCGCCTCCCCGGCGACCACTACTACGGATTCGGCGAGAAGCTGGGCTTCCTGGACAAGGCGGGCCAGGCCCTCACTGAGTGGGCGACGGACGACCCGCACCACACGCCGGACAAGGACGCGCTATATCAGGCCATCCCCTTCTTCCTGGGCCTGAACGAAGGGCATGCCTACGGCCTGTTCCTGGACAGCCCGGCCCTGACCCGCTTTGACATGGGCAAGGCCGACCCGGACCGCCTCACCTTCAGCACCGAGGAGCAAGACCTGGACTTCTACGTCTTCTTTGGGCCCGACCCCAAGAAGGTCGTCGGCCGCTACACCGACCTGACCGGGCGCATGGAGATGCCGCCGCTTTGGGCCCTGGGCTATCAGCAGTCCCGCTACAGCTACTACCCGGAATCCCAGGTGCGCGAGGTTGCCCGGGCCTTTCGGGAGAAGGGCATCCCCTGCGACGTCCTCTACCTGGATATCCACTACATGAACGGGTACCGGGTCTTCACCTGGGACCCGGACCGCTTTCCCGACCCCGCCCGGCTCCTCTCGGATCTGGCCCTTGACGGATTCCGCGTGGTGCCCATCATCGACCCGGGGGTCAAGGTGGACGAGGACTTCCCCGTATACCGGCGCGGTCTTGAGCGCCGGGCCTTCATCGAGAAGGCGCCGGGGGTGCCCTACGTAGGAGCCGTCTGGCCCGGACCTGCCGTCTTTCCCGACTTCCTCCGCGAGGAGACCCGCCGCTGGTGGGGTGACGAGCACAAGCCCTTGCTGGACGCCGGCGTGGCCGGCATCTGGAACGACATGAACGAGCCGGCCAACTTCACCACCAACGACGCGCCGCGCCCCGAGTGGAAGACCATCGACCTGAACGTCGTCCAGGGGGAGGGGGGGGACCGCCGGCCGCACCGCCTGGTGCACAACCTGTACGGCCTCTCCATGGTCCGGGCCACCTGGGAGGGGCTGCAGCGCCAGCGCCCCGACCAGCGTCCCTTCCTTCTGACGCGTTCCGGCTACGCCGGCATCCAGCGGTACGCCGCGGTCTGGATGGGCGACAACCACTCCTGGTGGGAGCACCTGCTGCAGGCCATGCCCACCTGCATGGGCATGGGTCTCTCCGGTGTCCCCTTCGTGGGCACGGACGTGGGCGGTTTTAGCGGAGACGCCACGCCGGAGATGCTCATCCGCTGGACGCAGATGGGCGCGTTCACGCCTTTCTTCCGCAACCACAGCGCAGTCGACACCCGGCAGCAGGAGCCCTGGGCCTTTGACCAGGCCACCGAAGCCATCGTCGCCGACTGGATTCGCCTACGCTATCGCTTCTTGCCTTACATTTACAGCGCGTTTGAGGAAGCCCACCGCACCGGCCTGCCGGTGATGCGCCCCCTGTTGTTGGAGTACCCGGATGATCCGAATACGGTCAACCTGAGCGATCAGTACCTCTTCGGCCGTGACGTGCTGGTGGCGCCGGTCTATCAGCCGGGAGCGCGCCACCGAATGGTCTACCTGCCGGCCGGCGTCTGGTACGACTACTGGTCGGGCGAGCGGTTGGAGGGCGGGCGACACCTGGTGGCCGAGGCACCCCTGGAGCGCATGCCGCTGTACGTACGCGGCGGCACGGCGTTCCCCCTCGCACCGGTGCGGCAGCACACGGGCGAGCCCGCCACCGAACTCACCTTGGAAGTCTTCCCCGGCAACGGCCAGACCGTACTGTACGAGGATGACGGCCATACCCTGGACTACCAACGAGGCGAGTTCTCTCGCACGCCCCTGGCCGTGTCCTGGGACGGCAGCGTGTTGACCCTCCAGGTTGGTGCCTCTCAGGGCCCCTACCGCCCGCCGCGGACGCGCTGGCACGTCCGCCTGCGTGGGCTCAGCGGCAGGCCCCACTGGGTGCGGGTGGACGGTGCCGACGCCGAGTGGAGGCGCGACTCCGGCGACGCCGTGGCCCTCTCCGTCCCCTACCGGCCGGAGGGCTTCCACGTCCAGGTGCGGCTGTGATCCTGACATTGCGCGATTCTGCCGCATGGGTTATGATTTTGTCTGGCGCCGCGCTTCTTGATTCGCCGGCGCACCCTTTCACGGGCCCGTAGCTCAGCGGATAGAGCAGCGGTTTCCTAAACCGCGTGTCGGAGGTTCGATTCCTCTCGGGCCCGCCATAATCGTTTATGACGCGCAGGCTTCGCCGGTCTCGGCGGAGCCTGTTTCCTTGGTGCCGTCCTGTGTCTCCTTTCCATCCCTGGGGATGGGCCGCCTGATGCGGAAGAAAGTGCACCACCGAGGCGTGGATGACGGATAGCCGAGGACGCCATGCTAGTGTCGTGGTCAGCGATGGCCGAGCGAAGACTCTGCAGGGTTCGGAAATCCGGATCTTGCAGGGTCGAGCAAAGGTTGTTACCGGTCGCCAACCGGCTGGGATAGTCTGGAGGCCGCCTGCGATCGGTAACAGCCGGCGCGCAGATCACTGGCAGCTCGAATCACGATTTGCTGCAGTTACAAGGACTGCAGCAGGTTGTGACAGGGTTGTCAGTGGTCGGGCTAAGATTGCTGCAGGTTCTCCAGAGGTTCATCACGGTCGAAAAGAGATCGTGATGGGCTTCGACGACCTGGGATCTGCAGCAGTCAAGTTCAGGTCATCGTAGGTCCCGTAGGGGTTGATGGCGGTCGAAAGATCGTCGTTAGCTCCAAAGGGATGTGCAGTGGCCGAAACGAAGGCTGTCGCTGGCGACCCAATCCAGTGAGGACGCTCCCTAGAGGGGGCGTCCTTCCCTTGGTGCGCCCGGCATGGGCGTTGACTTGGTGGTGAAAGTCCACTACGGGCGAGGCAGCACCAGTCCGTTAGCCAAAGGCAACGGCGTCGTCGTGAGGCGGGGTCGGAAGGAAGCCGGCGGCAAACTCACGGCCCGAGGACCACGAACCGCGGATAGGCCAGGCCGCTTGGGTGAGCCTGCCAAGCAAGGCGAAACCCGGGGCTGCCAAGGGGCGGAATGGTAGACGCGGCGGGCGCGGGAGGAAGGTCAGCGTTCTTACCCGGGGAGACCTGCCGGGAACGCCGGGTGACCGGCAAGCGGCGCCAAGAGGCGACGCTCGACCCGACAGGAGTCAGCAGAGGCCAAAGGCCCCTGGCGAGCAGCGGGCTCGCCGCCGGTTCAACATGCCCTGAACAACGCCTACTGGCGGGCCCAGGGACTGATGAGCCTGAGTGAGCGTTACCAACAGCTCTGTCCCATTCGGTGAACCGCCGGATGCGGACGCGCATGTCCGGTGGTGTGAGAGGGGCCAGGGTGACCCTCTACTCGATTGTTTGGGTGGAGCAGCGACTCCGGGAAAGGGGGGCGGAAGGGGTGGGAAGCGTCGAAAACAGCGCGATTTTGTCATATTAACGTGGCGCCAAGAGGGCAGGGGAAAGGCACGCCGGCCAAGAAGAAATATAGAGCCAAACCGCCCAGTTCCACCCACCTCTGGGGGATATTGGCGGGGGAACGGTCGGCGCGGGACACCAATTCATGGAGGGGTTCGATGGTGAGAAAGTGGTCTGCCGTACTCGTTGTTGCAGCGCTCCTGACCCTAGTGGCCACACCTGTCGCCCTGGGCTCGCCAAAGGTTGCCCTGCCGAACTACGAACCGATGGAGTTCACCTCTGAGATGAGGCACGCCGAAGGCCCCATTGAGGGCCTGGAAGATGCCTCCGCAGGGGCTGATTCCACATCAGCGCCCGGCATCCTCTCCTCCGGTTCGGAGGTCGGGACCCAAAGGACTTTTGTGGTGATCCGGTATCCATCGGGATACACGCTCCGGAACTTCACCCTTCGCGCCGTGGGCACCTACGGCGAGGTCTGGGTCGCCAACGACCTCAAGTATCCTGCCGGTGATCCCCGCAATCCCGTTACGGTTACCGACGCCCAGATCGACTACATCCTGAACCAGTTCGACACCAACATGTATCCCACCGAGACCGAGTTCTTCGGATCGCCCACCAGCCATGACGGCACCAATGCCCTGTTGCCGTTCGGTTACGCCGACGGCTCCGACCGGGTGATCATCCTGGTGGACAACATCCGCGACGAGTCGTACTACGATTACACCTACCCGAACTATATTGCCGGCTACTATTCCGGCACCATTGAGGCCTATACGGACCGCAACATCATCACCATCGATGCCTATGACTGGGCCAACCGGGTTGGCCCCAACGACTCGCCCTGGCGGTCCCCCGACCAGTCCAGGTGGCGTCCCTTCCTGTATGAGGGCACCTTCGCCCACGAGTTCCAGCACCTCATCCATGATGACAATGACTCGGACGAGGAGAACTGGATCAACGAGGGTCAGTCGGACTTTGCCGAGTACCTGACCGGCTACAGCAACCTGGAGACGGACGGCCACATCGCCGACTTCCTGGCCCACCCGTACAACTCGCTGGTGTCGTGGGAAGACATGGGCGGCCGCCGCGTCCTGGCCGACTATGGCGCTGCCTACCTGTTCCAGCTCTACCTGGACCAGCACTATGGCGGCGCGGCCTTCATCCAGGCCCTGCACAAGAACCCGCTGAACGGCATTGAAGGTGTCAATGACACCCTGGCCCAGTTTGGCTACAAGGCGACGTTTGCAGACGTCTACCGCGACTGGCAGACGGCCGTTCTCATCAACAGCAGCCAACCGGGCAACGGCAAGTACAAGTTCGATGGGCTGAGCAAGCGCGTGGACTTCTCCGCCAATGACTACACCGGCGAGAAGGCCCTGGCCTGGGGTCCCAATTTCAACGTCATCAGCAACTCGCCGAAGATCAAGGACATCACCCTGGGAGGCATTCAGTTCCTGGGTACGCCGTGGTCCGTTGTCGATGATCCCGAGGGCAACGGCAAGGTCCTCTTCGGCGGCACCGGCAACCTGACGGACAACATGCTCATCAGGCCCATTGACCTCACGGGTGTGACCTCGGCCACTCTCACCTTTGACGCCCTCTACGACATTGAGGAGGCCTGGGACTACGGCTTCGTTCAGGTCTCGGCGGACGGCGGCAATACCTGGACGTCGCTGAGCAATGCCGACACTCAGAGCATCCTGGACCCCAGCGCGCATCCCACCGTGGTGGCGAACGTGCCCGGCTTCACCGGCTACTCGGGTGGCTGGAAGACGGAGACGTTCGATCTCACGTCCTACGCTGGGCAGAGCATTCTCGTCTCCTTCCGCTACGTCACCGACTGGGGCAGCCTGGGCAACGGGTATCTTGACACGCCCGGCTTCTACATCCGCAACGTCGCCGTTCCTGAGGTCGGCTTCAGCGCCGATGGCAGCAGCCTGGGCGACTTCTACGGCCTGGACCAGATCCGCCAGCAGTATGCGGATTACATGGTCACCTTCGTTGGGGTCAAGCAGCGCGGCAGCCGCGCCTACAAGGTCCTTGACCTGAACCTCGTCAACTTTGACGAGACCATGCAGAAGGATCTGCAGCAGTTCCTGCGCGACGCCTCCCTCGACCACGTGATCATGGCCGTGACGTACGCCGCCCCCATGGGCCAGGTCAACCCCATCGATTACAGCTACAGCGTCGAGTATCATGAGGACGCCGGCAAGTCGCCCAAGAAGTAGCCCGGCGCGTTCCACGATTCCAGAACGTGGTAGAAGGCGGGGAGTGCATCCCCGCCTTCTCCCGTTTCAAGGCAGCGTGATACGGACTCGGGTCGGTACCTGTTGGCCCCTCGAGAGCATAACGAACTCGTGACGTACTGTCGAAATGCAAGGGCCGCAATGGTTGCGTCCGCGTGGGCCCAAATCTGCCCGACTTAACACGCCCGTCCATCGCGGTTTCAAATGTCACGAACTTGTCAGATTAAGAAGGGCAACAGCGGGGTCATGGCCGCCAGGTCGTAGAGCGGTCTGGCTTCGGGGGCGCCCGGCCGGCGGGGCTGGCTGCGACCCTCGACCAACCCCCCGGGGTATGCTAGTATAGGTGACGAACTCGAGACCAGGAGGGTCAACATGGCAGACAACAAGGTTTGGGATGTGGCCATCATCGGCGGAGGCCCCGCCGGTTTGACAGCGGCGCTGTACGCCTCCCGGGCGATGCTCAAGACCGCGGTGATTGAGCTGGGCATCTCCGGCGGGCAGATTGCCACCACGGAGCTGGTGGAAAACTTCCCCGGCTTCCCGGAAGGGATCATGGGCCCGGACCTCTCCATGAAGATGGAGGAGCAGGCCAAGAAGTTCGGGGCTGAGTTCATCATGGCGCAGGTGGAGTCCATCGATGCCGACAAACCCGTCAAAGTCCTGCACACCACGGACGGCGACATCGAGGCCCTTACTGTAATCGTGGCCACAGGCGCCAGCCACAAGCACCTGGGCGTGCCGGGGGAGCGGGAGTACGGCGGGCGAGGCGTGTCCTACTGCGCCACCTGCGACGGCGCCTTCTTCAAGGACCAGGACCTGGTGGTGGTCGGCGGCGGCGACTCCGCTTTGGAGGAAGGGCTCTTCCTGACCAAGTACGCCAGGACGGTCACCGTCATTCACCGCCGCGACTCCCTGCGGGCGCAGAAGATCCTGCAGGACCGGGCCTTCAACAACCCCAAGATAAAGTTTGTTTGGGACACGGTGGTGGATGAGATCGCCGGCGACGGCAAGTTCGTCACGCATGTGGTCACGCGTAACGTAAAGACCGGCGAGAAGGGCGAGGTCCCCTGCAAGGGCGTGTTCGTCTACGTGGGCATGCAGCCGGGTACCGCCTTCCTGCCCGAGAAGCTGGAGCGCAACCCGGAGGGCTACCTCATCACCAACGAGAGGCTGGAGACGGCTATCCCCGGCATCTTCGGCGCCGGCGACTGCCGCGTGCAGGTGACCCGCCAGGCGGTGACGGCGGCGGGCGACGGCTGCGTGGCGGCCATCATGGCGGAGAAGTATATCGTTGGCCTGGACATCGGCGCGCCGGAAATCGCCCAGGCCCCGGGCGGATGGCGAGGCTGAGCGAGGGCGGGGTAGACTGCGTGAGGTTGAGTTGAAGCACCTGATCATCGGCACCGCTGGGCACGTGGACCACGGCAAGACCGCGCTCATCCGCGCGCTGACCGGACAGGAGACGGACCGGCTGCCGGAGGAAAAGGCCCGGGGCATCTCCATCGACATCGGCTTTGCCCACTTCCGTCTGCCCAGCGGGCGGCGCGCGGCAGTGGTGGACGTTCCGGGCCACGAGCGCTTCATCAAGAACATGCTGGCCGGCGCCACGGGCGTCGACCTGGTGCTGCTGGTGGTGGCCGCGGACGAAGGGGTCATGCCCCAGACCGTCGAGCACCTGGACATCCTCCGCTTGCTGGACGTGAAGAAGGGCATCATCGCCCTGACCAAGGCGGATCTGGTGGACGAGGACTGGCTCGCCCTGGTGCGCGAGGACGTCCGCCAGGCCGTGGCGGGCACTTTTCTGGAGACGGCGCCGATGGTCGCCGTCTCCTCCGTCACCGGGCAGGGGCTGGGCGAACTGACCCGGCTTCTGGACGACCTGCTCCAGGAAACGGAGCCCCGTGACGCCTCCGGGGTGCCGCGCCTGCCCATCGACCGGGTGTTCACGCGCACGGGCTTTGGCACGGTGGTGACGGGCACGCTGGTATCGGGCGCCATCCGGGCCGAAGATCGCCTGGAGGTCCTGCCCCGCGGCCTGCCCGTTCGGGTGCGCGGCCTGCAGGTCCACGGCGAGGCCGTGGAGCGGGCCGAGGCGGGTCAGCGCGTGGCGGTCAACCTGACGGGAGTGGAAAAAGAGGACCTGGCCCGCGGCGACGTCCTGGCGGCGCCCGGCCTGCTACAGCCCACCCAGGCCCTGGCGGGCAGCTTCTACCTGCTTCCGTCCTGGGGTCGCCCCTTCAAGAGCGGCGCCCGGGTGCACCTGCACACCGGCACGGCCGAGGTTCTGGCCCGCGTCAACCTGCTGGATCGGGACGAACTGCAGCCCGGTGAGACCACCTACGTCCAGCTGCGGACGGAGGAACCCGTGGTGGTGGGCCGCGGCGATCGCTACATCCTGCGCTCCTACTCGCCCATGCACACCCTGGGCGGCGGCGTGGTGGCCGACCCCCACGGCCGCTACAAGCGCGGCCAGGCGGGTGCGGCCACTGAGCTGGAGGCCCGGCTGCAGGGGGACCGCGCCGAGCTCGCCCTGCAGGCCCTGACCAAGGCGGGGCTGGCCCCGCAATCCACGGGGGACGTGGCGAGGCTCCTCGCCTGGCCCCAGGACCAGGCCGCCGCTGCCCTTCATGAACTGAGCAAGGCCGGGCAGGTGGTGACCGCCGCTGCGTCTGTACCGGGTGATGAGGACCGCTACTGGCACCCTGCGGCCTACCGGGACCTGCAGGGACAGGTGCGGGGCCAGCTTCAGGCCTTCTACAAAGCCAACCCGCTGCGCTGGGGTGCGCCCAAGGAGGAGCTGCGCCGCCGTCTCATGCCCAAGGCCGATCCGCGTTTGTGGAACCTGGTTCTGGCCAGGCTGCAGCAGGACGGGCTGGTGGAGGCGGACCGCGACCGGGTTGCCCTGGCGGGACACAGCGTGGAACTCACGCCCGCTCAGGCCGCTGCAGCGCAGGCCCTGGAGGGCCGCTACCGGGATGGCGGGTTCTCGCCGCCCCTGGCCAGGGAGGCCCTGGAGGGCCTGGAAGCCCCGGATCGACCAGGGGGCCAGAAGGGCCGGTCCCTCAAGGGGGCGGAGGCGGAAGAACTGCTGCAGTATCTGGCAGACCAGGGGCTGCTGGTGAAAGTAGGGGAGGACCTCTACTTCCACCGCGACGCACTGGACGAGGCCCGCCGGCGCCTGACGCGTTACTTCGCGGACCACGAGCGCCTGGGCATGGGCGACTTCCGCGACCTGCTGGGAACCACGCGAAAGTACGCCGTGCCCCTGCTGGAGTACTTTGACGCCATGCACGTCACCCGCCGCCTTGGCGACGACCGGGTGCTGGTCAGGTAGCCGACCCTAGCACAGCACACACGCACAATGCCCCCGCGAGTCGCAGCGGGGGCATTGCCGTTCGATGTGGGGGCGTCAGTCGAGCGCGGGCGCGCCGCTCGGGCCGGGTGAGTTTACGAGGCCCTTCGCACCGAGGACGACGCGAGCCCGCTCCCGGCCCCAGTTCCAGGTGCGCCAGTCCGTGCTGTCGTGCGGCTGCCACTTTGACTCCAGGGTCCTGGCGATGCTGGCCTGATCCGCCTCCGGCAGCAGCGCCATGGCCTCGACCAGGGCCGGTATGCCGTCGGGGCTGAGGTTGAGGCCGTAGCTGACATCGAAGACGTGTCCCGCCTGGTAGCGGGCGATGTTGGTGCGGATGATGAGGCCGTCCGGGTTGATCACGTGCAGGCTCACCAGGACGGCGAAGCCCGCAACCAGAGCCCCGAAAGCGAAGCGCTCCCGGCGTCCCCGCAGGACCGTCAGCACGAACCAGAGGAAGGTCAGCCCCAGCCAGGCCATGAAGGCGGAGGTGTAGAGGCGCAGCTCCGTCAGGCCGAACGCCTGCTGGTAGAGCAGCATGCGCTGCACCGCGGAGGCCATGATGATGAATAGTTGGGCCACCAGGAGGCCGGCCAGCCAGCGGTACAGCCGGCGCTGGGCCGGGCGGTCCTCGGGCTGGAGCCAGTCGAACAGGAGCAGCAGCGGCAGCACCAGGGCAGCCACCTTGACCAGTTCGAAGAACCCTCGACGGGCGTACTCGGCGTAGGTAAGGCCGGTGGTGGCCTGCACCAGGGCTGCGCCGCCGAAGAAGTAGCGGAACTGCACCAGGACGAAGGCCAGGAAGAGGACGTTGAGAGCCCCAAGTACCACGCCGGTCTCAATGGCGCCCAGGCGAGTTCCGGCGGGGCGCTGCAGGTGCAGGTCGTCCAGAGTGGGCCCCAGGGAGGAGGCCCGCAGCCAGCCGGCCACAATCCATGCCCAGAACAGCGTGAACATCAGGTGGCCGACGAACTGGTTCAGATTGAAGTCGAAGACTCGGCCGATCATCTGGGCAAAGACGGCGTCTGCGGCGGAGAACAGGGCGCCGAAGAGGAGCAGCTGGGGCAGGGCTACCGCCAGGCCGCGCAGGGCCGCCAGCACCCGGCCGCGACGGTCGCCCAGCGACACTTCGCCCCAGCGAACATCCAGGGCCAGGGCGGGAATCGGGCCGGCCGCCGCCTGAGCCCCCGTCAGCAGGAAGTGCAGGACGTAGTCGACCACGCCGCCGCGCAGCCAGCCGGGCTTGCGGCCGTACGCCGCCGCCAGGCCGAGGGTCAGGGCCACGGCCAGCACGTCCAGGGCCTGGAGCGCGGGGGACGCGCGCCAGACCATGCCGGCGGCCGCCAGCACGGCCGCCGCCATGAGCCAGCTTCCCTCCC
>JBLNCQ010000053.1:0-4772 GCA_050260815.1 Bacillota bacterium
TCAGCGACTTGATCCCCGTGCGCTCCCGCTCCTGGGCCTCCAACTGGGCAATCCAGCGCTTGCCGCTGCGGGTCAGGTCGCGCAGCCGGTCCACCTCGGGGTCGAAGCCCTGGCGGATAAGGCCGCCTTCCGTGAGGACGATCGGCGGGTCCTCGGCCACCGCCCGGCCAATCAGGTCGACGACATCGGGCATGGCTCTAAGTCCCTGACACTGGGCCTGCACGCCCGGCAGTTGGCCCGACGACACCAGGGCCTCCAGGTCCGGAACACCAGCCAGGGACTGGCGAAGGGCCAGCAGGTCACGGGCGTTGGCCGTGCCGATGGCCACGCGGCTGACCAGGCGCTCCAGGTCATAGATGCCCTTCAGGCGCTCCCGCGCCTCGTCGCGAAGCAGGGGCGCCGCCACCAATTCCGCCACGGCCTGCTGCCTGGCCGCAAGCGGCTCCAGCCGCCGCAGCGGCTGCTCCACCCAGGCGCGCAGCAGCCGGGCGCCCATGGACGTCACTGTCTGGTCCAGCACCCAGAGCAGGGTGCCCTGGCGCGAGCCGTCCTGCAGGCGGCGCGTCAGCTCCAGGTTGCGGCGGGTGGCTGTATCCATGGCCAGGAACTCGCCCGGGTTGTACACGGACAGCCCGGACAGGTGATCGAGCGCTGTCTTCTGCGTCTCCTGCAGGTAGCGAAGCAGGGCCCCGGCCGCCGCCGTGGCCTGCTGCAGGTCCTCGCAGCCGAAGCCCCGCAAGGACGACACGTGGAAGTGGTCCAGCAGCCTCTTGCGGGCCTCGCCCACGCTGAAAGCCTGCTCCTGATAGAGCCGCACCGCGCTTCCCACCTGCTGGCGCAGCAGCCGCTCCACACGCTCCGCCAGATCCAGGCGCGGGTCAAGCAGGCACTCCGCCGGGCGCAGCCGGGCCAGTTCGTCCAGGAGAACGGCCCCGGCGTCCGGGCCCGTCAGTTCCGTCACCGCAAAGAAGCCGGTGGACACGTCGGCGTGGCCCAGGCCATAGCGGCCCTGCTCGCCCGTCACCGTGACCAGGTAGTTGTTGCTGCGCTCATCCAGCATCCGCGGCTCAAAGACGGTGCCCGGCGTGACCACCCGCAGCACCTCGCGGCGGACCAGACCCTTGGCCTTGGCCGGATCCTCCGTCTGCTCGCAGATGGCGACGCGGTAGCCCTTCTCGATGAGCTGCGCGATGTACGTCTCAGCGGCATGGTAGGGCACGCCGCACATGGGGACGCGCCCCAAGTCCTTGCCGGCGTCACGCCCCGTAAGGGTCAGTTCCAGCTCGCGGGCGCCGATTTCGGCGTCCTCAAAGAACATCTCATAAAAGTCGCCTAAACGAAAAAACAGGATCGCGTCCGGGTGATCGCTCTTGATCCTGCGGTACTGCTCCATCATGGGTGTTGGGCCGTCCAAAAGCATGTCCTCCCCGGCCGGAAAGTCCCCCTTATTATAGCATAGGTGGGTGTTTCTCCCGCTCTGAACGCGGCTCACAGCGGCCCCGAAACGCTGTGGACCACCCGGTTCCCGCGGAGCTGGCCGGGCACCCGCCGGCCGGTGAGACCGCACGCCGGGAATCCGTCAGCCAGCCAGTGCGCCCCGGGAATCGGCCCCCAGTACAAGCCGACGCCCGGGGTTCTCGCCCCCGGGCGCCGCGCATCGAACGGAACCATCACTTATCGTCCGGGCCGCCACCCGCTGCGCCGTGTCCCGGGGAACCACTCTGCAGCGCTCCGCCCGCGGATTCTCTGGCTTCGGCCACGTCCCGCAGCCGTCCGAGCCGATCATCCCAGTACTTCTCGTACTTCTCCACCCAGGGGCGGAGCAACTCCCTCATGGCTCTGGGGTTGACCCTGTAGTGCTGTTCCCGGCCCTGCCGGGTGGCGTAGACCAGGTCGGCCTGGCGCAGGGCCATGAGGTGCTTGGAGATGCCTGACCGCACCAGCGACGGAAACTGGGCGGCCAGTTCAGTGACGGTCATGACCTCCCGCTGCGCCAGCAGGTCCAGGATGGCACGGCGAGTGGGGTCACTCAGGGCGTGAAAGAGGTCATCCGTCCTTGTCCCGTCAGGCGACATGGGCGGACTCCACCGCCTCCTTGAGGTGCTGCAGCAGAGCGTGCTGGTCGGTACCGACCTCGTAGGCCCTCATGGTACGCTCCCAGTTGGCCTTGCCGATGCCGGGGAAGCCGTCGAACCGCTGCGTTACCCGCGTCCCGCCGGGCATGGCCTCCAGCCTGAAGGACAGGCGAATGGGGTGCACCCAGTCCGTGTTCTCCTCGAACCACGAGAGCACCAGCGACTTTTCCGGGATGATCTCCAGGACGGTGCCGACGATCCACACGTTCGCCTCATCCGCATAGTGCTTGTGGGCGCCGCCGACCCGCATGTCGATCTCCAGGTCGGCCTCAAACCACTTCCATTTCCTTTTCTGGGCCGACCCATACGCTCTTGCGGGCGCCGTGTCTCTGGCGTCCGCACCGTCGCGGCCGCGACGCCCCCCTGCAGCACAAGAAAGGCCCGGAGCTCCATCGCTCCGGGCTCTCATGCCAAAGGCGGGGACAAGACTACTTTGAGCAGCCGCCGCTGCTGCACCCACCACCGCTGCCGCACCCTCCCCCGCCGCCGGTCGGGTTCTCCGTGCCGGTGATGGGATAGGTGATGATGGCGTTCAGCCGGTCCAGCAGGACCTGCAGAGCGTCCTTGGCCTCGTTGTAGCGCCGGATGGGCGGGTACTCCCGCTGGGCCTCCTCAGCCTTATAGAAGTCCGCCATGGCCCTGTCCATGAGGGCCTTGTCGCGGGTGGCGGCGGTGAAATGCGTGTATTGCTTGGCCTCCTCGGCCTCCTTGAGCAGGCGCGTCGCCTCCGGGTCGTTGAGCATGGCCTCTTCGGCGGCGGTGAACTCCGCCACCTCCTCGGATTCGGCCAGGAGTTCGGATAGCTCGCGGGCCTTGGCAATCAGAGGATACTGATCCACCTTGACGCCCGCCAGACCAAAATCTGTCGGGCCTGCAGCGTTGATGTCGCGCTCCTGCAGACTCAAGCGGAAACCCCCTTTATGGCCAATCGGCTGCCGCCAGGTCGGCGGACATCTTCCTCACGGACCCCGTGCAGGGTCCAGGTGTTTGCGTGCGTAATGCGGACCGGAACCAGCTGTCCGATAAGGGATTCAGCGCCCTTTAGCGTAGTCCCTGCGGCCGCGGGTCCGCCGGCGTCCGATTCCGACAGGGCCGGCCCCTCAAACAGCACCAGCCGGCCGCCCCGGTCGCGCCCGGACAGGACCCTGGGGTTCTTGTCGCTGGGGCCCTCCACCAGGACCTCCACGGTGGTGCCCACCGCCGCCATCATCTTGCGGCGGCTGATCTCATTCTGCACCTCCATCAGCCGGTTCAGCCGGTCCTTCTTGACCTCCTCCGACAGGTGCCCCTTCATGCGCGCCGCCGGGGTGCCCTCGCGCGTTGAGAAGCTGAAGGTGTAGGCGCTGTCAAACTCCACCTCCCGCAACAGGGAGAGCGTCTCCTGGAACTCTTCTTCCGTCTCGCCGGGGAAACCGACGATGATGTCGGTGGTGATGACCGCGTTCGGCACCCGGTCGCGCACGTAACGCACCAGGTCCAGGTACTTCTCGCGGGTGTAGCCGCGCAGCATGCGCTTGAGCGTCCGGTTGCTGCCGGACTGCACCGGTAGGTGGAACTGCTCGCAGACCACCCGCGACTGGGCGATGGCGTCCACCATCTTGCGCGTGAAGTCGCGCGGGTGGCTGGTCATGAAGCGGACGCGCTCCAGGCCGTCGATGCGGTCCAGGTCCAGCAGCAGGTCACCGAAGTCGTAGGCCGCCGGCGCGAAGTCCTTGCCGTAGGAGTTGACGTTCTGCCCCAGAAGGGTGACCTCCCTGTACCCCTGGGCGGCCAGGCCGCGTACCTCCTCCACGATCTCGCCGGGGCGGCGGCTCCGCTCCCGGCCGCGGGTATAGGGCACAACGCAGTAGGTGCACTTCTTGTCACAGCCGTAGGCGATGGTCACCCAGGCCTTGACGCCCTCCGGGCGGACGGCCGGCAGGTTTTCGATCACCTCGCCCTCGGCGTCCCAGACCTCCACCACGGGGTACTCGGACGTCTGGACGGACTCCAGCAATCGCGGCAGCCGGTAGAGGTTGTGCGTGCCGAAGACCAGGTCCAGGTGCGGGGCGCGCTTCTTGATGCGCTCCACGGCGCCTTCCTGCTGCGGCAGGCAGCCGCCCACGCCAAGGACCACCTCCGGCTTGACGTACTTCAGCCGCTTGAGGGCCGCCATGCGGCCCAGGGTCCGCTCCACGGCGTGCTCGCGGATGGCGCAGGTGTTGAAAAGGATGAGGTCCGCCGCCTCCAGCTCAGGCACGCGGCGGTAGCCCATCTGCTCCAGGATGCCGGCCATGACCTCGCTGTCGTGCTCGTTCATCTGGCATCCGTAGGTTTCAATGTAGTAGGACGGGTCCGCCTTGCGGTGAATGCGCGAGGCCGCGTCCGCGTCTATATGAAGGCCAGCGGCACCGGCGGGCGCCGGCGTCAGTTCCAGCCCTTCCAGCATTGGCAACTCACCGCTTTCTTATCTGGACTCGTCGCTATTATAGCAGACAGGTCAGACAATGTCCCGAAAGCATCAGAAACGGCCACTACAGAGACCAGCGGTGACATGTCAAGGGGGTAAGGGGACATAAGTCTGTGAAGTTATCAAGGTTCTAGGGCTTTAGGGCAGCACCAAACCAGGCCTACAGCGAATCCCAGAAGCTGTAAGCC
>JBLNCQ010000054.1:0-7766 GCA_050260815.1 Bacillota bacterium
CTGCGCCTGGTGGGGCTCAGCTACCTGGCCTTCGCCCTGCCCGTGGCCGGGGTGGCCCTGAGCCACTCCTTCGCGCTCTCCCTGGGGCTGTATGCGGTGGCCGGCCTCATCAACGTGGTGCAGCTTGTAGCCACCACCTCCTGGGTGCAGGAAGTCACTGCGCCGGAGATGCTGGGGCGCGTCTTTGCCGTGCGGCGGACGTTCGGCAACATCAGCGTGCTGGTGACCACCCTCCTGGGCGGCTTTCTGGCCGACCGCGTGGGACTGCCGCCGGTCCTCTTCGTGGGTGCGTTCATCACGCTGGTCACCGGCCTGGTCGCCTTCTTCCTGCCCGGGCTGCGAGCCTCCAGCCGTGACCTGATGCGCCGCGCCACGGCTGCGGCAGCAACGGCGGCAACATCAGAAGTCTCGGGAGCCTAACGTACTTTGACAGTCCGCCCCGGCTCAGGTACAATGAGTACCAAATTGCGCTGCCGCTCATGGGCAGCGAGACCAGACGAGGAAGGGAAAGAGTACCGTCCGCCGCCACCTTTAGAGAGGGACCCCATGGTTCGGCCGCCGACCGAACGTGAGTGCAAGGGAGCCCGGCAGAGCGGGGGCGGGAAGCCATCCCGGAGTCGCGGTCGCCAGGAGCGGCATGCAGCCGCTTCAAGGCCGCCGGGTGCGCCCGCTACAGCGCAGGCAAGGGGCCGCACCGTTCGAGCAGTTGGACGGAGCGGCAACCAGGGTGGTACCACGGGCGCAAGACCCCGTCCCTGAAGGCCAAGGCCTTCGGGACGGGGTTTTTGGTTTCTGGCTCGAGATTGTGCACCAGGCTTTGGGGCCTGCAACGTTGGAGGAGGGGACCGCCGTGGCGGACCGGATGCTGCAAGGATTGTCGGGCAACGAAATCCGCGAGAAGTTCCTGAAGTACTTTGAATCCAAGGGTCACACCATCGTCGCCAGCAGTTCGCTGGTGCCCTACAACGACCCCACCCTGCTGTTCGCCAATGCCGGCATGAACCAGTTCAAGGATGTCTTTCTGGGTAAGGACGTGCGCCCTTACAGGCGGGCCACCACCTCCCAGAAGTGCGTGCGGGCCGGCGGCAAGCACAACGACCTGGAGAGCGTGGGCCGCACCGCGCGGCACCACACCTTCTTTGAGATGCTGGGCAACTTCAGCTTCGGCGACTACTTCAAGCGGGACGCCATCGCCTACGCGTGGGAGTTCGTAACGGAAGTGCTGGGCCTGCCCAAGGACCGGCTCTACGCCACGGTCTATGAGGACGACGACGAGGCCTACCAGCTGTGGCAGGAGATCGCCGGGCTGCCGCCAGAGCGCATCGGCCGGCTGGGCGAGAAGGACAACTTCTGGGCCATGGGCGATACCGGCCCCTGCGGCCCCTGCTCGGAGATCCACATTGACATGGGCGAGGAGTTCCGCTGCGACGCGCCGGAGTGTGCCCTGGGCGTCTGCGACTGCGACCGCTGGCGCGAGATCTGGAACCTGGTGTTCATGCAGTTCAACCGCTCCGTGGACGGCACCATGACGCCCCTGCCGCGCCCCAGCGTGGACACCGGCATGGGGCTGGAACGCCTGGCTTCGGTGCTGCAGGGCGTCTACTCCAACTACGACACCGACCTGTTCCAGCCCATCATCCGCCGCGTGGAGCAGATCACCGGCAAGACCTATGACAGCGGGCCGGCCGGCATGCCCTTCCGCGTCATCGCCGACCACGCCCGGGCCTGCACCTTCCTTATCGCCGACGGCGTGGTGCCCAGCAACGACGGCCGCGGCCGGCGTGGTGCCCAGCAACGACGGCCGCGGCTACGTGCTGCGCCGCATTCTGCGCCGTGCCGTGCGCTATGGCAAGGTGCTGGGCATCGAGGGACCGTTCCTCCATAACGTGGTCCCCGTTGTGGTCGGGCTCATGGGCGGTGCCTACCCGGAGCTTGTTGAGAAGCAGGAGGAGATCCGGCGCATCATCCGGCTGGATGAGGAGCGCTTCCTCCAGACGCTCTCCGAGGGCATGAAGCGGGCCGAGGAGATGGTCGCATCCGTCCGCGAGGCGGGCGGCGGCCAGATCTCGGGCCACGACGCCTTCCTGCTCTATGACACCTATGGCTTTCCCCTGGACCTCACGGAGGACATCGCCGAGGAGTACGGCCTGAAGGTGGATCGCCAGGGCTTCAACGAGGCCATGGCGGAGCAGCGGCAGCGCGCCCGCGCCTCGCGCAAGGACCTGTCCGCCTACGGCGCCACGTCGGCCATCAGCCGGGTCCTCAGCGGGCTGCCGGCCACGACATTCACCGGCTACGGAGCCACGGAGGGGACCGGGACCATCCTGGCCGTGCTCGCCGGTGATGAGCGCATCGGCTCCGCGGCCGCCGGCGATGAGGTCACCCTGGTGCTCGACACCACGCCCTTCTACGCCGAGTCCGGCGGCCAGGTGGGCGATACGGGCGAGATCGTCGGTACCCAGGGCGAAGCCCTCCGGCTGTCGGTAAGCGACACGCAGAAGGGGCCGGAGGGCCGCACCCTGCACTTCTGCCGCGTGGAAGAGGGCGTGGTGCGCGAGGGGCAGCGGGTGGACCTTCAGGTGGACGCCCACCGGCGCCGCGCCACCATGCGCAACCACACGGCCACGCACCTGCTGCACAAGGCCCTGCGCACCGTTTTGGGCGCCCACGTGGAGCAGAAGGGCTCCTACGTGGGGCCGGACCGGCTGCGGTTCGACTTCAACCACTTCGCCCCGCTGACTCCGGAGGAACTGGCGGAGATTGAGCGGATCGTCAACGACAAGGTGCTGGAGAGCATAGCGGTGGAGGTCCTGGAGACCTCCTTGAACGAGGCCCGGTCCATGGGCGCCATGGCCCTCTTTGGCGAGAAGTACGGTGAGCGGGTGCGCGTTGTGAAGGCTGGGGACTTCTCGCTGGAGCTTTGCGGCGGCACCCACGTGCGGGCCACGGGCGAAATCGGTCCCATGCGCATTGTCTCGGAGAGCGGCATTGGCGCCGGACTGCGGCGCATCGAGGCCGTGACCGGCGGCGGGACGCTGGCCCTGCTGCAGCAGCAGTCGCGAACCCTGGACGAGGTCTCCGCCGTCTTGAAGACCAGACCCGAGGAACTGCTGGGGCGGGTGCAGGAGCTGGCGCGTCAGATGAAGGAGCAGGAGCGCGAATTGGAGGCGCTGCGCTCCAAACTGGCCCGCGGCGCGGCCGACGAACTGCTGGAACGGGCGCAGGTGGTCAGGGGTGTCCGCCTGGTGTCCGGCGTCGCGCCGGTGAAGGACATGGACGGCCTGCGCGACCTGGCTGACCTGCTGCTGGAGCGCCTCGGCTCCGGCGTGGTGGTGCTGGGCTCGGGGCAGGGCGGCAAGGTGCAGCTGGTGGTCAAGGTCAGCCAGGACTTGGTGGGTCGCGGCCTGCACGCGGGCAAGCTAATCAAAGAAATTGCCGCCGGCACCGGCGGCTCGGGCGGCGGACGGCCGGACATGGCCCAGGCCGGCGGCAAGGACCCGTCGCGGCTGGAGGAAGCCCTGGGCAAGGCCGGCGCGCTGGTGGCCGGGCAGATGGCCGGCTAGGTTCGAGACTGCGGGCCGGGACCGGGCTGAAGGAGAACGGCCTTCGCGGGGCGAATTCTCCGGCGTGGAAATGGAGGGATATCCATGCCCGACTATCCGGACAAGACCATGATCTTCAAGCTCAGGTCAAAAGAGGTCCTGGACGCCAGGGATGTCCTTGAGCGCGTCTACCAGGCCCTGAAGGAGAAGGGCTATAACCCCATCACGCAGATCTCCGGCTACCTCCTTTCCGGGGACCCCACATATATCACCAGCCACAAGGATGCCCGCAGCCTCATCCGCAAGTTGGAGAGGGACGAGCTTCTGGAGGAACTGGTCAAGAGTTACCTGGAGAAGCTGTAGGTTGTCAGCCGTTGTGCCGTAAGGCGGCCCGTTCCCGACGGACCGGCCCGAGCCCCACGCCGTCCGGCGTGGGGCTTTTACGCAACCCCGCGGAGGAGGAGCCACGCCATGCTGAGCCTGCTGGTCCTGGGCAGCGGCGCCGTCCTGATGGGTCTGGAGATGCTGGGCAGCCGCCTGCTTGCCCCCTATTTCGGCAACTCCCTGTATGTCTGGGGGAGCCTCATCAGCGTCTTTCTCAGCGCCCTCAGCCTGGGCTACCTGCTGGGCGGCCGAGCCGCCGACCGCTGGCCGCGCCCGTCCACGTTGGTCCGCGTGGCCCTGTTGGCCGGGGCCTGGGTAGCCGTGCTGCCGTGGCTGACGCCGGCCGTGCTGGAATCGCTGCAGGCCTCGCAGGGGCCGCGTCTGGCCCCGCTGCTGGCCTCGCTGGCCCTGTTTTTCGGCCCCGGCGTGCTGATGGGCATGGTCTCACCCCTGGCCATCCGGCTGCGGGCCAAGGGGGTGGAGCGCCTGGGCCAGGACGCGGGCGGCCTCTACGCGCTGTCCACCGCCGGCAGCATTGCCGGCACCCTGCTGACCTCCTTCTGGCTGGTCCCCGCTATGGGCAGCCGCGCTCTTCTGGGCGTGTTGGGCCTGACCCTGCTGCTGTTGGCGGGAGGCTACGCCGTCAGCCACCGGCGGCTCGCGGAAGGGGCCGTGGCCGCAGTCCTGGCGGCCGCCACCCTGCTGGCCGCCGTGCCCACTTCCGTTCCCGGCGCGCCGGCTGAGCCCGGCGGGGCGCAGGGGGCGAAGGTGATGGAGCGGATGGGCGGTCAGCTGGTGGAGATGACCACCGTGCTGGAGGTGGACAGCCTCTATCATCACATCCGCGTCATGGATGATGGTCAGAGCCGCTATCTGCGCTTTGACGACTCGTGGCAGAGCGGCATGTACCTGGATGACCCCTTCCGCACCCGGTTCCTGTACACCGACTACTTCACCCTGCCCTACGCGCTGGGCCTCACGCCCAAGAAGGTGCTCTTCATCGGCCTGGGCGGCGGGTCGACCCCCAAGCACTACTGGAAGATGGACCCGGAGGTGCAGGTGGACGTGGCGGAGATCGACCCCGAGGTGGTGCGGGTGGCCCGCCGGTACTTCGCCCTGCCCGACGACCCGCGGCTCACGGTCACGGCCCAGGACGGTCGGCTGTTTCTGGAGCAGAGCCAGGAGAAGTACGACCTGATCGCCCTGGATGCCTATTACGCTGACTCGATCCCGTTCCAGCTCACCACCCGCGAGTTTCTGGAGATCGTGAAGGCGCACCTGGCGCCGGGCGGCGTAGTGGCGGCCAACCTCATCGGCGCCTACGAGGGGCCCAAGAGCCAGCTCTACCGGTCCTTTGAGAAAACCTTCAGCGCCGTCTTCCCCACGCTCTACAGTTTTCCGCTGTATTGGCGGAACGACCCGGACACGGTGCGCAATATCATGCTGCTAGCCACGGAGGAGAAGCGTCAGAGCCCGGAGCGCCTGGCGGCCGCGGCGGACAGGGTGGGCGCATCGGTCGGCGTGCCGGAACTGGGCGCATATGCCCGGACCCTCTACCAGGAACCTCTAGAGACGGATGACGTGCCGCTGCTCACCGACGACCATGCCCCCGTGGACCGCCTTCTCTACCTGCAGGAGTAGCGGCGGCCGCGGTATGTACCGCCGGTCCCGGGGGCAGTCTGTGGCTGGAAGGGGGCCACAGATTGATTCCCCTGCGAGACAGCACTCGTTCCCGGACAACGCCCTGGGTGACGGGTATCCTCATTGCCCTGAACTTTGTGGTATTCTTGTATGAGCTGGGCCTGCCCCAGCGGGAGCTTTCCATACTGTCGTCCGTCTACGGCGTGGTGCCGGCTCGCTACTCGCTGCCCGGGTTCCCGTCCGGCCCGGCGGGCCCCATTGTGCCGCTCTTCTCCGCCATGTTCCTGCACGGCGGCTGGCTGCACATTCTGGGGAACATGCTCTACCTGTGGGTCTTTGGGGACAACGTGGAGGACCGCATGGGCCACGGCCGCTTTCTCACGTTCTACCTGCTGACGGGGCTGGTGGCCAACCTGGTCCACATCTACTTCAACCCGTTCTCCGAGGTGCCGACCATTGGCGCCAGCGGCGCCATAGCGGGGGTCCTGGGCGCCTACTTTGTCAGCTTTCCCCGGGCGCGCGTGCTGACCCTGGTTCCCATTGGCATCTTCCTAACGCCCATTGAGGTTCCGGCCATTTTGCTGCTGCTCTTCTGGTTTGTACTGCAGCTGGTCAACGGGCTGTTCGCGGCCCCGGCGCAGACCGTGGCCTGGTGGGCCCACGTGGGCGGGTTCGTGGCCGGTGCCGCCCTGGCGGGGGTGTTCCGCCGGCGCCGCAATCCCTGGCTGGTCTGAGGGGCCCGGCCGAAGCGGGGGGTACACATGGAGTACAGCACATCGGCTCGGGTCTTGGGGCTGGATGTGGGGGAGAAGACCATCGGCCTGGCGGTTTCGGACGGCCTGGGCTTGACGGCGCAGCCTCTGGACGTGCTCCGGCGCACGAACCTGGAGGCGGACCTGGAGCAGTTGATGGAGCGCGTCAGGGAACTGGGCGTCAACGCCTTTGTGGTGGGGCTGCCGCGCAACATGAACGGCACCCTGGGACCCGCGGCCGAATCCTGCCGCCGGTTTGCGGAGGCTCTGGGGGACACCAGCGGCCTGCCGGTGCATATGGTGGACGAGAGGCTGACCACCGTGGCCGCCCACCGCACCCTGCTGGAGGCCGACCTCTCCCGGGCGCGTCGCCGCCAGGTGGTGGACGCGACCGCCGCCGCGCTGATCCTCCAGACCTACCTGGACCGCCGTGCCCGCACGTCCGGCGGCGTGGAGTAGGGGAGCGTTATTCCGGGAATAGTGATGATGCCCCCGCCGGCCGAGGCAAATTGACAAGGCCGGGGGGCTATACTAGAATGCTACTAGTTGCCGGAAAACTGTTCCATCCTGGAGACAGGGGTGATGGGAATGTCTGGGCACGATCACAATCATGAGAATGACCATGAGCATGACCACGAGGACCTCGTTGTTCTGACGGACGAGGACGGCGTGGAGCACGAGTTCGCTGTCATTGACGTCATTGAGGTGGAAGGCAAGGAGTACGCCATCCTGCTGCCCCCTGATGATGAAGATGACGACGAGGCCATCATCCTGCGCGTCGAGACGGATGAGAACGGCGAAGAGACCCTGGTCGATATTGAGGACGACGCTGAGTTTGAGAAGGTCGCCGAAGCCTGGGAAGAGATCCTGGAGGAAGAGGGCGACGAGGAAGAGGACGACTAGCCGCCGCCCGAAGCCAGCAATCCGTTACAGTGAAGGAAGCCCGCAGATAGGCTTCCTTTTTTTCGTGCGGTCGCAAGCAAAGGGATGGTGCTATAATGCGTCGAATGGGAAAGGAACGAGGTGAATTCCATGGCTTCAGGCAAGGGAAGGCCCGCCGCCCGGCGCAGCCGCCTGCCCGCCGCGCTGCTGGTGCTGATTGTCCTGCTGGCCGTGGCGGCCTTCTGGGGAAGGTCGAAGGCGGCCGCCCTGCTGGCGCCCGTCAGCGCCGACACAACCGTGCGCGTCTTTGAAGTTCCGTCGGGGGCGACTTCGGCCCGGGTGGCCGCGGGCCTGCAGTCGGCGGGTCTGGTGAGGAACGCCTCCGTCTTTCGCTTCTACCTCCGCCTGCGCGGCCTGGACGGCCGCATCCAGGTGGGTCAGTATGAACTCAACCCGTCCATGACCGCCGCCGAAGTGGCCGAGCGCCTGACCACCGGCCGGGTGGTGGAGAACAGCTTTACCGTCCCGGAAGGCTACACCATCAGCCAGATGGCGGACCTGCTGG
>JBLNCQ010000055.1:0-2575 GCA_050260815.1 Bacillota bacterium
AACTGGAGTCATGCATGACAGCAGGGGCGGCGAGTTCCAATTCGCCGCCCCAGTGCGCTGCTGTCCGCCCGGTGCCGGCCTTGCGCTGCGCCCCTCTGTCGGGGCACCCTAGCCTAGCTGCTGGGTGACAGCGTCCACCGCACTCTCCATCGTCAGGGGCTTGTCCTGCCTGTCGTCGATGGTGACATTGGTGACCACCCGGGACGCACCGGCTCTTACCGCCGCATCGTGCATCTTTTGGGCGCAGTTCAAGGCCTGCTGCAGGTCCCCTTCCAGAACCGTGGCCGTAGGGGTCACCTGAAACTTGAGCCCCATCTGTTCGGCCACCCGAGCCGCCTCGGTGACAAAGCTGCTGAAACTGGCCTGGTTGGTGCCCACGGGCACAATACTCACTTCCACTAAAGCCATGTTCGCCCTCCTTCGGTGCGAGGCCGCCGGCATCCCGCCGCCCGGTCGGCCGTTTCCGCCCGATAGCATGCCCCATTGCACGGCCTTACCACGCGATGGGCGCTACCATCCTGCGGACGCCGCATTCGACTCTGAATAGTTGGAATAGCAGCAGGAATTGGGAGGCCGGAGGTCAAATATCCGCCCATCCGGCTGCCATCCCAAAGCGAGGTGAGTCCGTGAAGAACCGCCCCGCCGACCGGCACCAGCACGACCACGGCCCTGCCTGGCTGCCGCAAGCGCCCGACCGCCTGGCACAACGCCCCGATACGCTCTGGGGCAAAGTGAAGCAGTTCGTGTGGGGGCTCTTGTTCTTTGAGTACTACCACGAGCTGCGGCATGAGAAGGCCCGGTACTCCGACATTCTCAACGTGATCCTGTACGGAGAACTCCTGGGCATCCCGCTGATGAACAGCACCATGGGCCTCCGGCTCCTCCCCTATGCCCTGCCGGAACTGTCGGGCTGGCTCCACCGTCAGGCCGAGGAGCGGGAGGTCCTGGAAGAGGCGCCCCACATCCACTGAACGGTCCGAGTCCATGCGCCCAGCCCCCCTATCTAGTAAGGAGGTCGTGCGGCCACGTACGCCGTTATCCTTGTCAGCGCCGTCGCCTTCGTCTGGTGGTTGACCGGCTCACTGGCCAACCGCCGACGCGCCGCAGACCTGGTCCGAGCACTCAAGACCGAGCTGCCCCTGTTGGGTGGCGAGGCCTCCATTCGCTGGTTTGGCACCGGTGGTTTCCAGGTTGACGTGGCGCGCCCTGCCCGCGGCATGATTCGCTTTCAGGCCGTGGGGCTTCTGGAGGCCCGTGACCTGCCGCTGGTCTGGCTGTATTGGAGATGGCTGGGACGCCGCGACCGCCTGGTCATCCAGGCAGACTTTCAGCGCCCGCCCCACCCCCATTTGCTGCGTCGTCCGGAAGCACCTCACGAGAAGGGCGAGTCGCGGCCTGTTCCGCCGCCGGTCCTGCCGGGGCTGTTGGAACTGAGGCTGCAGCGCGAGACGCCTCATCTGTTCCTAACGCTCCAGGTCCCGCCCGGGCAGGAAGCGGTGATTGGGCAGGCCCTGCGCCTGGTACAGGAACTCGCCACCGGCAAGGTAAGCATCCTGCAGGCATAACATCCGACGGGGGCGGGAAACGGCGCGATTTACCCCGGCCAGCGGCTGGTGCTCAGGCCCGCGGAATGATGGAGCGAAGCCCCGCAGGTCATCAACGACCGGCGGGGCTCCTTTCTTCAGGCCCTGACCGTCTAGACAAGCACAGCCGGTTCCAGCAGCGTGAGCGTCTGAGTCCCTGTGTCCATCTCCGCCTCCGTAGAAGGTCACCAGATCGCCTGCCGTGTAAAGCCCCGTGAGCAGGGACGTGGTATCCGAGTATCCCATCACGATCTTGGGGTGGCTGCGCACCACGTCCCAGTCCAGGTGGCGGAGGACACCGTTCGAGGTGTAGCCGCCAATCGTGGTCAGGATCATGTTCACGCCGGGGTTGGCAAAGGCCTGGTTGAGGTCCTCTGCCTGTTACTCGTAGGTTGCGGCGCGATGACCCCGGCGACCCAGCGCGTGCGGCATCACCTTGACCCTGTACCCCATCCCCTCCAGGTAGTCCAGTCCGCGCCGAAACCGTCGCGGCACCAGGCTGGCGATCCCGGCGCTGGGCGAGACGATGGCGATGGTATCCCCCGGCTGCAGGGCATGGGGCTTGATCATCCGTGGTTCCTCCTCATACAGGCCTGGCCGTTGTACTTCACCACCTCAGTTCCCCATTCCTGTAAGAAGGCCCACCGCATCGTCGTGCGGCGGGCCTTCACGCATAACGGGTTCACCCGGTAGCCGATGGCTGGCCGACCTCTCCGGGAGCCAGATACCTTAGCACCGCCTCCCTGAGCGCCTGATAACCGTGGGTCAGGGGCACGGGCCCTTGCCCGTTCACCAGGGCCACGGCGTCAGCGCCGAGACGGTGCCGGAACGCCAGCCAAGCGCCCTGCAGAGTGGTGAGGGGCACGCTCTCCACGCGCACCCTTGGGCCGAAGTCCTCCCACAGGGCCCGGGCCGCTGCCTCCACCGCCTCCTGCTGGGCCTGCACGTGCGGCGGATACTCCATCATCTGCCGGTGCATATCGGCCGGCGCA
>JBLNCQ010000056.1:0-9379 GCA_050260815.1 Bacillota bacterium
ATTCCTCACCAAGAACCAGGTGGGAGCGATTCTGCGGCAGGTACCGGACCTGCAGCCGCATCTGCCGGAAACCCTTGCGGCCACGCCCACCAACGTGCGCAGCCTCCTCCGCCGCTACCCCAGCGTTTACGTCAAACACGCCGGCGGAACCCTGGGCTGGGGTGTGGTGCGCGTCTCTCGGGCACCCGCCGGAAGCTACCGCTGGGAGGCGGCCAAGGGCTTCCGCCACACCGCCCGGCTCCACCTCAACGGCGCGGAGAGCCTTACCCGGCGACTCCGCCTGACCACCCGGCGGGGCATCTGGCTGGCCCAGCAGGGCCTGGATCTCTGCCGCTTCGGAGGCCGGCCCGCCGACATCCGCATGCTGGTCCAGAAGGATGGCCGCGGCGAGTGGCAGGTGACCGTGGGGTTCGCCAAGGTGGCCGGACCCGGCCAGGTGGTGACCAACATTGGGGCCGGGGGGAGCCTGCGGCGGCTGGATGACCTTCTGCGCCACGCCGCGCGCCACCACGGCTGGGACGAAACACCGGCCGAACTGAAGCAGCGGCTCACGGAGGTGGCCTTCGAGGTGGCCAGGGCCCTGGACCGCGTCATCGGCCCCCTGGCCGAACTGGGTCTGGACCTGGCCCTGGACACCAAGGCGCAGGTCTGGCTGATTGAGGCCAATGGCAAGTACTCCCGCGCCGTCTTCAGCCGCCCGGTCCGCCTGCTGAGCATCCAGCGCGTGTTCGCCTACTCCCGGCACCTGTACGAACTCAGGCCCGGCCGGAAGTCCTCCAAGGCGGCCTCACTAAGCGGCCTGACGCGGGAGGGATCCGCCTCTGCGGATGACGACGGCGGTGACCTTCTGGTGGCCTCCCGCCTATGATGATTCTGCCTGACCGGAGGAGGGCCTCATGTACAGCGCCATCGTTCGCCTGTCCGACGGAGCCCGGACCCTCTCCTGTCCTGCGACGTGGCTCACCAGTTGGGGCCTGGAGCCCGGCCAGACGGTTCGCCTGGCGTTCGGCCAGCGCACCACCAGCGTCACGTTGAAAGCAAATGACCTGAACGTGCGGGCGGTGGTCTCTCTCCCCCCTTCCGCCCAGCGGCACCTGCTTGCCCCAACGGGCGTCAGGCTGGGACTGGCGCGGCAGGAGGACGGTCTCCGGCTGGGACCCGTGGTGGGCATCTTGAGCTCGCTGCACCTGCGCGGCGGCGCGCCGGCGCCGGCCCGCCTGGGCCCCCAGGCCGCCTTCTTCGCCCAGGTGTGCGACGCCGGGCGGCAGCGCGGCGCCGTCATTTACGTGTTCGGCCCGGAGCACATCCGCTGGGCGTCCGGGTCTGTGGCGGCGGTGGTGCGTCGGGGCAGGGCCTGGGGTCGGGCCATTCTCCCGCTTCCGGACATCGTCTATGTCCGCACCCAGACGCGCAGCTCGGACCGCCGGCCCGACGTGGCCCGCTGCCTCCAGCGGCTGGAGAAGACGCCGGGCATCACCGTCCTGAACAGCAGGTTTTTCGATAAATGGGAGCTCCACCAGGCGCTGTCGGGCAACGAAGCGGCTCGGCGGTACCTGCCCGTAACGCGCCGGTATGCGTCCTCCCGGGATGTGTCAGAGCTCCTGGCCTCGTATCCCCGCGTTTTTCTGAAGCCGGCCGGCGGCAGCCTGGGCAAGGGCATCATCCGCATCACCCGCATTCCTGGCGTGGGTTACGAATACCGCGTCTCCCTGGGCACGGGGGACCGGCGGACCGTCCTGCCCAGCCTGAAGGCCGTGCTGCGCCGGGCTCGGGCGGCCGTGGGGCGCCGCCGCTATATCGTACAGCAGGGCCTTCACCTGGCCCGACTGCGCGGCTCCACCTTCGATGTTCGCCTGCTGATGCAAAAAGACGCGCGAGGCCAGTGGGCTGTGTCGTCGCGGGTGGCCCGCCTGGCCGCCCCGGATCGCCTGGCCACCAACGTGGCCCTGGGCGGCCGGGCCGTGGGCTCCACCCGTGTGATCCGAGCCGCCCTGGGTTCGCTGACCCCTTCGTCGCAGCAACTGAACGAGGCCGGACGCGTGCTGGCCACGGCCCTGGAGGAGGGGCTTGGGCACGAACTGGCTGAAGTGGGCATTGACCTGGGGATCGATCGCCATGGCCGCATCTGGGTGATCGAGGCCAACTCACGTCCGGCGCGCTACTGGCCGTGGCCGCCGCCACGCCCGATCCAGCGCTCCGTGCGCGGGGTGCTGGCCTTCTTCCTGTTCCGTACCGGCTTCCTATCCTCGGAAAAGGAGACTCGCCATGGCGAAGCACACCGTCTACATCGGCATCATGGCCATCGCCCGGCACGGCGGAGCGGGAGTGAAGTACGGCGAACAGGCGCCGTTTTACGCGAAGCTGATGCAAGTGGGTAGGGCCAGGGGCGTGGTCGTCTACACCTTTGCGCCCCGGGATGTCGACTGGGCGCACCGAGTCGTGTGGGGGCGCACCTACTCGCCCAAACTGGGCGGCTGGGTGCGGCGGCCCTACCCTCTCCCCGGGGCCGTGTTCAACCGCTACCCCGCCGCCGCCTACAATCAGCACGTACTGAGCACCATCCGGCGGCTCAAGGACAGGGGCAGCCCCTTCGTCAACTCCTCCTTCCAGGACAAATACCGGCTGCACCGCACGCTGATGCGCTGGCCGGCCCTGCGGCCGCACCTCCCCCAGTCCCGCCTGTGCCGTGGTTCAGCGGCGCCTGTTCTGGAGCTGCTCCGCACCTACTCGTCGGTTTATATGAAGCCGGTGGATGGGTCGCTGGGCAGCGGCGTGGTCCGCATTCGCCGTCTGGGCGGCGGTCGCTGCCACGTGGCCGGGCGCCTGAAGGGAGGCCGCATCTCGCGCATTGTTCCGGCCGCGTCGCTGGCGGCTGTGGTCCGCCGAATTGCCGGATCGCGCCGCTATATGGCGCAGCAGGGCCTGACCCTGGACTACCTGCGGGGGCGCACCGCCGACATCCGCGCCCTTGTCCAGCGGGACGGCCGGGGCGTCTGGCAGATCACCGGCATGGCCCTGCGGGTGGGCGCCAGCGGCAGCGTGACCTCCAACCTCCATGGCGGCGGACGCGCCGTGCCGGTGGAAAGGGCCCTGGCCTCGCACTTCGGTCCCGCCCGCACCCGTCAAATCATGGTCGAGGTCAAGCGGGTGCTGGGCCTCTTCGTGGCGGCTATGGAGCAGTCCTTGGGGCCCATGGGTGAGCTGGGGATGGACCTGGGCGTGGACGCGAAGGGACACGTGTGGTACATCGAGTCCAACCCCAAGCCCGGCCGCTCCATCCTTCTCCATCTCCACGCCACGCGCCAACGGGCGCTGTCCATCAGCCGCCCCATAGACTACGCCATCTACCTGGCGCGCCGGGGTCACAACCACAACCTCCCGCCACCGGATTTCCTGGGGACAGGGGACGACTTGCCCGAACTGGGTGAGCCCGCCCAGGACGCGGACGCCGCCCCCGCCCCCGCCGAGCAGGCCCCGGAGCCGTCGCCGCCGCAGCAGCCAGTTGAGCCTGTGGCCGAGGAGAGCAAGGAGGTGGCCCTGTGAACCTGTGGCAGGGACGGATCCTGGCCTCCGCCCAGGCGGGCCGTCTGCTGGACTTGCCGCCCGACGCGCTGCGCTCCCTGAGGCTGGACGGTGAGGAGGTCGTCACGCTGCGCGTTGGACAGCGGCGCCTGCCGGTCCGCGTCCGGCCCGGCCAGCGCGGCACGCCGGCCGTGGCCAGGGCCAGCCGGCCGGTGCTGGCCGCCCTGGCCCTGCCGCCGGGGCACCGGTTCTGGCTACGGCGCGAGGCGGACGGGGGGCTGCACCTGGGTCCCCTGCTCGGCTTCCTCAGCCTGAGGAGCATCTACGCCAACCAAAGGGCCTGCCCCTACGCGGGTGACCAGAACTTCTTCCGTGACGCCTGTCTGCTGGCCGCCCGCGCCGGCGGGCTGGCGTATGTCTTTGGTCCGGGCGATGTCAACTGGGCCAGCCTGAGCACGCGGGGCTACACCTACCGCCTGTCTCCGTCGGGGACCGGCGGACGCTGGGTGCCCGGCGTGTTCCCGCTGCCGGACGTGGTCTACAACCGCATCCTGGGACGCAGTCGCGAACTGAGCGCGCCCATTCGCAGCGTTGAGGGACGGCTGCGGTCGCTTCCCCTTACGTCCGCCTTCTTCAACCCCGGCTATTTCGACAAGTGGCAGGTGAACGAGGCTCTTTCCCGCGACGGCGCCGTGGGTGACCTGATCCCCCGGACGTTGCGGGCGACGCCCAGGCATGTGCTGGAGATGCTGGACGCCACCGGGATGGTCTACGTCAAGCCCCGCGACGGTTTTGCCGGCCGCGGCATCATGCGCGTGGAGCGCCTGGGACCGCACCGCTACCGGGTGACGCGCCTGAGCGGCGTGCGTCCCATCCGCAGCCTGGGCGGCTGGAAAACCGTCCTCAGGCTGGTCGGCGCCAACGCCCGCGGCACCCGCTGCATCGTGCAGGAGGGGGTGCGGCTGCCCGAGTACCGCGGGCGGGCCTTCGACCTTCGCGCCATGGTGCAGAAGGATGAGTCCGGAACCTGGTGCATGACCGCCCTGGTGGCCAAGCTGGCTGCGCCGGGCGGCATCACCACCCATATTCGCACCGGCGGCGACGCCCAGATGGTGGGGCCGGTGCTGGCCCACGTGTTTGGAAAGGACGCTCCCCTGGTGCGGCAGCGGGCGGAAGAGGCGGGACTGGCCGTAGCCGCCGCCCTGGAGCGCGGCATCGGCCTGGAACTTGGCGAGTTGGGCATGGACCTGGCCGTAGACCGAAAGGGCAGGCCCTGGGTACTGGAGGTCAACGCCAAGCCCGGGCGCAAGGTCTTCCACCTCATGCCGGCCTGGAACCGCACGTGGACACGCCGGTTGGTCTACTACGGCGGCTACCGGGCAGGCTTTCAGCGTGACGGACGCTTTGCCGGGGCGCTCTCCGCAGCGCCTGGGTCCGCGCCTGCCGCTAACAGCCCAAGCGGGGCCGCCCCGGAGGCGGCCGTCTCCATGGCCCTGCCCGGGGGTGGGGCCAGATGACCGCACCCGGCGCCGGCAACGGCTCGCCCTCGTCGGCCGTAACGCCAAGGGCGCCGACCGTCCTGGGCGCGCTCACCACGCAGCCGGGAAGGCCGGCCTCCCCCCTCTCACTGGCCGGCAGAACTCCCTTTGGTGAGCGCACAGAGCACTTTGCGGCACTGTCTGGGATGGCCCGCCGCAAGGGCGCCGTCTTTTGCGTCTTTGCGCCGGCGGAGGTGGACTGGCAGGCCGGCAGAGTGCGGGCGGCGGTCTTCCGGAACGGCCGCTGGGCCAGGCAGGTCCTGCCCTTGCCCAGGGTGGTCTACAACCGCCTGCCCAGCCGCGAGGTGGAGGCGCACCCGCTGGTGCGCCGCACCAAGGACCGCCTGCAGCGGGCGGGCGCCTCCCTGTTCAACCCCGGGTTCTTCGACAAGTGGGCCAACCATGTGATCCTGGCCCGCCACGCTTCCATGCGCGAGCACCTGCCGGAGACCGAAGCGTTCCGAGGTCCCGGCCAGGTGGAGCGGTTCCTGCGCCGGTTCGGCAGCGTCTACTGCAAGCCCCGGACCGGCCACGCCGGCAGCGGCATCATGCGCCTGGACGCCTCCTCGGGGCGCTACGTCCTGCGGCTTCTGCAGAAGGGCTCGGTCAGGTCCCAGGCCTACCCCAGACTTCGCAGCCTGGCCCTGGCCGCGGCGCAGCGGATGAGCGGCAAGCCCTATGTGGTGCAGCAGACCGTTCCGGTGGCCCTCTACCGCGGCCGGGCCTTTGATTTCCGCCTGCTGCTTCACAAGGCCCCGGTGGGCACCTGGCGGATCACGGGCGCCGGCATACGTGTGGCGGGACGCGGGGGCATCACAACGCATGTTCCCAACGGCGGCTCTCTGGCCCAGCCCAAGGAGGTCCTCCGGGAGGCGTTCAAGGAGAGCCTACACCATCCCGGCGGGGTCTACCGGCGCGTTCGCAACCTGGCGGCGGCGTCCGCCCGGCTTCTGGACCAGCACTTCGGAGGGCGCCTGGCGGAGATGTCCATGGACATCACGGTCAGCCCGCAGGGTCACGTCTGGTTCCTGGAGGCCAACGCCAAGCCCATGCGCTTTGATGAACCCAAGATCCAGCGCCGGTGGCGCATCCGGCTGCTGCGCTACGCTCTGTCCCTGGCGGGGCGCCGGCCGTGAGGAGGCGTGCAGGCGGCGGCCGGCCAGCGCCCGCCCGGCGCCCCGCAGACGCGTCCCAGACCTGGACCAACGGCGCACGAAAACCGGCAGCCCAGGAAGTGATCTACGTCCGCCTCACCGGCGCCAACTTCCAGCGCCTGCACCCGCGCACCATGGACCTGCTGCGGAATCACGGAGACGGGCGGCTGACGCTGCAGGCTCTGCGCCGCTACGCTTCACTCACAGCGGAGGAAGTGGGGCGGCCGGGGACATTCGTCCTGACAGCTCTCGACCACGAAGGGCGGGTCATCGCCGTCACCGCCGCGGTGCGCTGGGGCCACGAGCTTTCCGTTTCAGCCGTCCACCGCCACAACCGCGGCCGGGGGCTGGCGGGAACGCTGCTGCGGCTGGTTGTACGCGCCCTGGGCCGCTACTACGCAGAGGTGGCCTCCGACAACCTGCCCAGCCTGCGTGCCTTCTTTGCCTGCGGCCTGGTGGCCTATGACGTCTTCACCCGGCCCAATGGCAAGATCATCCTTCGCCTGCGGACGGTGGAGCCCGTACCCACAGACCGGCCTGAAGCCAGGGAAACAGACGCCGGAGGGGACTAGTCGCCCCTCCGGCGTCCTTGTCTCGGAACCGGCCACGGCCGATCCTGCTGCTATACTCCCCAGGTGGAGCGAAGGTCCACCTGCTCGTTCCATCGCTGCCGCTGCTCCAGCATGGAGCGAAGCAGCGCCAGATGCTCCGAGTAGCGGCTGTAGCCGGGCGCTGCTTCCAGGTCCCGCCAGACCTCCGGCATGATCTCGTGGAAGCCGTCCTTCTGGCAGCCATGAAACGCCTCCTGCCTGGCCGGGTCGGCCAGCCAGTCCCGCCGCAGAAACTGGTGGTCCGCCGCCACCAGCTTGGCCAGAGCCAGCACGGCCCGCGCCAGGTTGGGCGAAACCAGCCAACTGCCCAGCGTGCGGTACTCAAAGCCGCCATGATCCTTCATCCGAACATCGCCCAGGAAACCATAGCGATGCCGCCGTAGCCGCGCCGTTGCCGCACGCTCAATCATCATGACCGGCAGCGCCAGGTAGTTGTCCAGTGCAGTGAGAAGCGGCCGCGTCAGGGTCAGGCCGCTGAAGTGCACGTGGCCGCCAATGGCCAGCCGCGTGAAAGGCCTGCTCCCTGCCACCCACTCGATGTCGCGGCTGGGCATGCGGAGCGACGCCTGGACCAGCGCGCTACGGATTTGCTCCACCAGCTCAGACGGGTCTTCACATGGGGCGGGGCGGACCTCGGCCAGAGCCAGGTCCCGTGTGCCCCGGTCCGCCAGTTGACGGTCGCAGCCCACCAGCCCGTAGCGGGGGAAGAAGTCGGAGGCCGGAATGGCGCGCCCTGTAACCCGATCCCGGAGGACAAACTCGGGGTCGGCGCCCAGCACCACCTGAGTCTGGGACACCGGTGGGTCGCCCGGCCACCACTGCCCCCCGGATTGAAGCGAATCAAGCGCCGCCGCGTACCTGGCAGCCAGGGTGGGGGTGAGGCCGGGGCATGGCTCCACACCGAGGGCGTAGGTGCGAAGGCCCTGCACCCCCATGGTGACCGCTCCAAAATCCAGGCGCAGGGCGTGCAGGGCGCGCATGGCGTGCCAGGCGACAAGGGCGCCCTCACGGCTTCGTTCCCAGGCGAAGGGCCGCAGCCTCCCCCTGTGGCCCGGGACGTGCATGGCCAGCACCCGCCCGTTGAACACGTCAACGCGTAGCCGGCGACGGACCGACGCGCTCTCCTGGCGGGAAAGGGCCCGCACCCGGGACGCCTGCCACGTTTCCATGACGGTCGCCGGATCCCTGGCCCTGCTGAGGGCCTCCAGTGTGTTCAGCGTCAGCCGCTTCCCCTCTGGTCCCGCCAGGCTGCCCCAGCGGACCAGAATCTCTGCGGTTTCGTCTCCTTCCGCCTGCTCGTCCGCCTCCCGGCGCACGCTCCACCCGGGAGGCAGATAGGCCAGGAGCCAGCGCGTCGCCGCCCGCTCCGCCAGAAGCAGGCGGGGCTGCGGCCGCGCCGTGCCCGGCAGCGGCTCCTGCTCCGGTGACAGGACTATCGGTTTCACCTGTGCCGCACCCATGCTCTCACCTGCCGTGGCCTACCTTCCCCTCGGGAGTGGGGCAAAAAGAGAGGGAACCGAAAAGCGGAGGGCTTCCTCTTTTCGCTCCCCTGGATGGATGAATAGGCTGCCTGCGGCCTCAGACGTCCGCCTCCAGCAGCTCCTCGTCTTCCCAGGTGTCGTCCTCCAGCTCTTCGGGTTCCACCTCACCGGCCAGGTCCTTCTCTTCCTTGTCCTCCGTCTCCGGCACGGGGAAGGCCTGCACCAGAAGCCGCGTGGTCGCCACCACCTCCGCCACACCCGTCCCGACAATGGCGACGGTCAGCGTGGAGCACGGGGCCCCCGCAGGTGTGGTGACGTGGGTCTCGGCGCAGCGCAGGCTGCCCACCAGGTGGGCGAACGCCGCCGGGTCCGCCAGGACCGGGCCGATGAGGTCGACGTCCACGGTCTCGACCAAGGTCACCGGTTCGCGGTGAAGCACGGTCTGACCGGTGTCGTCGGATGTAAACCAGGCGTCCACGTCAAACTCAAGCGTGACCTCCACCTTGCTGTCACGGAAGGCGGCGGTCACGGATGGACGGGACACGTGGCAGCCGAGCAGGGACCGGACGCGGCTGCCGAGCTGGATCTCCTGGGTGGTTCTGATGCGCTTCCTGGCCTTGCCCACCACGGCCCGCAGAAGCACCTGCACGAACCGACCCGTCATATGTCTTCTGCCCTCCCTTTCTCCGGGTGAGACCCGGAACTGTGATGCCAGGGTATCCTATGCGACGGGTCGGCCCAAGGGCACAAAAATGGGGCAGCCGATGGGGCTGCCCCTTGCTCCTACTTGACGACGTACAAGTGTGGCGACGGTTTGGTCTTCTTCTCCTCATACATGCCCGCGTCAGCGCAGGCCACCAGTTCCTCGGCCGTCTCTCCCTGGGCGGGGAAGCTGGCCACGCCCCAGGAGGCAGTTGGCAGCGGGATCAGGTCCGTGCCGATGGGCACCCGCCGGTTCCTGTCCTCGGCCAGCTCGGTCATGCGAGCATGGGCCTCCTCCTGCGTCGTGCGCGGCATCACCACGGCGAACTCGTCGCCGCCGTAGCGTGCCACCAGGTCGGTGGAGCGCACGT
>JBLNCQ010000057.1:0-18406 GCA_050260815.1 Bacillota bacterium
GGGGCGAGCCGCAAGGCTCGCCCCTCACCATGCCGAACGGGGACAGGAGATGACTCCCGTTACTGGGGAGCTTCGAAGCAGCGGCGGCACCTGGCCTCGTAGCGGTCCCCGCCGCCCACCAGGACCACGGGATCGGTCAGCCTGGCCGGCTTGCCGTCAATCAAGCGCTGGTTGAAGGTGGCCGGCTCGCCGCAGCGGGCGCAGATGGCCTTGAGCTTGGTGACTTCGTCGGCAACGGCCATCAGGTGCGGCATGACGCCGAAGGGCCGTCCGGCAAAGTCCATGTCCAGGCCAGCTACAATCACCCGGATGCGGTGCTGCACCAGGCGGTCCACAACCTGCGCCAGACTGGCGTCAAAGAACTGGGCCTCATCAATGCCCACGACCTCAACAGGGTTCTCGTTGACCCAGGACCAGATGGCCCAGGGGTCCTCGGCGGGGACCACCACGGCCTCAATGGACATACCATTGTGGGAGGCCACAGCCTCGCGGCTGTAGCGGTCATCCGTGGAGGGCTTGAACACACCCACCTTGCGCCGGGCGATGACCGCCCGCCGCACGCGGCGAATCAGTTCCTCGGACTTGCCACTGAACATGCTGCCACAAACGACTTCCAGGTGCCCCATCATGTCCTCCAAAACCCCTATATCCGAACGTCTCTCACCACTTCGACGGCTCCCCCAAGTCTCTCCTTCCCGTCCGATCGATTTCGGCAGGGTTTTCCCCGGATTGGGGGCTTGACAGTTGATACCCGTCTGGGTATACTCGACATCGTTAATCGTCGATATACGATTTAGCCGATGCAGCGCGGCAGGGGGGACTACCATGGAGCCGGACCGGCAGAATGACAGCGACCAGCTTCTGGCGGACATCTGCAAGGCCCTGGGCCATCCGGTGCGGGTTCAGATTCTGCGCCTCCTGGCGTCCCGTCCCCTCTACTGCGGCGACCTGGTAAGTCACTTTGGGCTGGCGCAGTCCACCGTGTCCCACCACCTCAAGGCTCTGCGCGAAGCGGGACTGCTGGAGGGACATGACAAGGGGCCATCCACCTGTTACTCCCTCAACCGTGAACTGTATCGCCGGTTCCAGGACCTTCTAGGCCGCCTGGTCCCGTGACCGCCCTGAAAGGAGGCGTCGCCTATGTCCGCCGTGTTCGTACAGAGTGAGCCCGTGCTTGAGGAGATCCTGGAGGCCAGGGTTTATGACGTGGCCATCGTCGGCGCCGGACCCGCCGGCGCGTCCGCGGCTCTCTATGCAGCCCGGGGCAGGCTCAGCACCCTGGTGCTGGACAAAGCCCCCGGCAGCGGCGCCCTGGCGATTACGCACCAGATTGCCAATTACCCCGGCGTTGAGGAGACGCTGACCGGTGAGGAACTGGTGGAGCGGATGCGTCGCCACGCCTCCTCGTTCGGTGCACGCTTCGTGCAGACCAGCGTGCAGGGCGTCTCGCTGGAAGGCGAGGAGAAGGAACTCTACACCAATGACGGCATTGTTCGGGCGCGCTCGGTCATCATCGCCGTGGGGGCACGCGGCCGCGCCACCAAACTTCCCGGCGAAGCGGAACTCCTCGGCCGGGGCGTCAGCTACTGCGCCACATGTGATGCAGCCTTCCATCAGGGCCGGGTGGCTGCCGTGGTGGGAGACAACGAGGAGGCAGTCCACGAGGCCCGGGTGCTGGCGCAGTTTGCGAGCCGGGTGCACCTCCTGGTGCCAGGGCAAACCGTCTGGGGAATGGATTCCGGGGAGTTCCCGGACCTGCCCAACCTGACGGTGCACCTGCAGACGCGCACGCTGGGCGTGGAGGGGAACCCCTGGGTGACGGGAGTCCGGATCCAGCCCAGGGGTGGCGGCGATGAGGTGCTGCCCGTTCAGGGAGTGTTCATCTACCTCTCGGGATCAAAGCCCGCCACCGACTTCCTGATGGGCCAGGTTCCCACCGACGAGGGCGGCTACGTGCAGGCCGATGAGACCATGGCCACGCCGGTGCCGGGTGTCTTCGCGGCCGGAGATGCCCGGCGCACTCCCGTCAAGCAGGCGGTCATCGCCGCCGCAGACGGCGCCCTGGCCGCCATTGCCGCAGAGAAGTTTGTCCACGGCCGCAAGCGGCTTGTGGACCAGCGATAGACCGCATCGGTACCTCACAATAGGAAAGGAGAGCGCACCATGGACGTTACCGTCTATTCCACCCCCACCTGCACCTGGTGCCGCGCCACCAAGGAGTTTCTGGCCGAGAACGACATCCCGTTCCGCGACGTGGATGTCTCCCGCGACCGCCTGGCCGCCATGGAGATGGTCCAGAAGTCCGGCCAGATGGGCGTCCCGGTCATCGACATCGACGGCGAGGTAGTGGTGGGCTTCGACCGCCGCCGCCTGACCCAGCTTCTGGGCCTGGCCTAGGACGGTGTACCGCCGGGGCCGGGGTGGGCTGAGAGCCCGCCCCGGCTTCGTTGCGTGAAAACATCGTGTAAACGCTGGGCCCGGCGGCAAGGGAATCCGGGCCTTGAGGCGGAAAAGATACTGGGGAACCACGGGAGGAGGTCCGCCATGGCGACCATTCTGGTTGTGGAAGACGACGCCCACGTTTCCGATATGATCCAACTGGCTCTGGAACGCGAGGGCTACAAGGTGCTGAAGGCGTTCGACGGCGCCACGGGGCTGGACATGGCGCGCGCCCAGCGCCCCGACCTGGTGGTTCTGGACCTGATGCTGCCTGTCATGGACGGTTTCTCCGTCTGCCGAGCCATTCGTCAGAACCAGCAGACGCCCATCCTGATTCTCACCGCTCGCAGTGACGAGGTGGACAAGGTCCTGGGCCTGGAACTGGGGGCGGACGATTACCTGACCAAGCCGTTCAGCCCTCGGGAACTGGTGGCGCGCATCCGCGCCATCCTCCGCCGGGCCACCCCGGGCGCCGGCGAGGAGCGGCAACGCCTGGACTTCCCCTCGCTGACCATCGACCTGGACGGGCACGAGGTCACCGTGGCCGGCGAACCGGTCAGCCTGACGCCCAAGGAGTTCGATCTCCTGGCGTTCCTGGCCGCAACGCCGGGCCACGTGTTCAGCCGCGACCAACTGCTCTCCTCCGTGTGGGGCTACAGCTACACCGGCGACGGCCGCACCGTGGACGAGCACATCAAGCGGCTGCGCCAGAAGGTGGAGGCGCGCTCCGCCCCCTACCGCTACCTGCGTACCGTGCGCGGCGCTGGCTACAAGTTTGAGGTGATGACGTGATGCTGCGCGCCCGCGCGCCTCGCCTGAAGCGGCCACCGCTCTTCTGGCGGCTGTTCGGAGCCTACATGGCCGTGAACATCATCACGCTGGTGGCTGTGGGCGCATCCACCGGGTACCTCATGCGTTCAAGACTGCTGGAGGCCAAGGAGGCCGCCCTGGCAGCGCGCCTCCGCCCGCTGGCCGTCCCTGGCACCATGATGGGCGTGCTGGGACGTGATCCGCGGGTCTTCCTGGAAGCCATGAAGCCGCTGCTGGAGATTGACGAGGCCTACCTGGTTTCGGCCGAGTACCTGGAGACCCAGGACAGCCTGGTGCAGCCGACGGCCGCAGGCACCATTACGCTGGGTAGGGATGAGATGGACCAGCTCCGCCAGGGCTACCTGGTCTCCACCTGGCTGGGCCGCGGTCTCTTCGTCGTACCCCCCCTGGGCGTGGCCGTGCCCCTGTCCCAGGGCGGAGCCCTCCTGGTGTCTGCCTCCCTCAACGACGTCAAGGCCACGCTGGACAGCATGCGGCATCTGATCCTGCTGACCGGCCTGGGCGGCACCCTGCTGGCGGCGGTGCTGGCTTTCCTGGTGTCCCAGGGCATTGCCGCGCCGCTGGCCCGCCTGAACCGTCTGGCCCGGGAGTTTGCCCAGGGCGACTTCTCCGCCCGCGCGCAGGTGGAGTCGCTGGACGAGGTGGGCCAGGTGGCGCTGACGTTCAACCTGGCGGCCGAACGCATTGAGACCACCCTGCAGCAGCAGCGTGAACTGATGGCCCAGCAGCAGGCCCTGGTGGAGGAGCAGAAGTCCCTGGACCAGTTGCGCCGCGACTTCATGGCCAACGTCTCCCACGAATTCCGGGCTCCCCTGGCCTCCATTCGCGGCTACCTGGAGCTGATGCTCGACGGTACCGTGCGACCGGAGGAGCGCAAGCGCGTCCTGAGCGTCATGCTGGACGACTCGCTGCGCCTGGGGCGCCTGGTGGACGACCTTCTGGACCTGGCCCGACTGCAGGCGCGCCGCGTCACAATGCGCCGCGAGCCGGTGGATGTGCTGGACGTGGTGGACCGCGTGCTGACGGCCTTCGAGTCCCGGGCGGCGCAAAAGTCCGTAGCGCTTGCCTCCGACCCGCCCGTTGCCGACGAAACGGCTGACCTGCCCCTGGTCCTGGGAGACGAGGACCGCATCATCCAGGTCCTCACCAACCTGGTGGACAACGCCCTGCGCTTCACCCCGGAGAATGGGCGCATAGAGGTCAGGGCCGAGCCGCATCCGTCGTTCCTGCGGCTGTCCGTGCGGGACAACGGCCGGGGCATCCCCGAGGACGAAGTCGAGCACATCTGGGACCGTTTCTACAAGGTCGACAAGGCCCGGACGCCGGGCGGGCACGGGCCGGAAGGCGGCGGCACGGGACTGGGCCTGGCCATTGTCAAGGAGATTGTCACGTCGCTGGGCGGGTCCGTGGGCTGCGAAAGCCGTTACGGCGAGGGAAGCACGTTCTGGGCCGACCTGCCTCTGGTAGGCGGCGACGAGGCCTCGGAGGACGCGAATGACGGCACACCAACAGGCACGGATAAGGTCTGACGGCCGGCCGCAGACGCGCGACACCCGGCCGTCTCCCCAATGGCCGGTACCTCTTACCGGGCGGACGGAGATTCCCGAGAGGATCCGTTCTAGGGTTGGCTCGGACGCCCGTCGCTGTGAGCGCGCCAACCCTCAGGGGTCGTGCTGCCTGGGAGTCGTGACGGCATTCGTCAGCGAGGCATTGGGCGGGCGCTGAAGGCCGAACGGGCGGCGACGGCGAATTCCTGTGATCGTATAAAGCCTTTCGGAGATGAGTTCTGAATGCCCGCACCCGCGTTCCCCTGGCTGCAGGCCCTCAACGTCTACATCATGCTGGTCAATCTGGGGGCGCTGGCGGTCATGTGGCTGGACAAACGGCTGGCCAGGGGCGGCCTGCGCCGCGTGCCGGAGCGGACCCTGTGGGCGTTGGCCTGGCTGGCCGGCGGGCCCGGCGCCTGGCTGGGCATGCGCCTGTTCCACCACAAGACGCGCCACACGTCTTTCCGCCTCGGCTTCCCCTTGCTGGCCCTGGCCCAGGCCGCGCTCTACCTGTTCCTTTTCCGCTAGGTACAGACTCACTGGTGCAATCGGAGCCCCGGCATCCTCTGCCGGGGCAACGTTTTGTGCTCGTTCATCCGCGGTGGGAGACCAGCAGGGCCCTCCCGCGGGGCGTGAGGCTGGCCGCGTGACCGCGCGCCTCTCCTCCCCGCAGCAGGCCCCGTTCCCTCAGTTGGGTGAAGGTGCGGCGCACGGCCGTTGGGGACGTTGCGCGCAGCAGCCCAAAGGCCTCCGGCGCCAGCGAAGGGTGGGCCCGACGGCCGCTGACGTGCAGGGCCACGTCCTCCTCGGTGACGGCGCCCAGGGCTCCGGCCAGAACCGCCAGAACGCCGTTCTCAGCCGGGTCCAGCGAACCGGAGGCGGGGCCGACGCCCGCGGCTTCCGTCGGCGCCGCCCCGGTCGGCGCATTCCCGGTAGATGTGTGCGTCTTGGCCCGCCGCTTCACACGGGCGAGGGCCAGTGCGGCAGCCCGGCCCGGCGGCGTGCGGGCCTGGGTGGAAGCCATCAACTCCAGGGCCAGCACGGTGTCCAGGCTCCGTCCCAGTTCGCCCAGCGCCTCGGCCGCGTGGCGCTGTACCTGGGCCCGGGGGTCACTCAACAGACGGCGCAGCGGAGCTTCGGCCCGCGCATCTTTGATGCGTCCCAGAGCGGTGCAGGCCGCCATCACCGCCACCTCTTCCTGCGCCTCCAGCAGGCCCAGGAGAGCCGGCACGGCGGCGGCATCGCGCTGCTTGCCCGCCTGGAGGGCGGCCTCCACGGACATGACGCCGGACCTCGCCGCTGGGCCCGCACCCCGGGCGGCTCCCTCTCCCTCGGCCGACGCCCTGCCGATGCGCACGCGGCGCGTGGCGGCGGGCAGCCCGCCCACAAGCACGGAGTCGGCGGCGCGGGCGCACCGGTCGCAGCAGGGGCGCGGCGGCTTCCCCGGCTTCTCACCGAAGTACCGCAGTATGAACTCGCGGCGGCAGCCGGTGGTTGCCAAAAACTCCTCCACCTTGCGGAATTTGGCCGCTCGCTGACGGTGAAGCCGGTCCAGCACGGTGCCGGCCGTTCGCGCGGCCTTCTCCAGCCCCTCCTCCGTGGTGACGCCGATGCGCACGGAGGCCGGACCCCTGGTGCGCCGCTCGATGAGGCCATGCATCTCCAACTCGGCCAGGATGGCCTGCAGCTTGGTGGCGGCCGCCTCTTCCTGGGGCAGGGGCAGGTCAATGGTGCGTGTGGCATGGCCGCCGCGCCTGTCGGACGCAAGCCTGGGCAGCCTGGCGGGCGCCGTCGCCGGCGGCCGGCGGGGCGGAGCCAGGTCCGGCGGCTGGCCGGCCTTCAGAGCGTCCAGTACCTGCCGGACATCGTCCGGGCGCACCCGTGCCTCGTCCAGCAGCCAGCGGCGGAAGTCGACGTCCCTGGCTGTGTAGAGAAGAATAGCCCGGGCCGGCCGCTTGTCTCGTCCGGCCCGGCCGATCTCCTGATAATATCCCTCCAAGGAAGCGGGCACGCCGTAGTGCAGGACCAGGCGGACGTCCGGCTTGTCCAGGCCCATGCCGAAGGCGTTGGTGGCCACCACCACCGGGGCCTGTCCACCCATGAACGCCTCCTGAACCCGCGTGCGCATGGCGGGGGGGAGCTTGGCGTGGTAGGGAAGCACCTTCAGCCGAAGCTGCTGGGTGAGGTCCTCCGCCAGCCGCTCGGCCGTCCGGGTGGTGGGCACGTAGATGATGACGGAGCCCGACTCCGGATCACGCTCGCCGCCCGGGCGCAGGCCCATGCCCAGCGTGGAGCGGAGCGCCAGCACCACTTCCTCCAGCTTCAGCCGCTCGGAGCGCAGCCGCTGCACACTGATGGCAATATTGGGCCTGTCCGCGCTCCCCACCACTTCCACCGCGTCGGGGATGCCCAGTTGGGCCTTGATGTCCCGCCTTACCTGGGGCGTAGCCGTGGCCGTCAAGGCCATCACCGGCGGCTTGCCCAGGCGTTCGCGGAAACCGCGGATGAGTCGGTAGTCGGGTCGAAAGTCATGGCCCCACTCCGAAATGCAGTGGGCCTCGTCCACCACCAGCAGGCTGACCTGCAGCCGGCGGACGGCGTCCACAAAGTCTGCGCGCCGCAGCCGTTCCGGCGCCACCAGCAGCATGCGGTAGGTCCCGTCCGCCAGGCCCTTCAGGCGTTCCCCGGCTTCTTCTGCAGGGGTGTGGCTGTTGATGGTGGTCAACTTCAGGCGGCGGGCCAGGCGCGTTTCGGACTGGTCCTTCATCAGTGAGACCAGGGGCGAGAAAACCAGGGTCACCCCCGGCAGGAGGGACCCGGCCAACTGATAGCACAGGGACTTGCCGCCCCCGGTGGCAAACACGGCCACAACGGAACGGCCCGCCAGCACGGCCTCCACCGCTTCCCTCTGGCGAGGGCGAAACTGCGCGTGGCCGAACAGGTCGGTCAGGGCCTTGTCCAGATTGTCCAAACCCATCCTCCTTGAGCAAACGAAGGGGCCCGCGCGGAGCGGGCCTCCCGACGGGTACCTTTATTCTACCTCATCCGGCCTTTCCTTCAGCCGTCGCCGGCCGTCACCTCGGGTCTTGGGCAGCGCGCCGCGGGCCGTGAGGGGGCGGCGTGCCGCGGCGAGGCGCCGCCGCTGCTTCTGGGGCTCAGTGGGCGGCTCCGGCGGCGAACCGTAGACAGCCACGCGCGCCCGGGCCAGGCCGGCCGCCAGGAAGAGAAAACCGGGGTGAAGGGCCTCCGGCCGGAGCAGTACCACGGTGTCATACTCCAGATCCAAGAGTACCGGAGAGGCGGGCCACTCGTCAAACGCCAGGGTCACCAGGCGCGCCCCCTGCAGTAGCGTCTCCTGCGCCTGCTCCATGGACACTGCGGCCTCACGGACGGCGGCGTCCAACTGACGGGCCTGCTCCCTGGTCTCCTTGAACAGCCGGGTCAGGGCGGACGGATCCGGCGCACAGCCGAATTCCTCTTCAAACCCACTCTCCAACTGCCGCAGGGTCTGCTGCCGTGACAGGGCCTCTTCCTGCCACTTCTGCAGCTCCGTCTCGCGGATGTGTAGAGCCCCCAGGCCCATGCGCAGCTCCAGCGAGACCTGGTCGCGCTCGGCGGCCGCCTCGGCGTCACGCAGTCCCAGGGCCCAGCGGCCCAGGGCGCCGGCCTTGCGGGCCCGCTCCAGTTGGCGATCGAGTTCCGTGAGGCGGGTCTGAAGGTCCCGCGTGGAGGCGCGCAGGCGCTCCACCTCGGGCACCAGCGATGCGGCCTTGTCCGCCACCCGCACCTGCCACTGACGAAGCTCGTGCATCTCCTTGAGGCGCGCAAGGCCGCGCGCCAACCGCTCCTGGCGGGCGTACGCCTCCTGGCGCCGGGCGCGCGCGGCATCCCAGGCCTCGACCAGTGGCAGCAAGGCTTCGGCCCACTGCCCGGCCGTGCCCATGGGCTTCACCGGACTCCTGGCGAGCATGCGGTCCATTTCCGGGCGCGAGGGTCCCACCACCAGGAAGCTGCGGCCGGCACGCAGGCCCTCCTGCAGCAGCGCAAGAAGGTCGGGGGGCTCCTGAAGCAGCGCCGGCCCCTGGCGCGGCACCAGCCCAAAGAGGCGAGCCGCGTGAACCCACTGAAACCGGCGCCGTCCGGCAACGATGTCGTCAAGCTGCTGATCCAGGAGCTGCAGGGCCTGACTGGTGCGGCCACGGGGGTGGCTGACTGCGGGGTTTTCGCCAAACTCGCGTTCCAGCTCGCGCTTGAGGTTGAGGGCAAGACTGCGAAAGTCCAAGGCGAGTACCTCCACGGGGAGGGATTCGCCGCATCCGGTGCCAGACCCTGCCAGATTTTGCACAAAAGCGGTAAGACAAACGGTTGCGGAACAAGGAAGGAGGGGCGGCGTTGCCCCTCCCTTCCCCTGTCTGAACCGGTTCTTCGCGCTTGCGGACTGACACCCCCAACCCGGGAGCCCCATGCTCCCTGGCGTCAGTTGCAGCGCGCCCGTCCCGCCTTTCAGCTCCCGATGGCCTCCAACACCAGGTGTTCCTGCTCCAGCCAGTCCATCACCACGGGCCTGATGTAGCGTCGCGAGAATTCCAGCCAGCGCCCCTCGTGCCAGGGGTGCTGGCTGAGACCCCTCCGGAAGCCGGCGTACGGCACGCGCCGTTCCGTCAGCCGCCAGAGGCGGTCTCGTATGCGGTCATCCCCCAGGGTGCGTACGAACTGGCGCATGAGAGAGCGGCGCTCCTCGCTGTCCAGTTCCGGCAGGCGCTGGTATTCGCTGGTCTGCAGCGCCATCCAAGCGTCCAGTTCCCGCCCGTAGGGCCCGGGCTGGTCCGGGGACGTGGGGCGCCGGCGAGAGCGCCGGCTGAGGTAAAGAATTTCCCCAGTCCCCACATCCAAGACGGCTACCCGGCTTTCGGGTGTGGCCACCACCGCATCGCAGATGCTTCGAAGCCGCACGGGTACATGCCTTGGCTTCAAGGCGGCCCTGACCGCAGCCTGCGCCCCCAACGCCGCGGCCCTGGGCGGCCGTAGACGCGGGTCTCCGCTCCGGAAGGCCCAGCCCCCACAGGCGGGACAGGGCAGGCTGGGTCCTTCCACGCGGTCGCCGGCGCGCACGCCCACCATGTGTTTCAGCCCGTACACGAAGGCGGCAGAAACCCAATGCGTGCCGCCGCAGGACGCGCACTTGAACAGGGCCTCCCCCAGCCGTCCGACCCGCCCTGTGGCCCCGGCGGATCGGGCGTCAACTGATATCTCCTCTGACCTCCCCACCAAGATTTCCGAGTCCCTTCCTTTCTGGGGCAGTCTGCCGGGGCCGCGTTCCGGCAGTTGCTTCGGTCCCCTGGGCGCGGCCGCCCGGGGGAACGGCGGAAAGTTCCGGACTCTGATGCGCTTGTGGCTGTGACTCCTGTTGTGGCCCGCCAAGCGAATCGCTGGTGTAATATACAACAAAACCCGACTCGAGTCCTTCCTTTTTTCTGGAAGCTTCCACAAGAAGAAGTCGACACCTTGCGCACGTTCCCGTTCTCCGACACGAAAGGACGGGAACGGCCAGATGTCGACAGGCCTTTGAGGAGCCATTGAAGTCGGTCGAGGAGGGTCGGTCGGGTAGGCAATCCAGCAGGACGTGTCAGGCGGGCATGTTCGCTGGTCCCGTTCCGGCGGACCAGCTGGTGGACTGCCGCAGTCCCTCCGTCAGCCGGACCAGCAGGCGCAGTGCGTGGTCCCGCACCTCCACCAGCTCGGCCCGCGACACGGTGGTCCGGGAGTGCGCCACAATCTCCCGGCACTGGTGACGGAAGGCCACAAGGTCCTCCACAAGCTGGCCAGAGCCGTTGGGCTCGGCGAAGAACATGGGCGGGTGCGTGCTCAGGAGGTCGCCGCAGAGGCCCAGATCAAGGAGGCCCAGCTCCGCCAGCTCCGCCAGCGTGGTGCGGCGGCCACGCACGGTGAGCTCCCGCACGCCGCCCAGGTAGGCCAGCTTGCGGCTCAGGTAGGTCTCCAGAGCACGGCTGTACTCCAGAGCGTATCGCGCCAGAAGGCTGGTGGCGGAGACGGGGGACGCCGAAGCAAAGTGCGTCTCCGCCGAAGCCCAGGCCAATAGGGCATCATGGAAGCGCTCCAGTTCCGCCAGCACCCGCAAAGCCCCCTGCCCGCGGTCCGGCAGCAAGGGCAGCAGGGCCGCCTGCAGCAGGGCTCTTCCCTCCTGCAGCAGCCGCCCGTCGTCGTCGGTCGCGTCGCTGGCCGGAAGCGCATCGGAATTGCGGTCGCCCTGCGCCGCACCGGCTGGTGCCCGCGGAGCATCGGCCGCCATGTTCCAGTCCGTGGGCCGGGTCGCCTCCATCGGGCCTGTCTCCGCCGCGCCCGCAGGCAGATGCGCGTCATCAGGCGCGGCCGCGGTGGCGTCCATGTCCGCAGCGCTTGCCAGCATGAGGTGCCGCCGCATGGCCTCCAGCTTCTGCTGCAGGTAGCGATTGTCGGGGAGGAATTCCAGGGTGCGCTCCACCCTGCGGACCAGTTCGGCGCCGGGACGCTCCAACTGCGGCCCCACCGGGCAAAGCGAGGCGTAGTCGCAAAAGCGGCAGAAGCGGTTGGGCGTGGGCGTGAAGTCATCGGTGGTGCTGATGATCAGGGCAATGTCGGCCAGGTCCTGGCGCACTTCCTCCGGGTCCCGGAGCATGGGCACCGAGACCTTGGCGTCCTCGCGAAGATAGTACAGGCTCAGGGTAATCTGCGGGGGCTTGAGGGCATCATGGACCAGCAGCCCGTAGAGGTTCATCTGCCAGTCGCGGCCCACGGCCTCCTCGTCCAGGCGGTAGCGCCCGGTCTTGTAATCGATGATTTCCACGCCGCCGTCCGGCAGGCGATCGACCCGGTCCAGGCGGCCGAACAACTGGGCGTCCTCACTCTGGTACTCCAGGCTCTTCTCCACCATCTCGGCGCGCGGCGGCTCCTGCCTGTTGCTCTCGTAGAAGCGCTGCAGCAGGGCCAGACCCTCGTGGTAGGAGTCCTTCGCCTGGTCGCGCGAGGCGAAGCCGGAACCGATGGGGTCCAGCCCTCGCCACTGCAGCCGGTAGCGGGCCTGGACCCAGGCCCAATCCACATGCATGGGGCCGCCCTTGCGGTAGAGATCGCGCAGAACGGCGTGGAGGATGTTGCTGAAGGTGAAGTAGGACCTGGGCTTGGACCAGAGTTCTCGCACGGGCTTGTTGGTGCTGAGCTGATAGCGGTAGGGGCACTGCTCAAACTCCCGGATGCGGGTGGGGGATAAAAAAAGCGCCATGGCGCCGCCTCCTGCAAGGAGACTTTGGGGCATGGTTCGCCAGGGACTGCCGTATTCCCTTTGCCGTCGTATGGGGTGCGGGCTAGCCGGCTGCCAGGGGCAGGTTCACAATGAACTCTGCTCCGCCTGCGGGCGCGTTCCGGGCCTCGATGGTGCCGCCGTGGCCCTCCACGATGCGGCGGCAGATGGTGAGGCCCAGGCCGGTGCCGGCGGGCTTGCTGGAGACGAAGGGCGCAAAGATGTCGCCACGGATACCCTGGGGCAGCCCGGGGCCCTGGTCTCTGACAACGATCTGGGCCCTGGACGGCTGTTCGCGGCGGGCCAGCAGGGTCACCGTTCCGCCCGTGGGCATGACCTCGCGGGCGTTCTGCAATAGGTTCACAACCACCTGTGTCAGGCGCTCCGGGTCACCCTGTACGACCAGGCCGGGTTCGACCTCAGCCTGGAGGAAGTGCGGGTTCGGCTGCGCCTCTGTGTCACTGGCGTTCACCTCAAGCCAGACCTGGCTGCCCACCTCGAGAAGCAGGTCGGAGAGGTCCACGTCCTTATGATGAAGGTCGGTGGGTCTGGCCAGAAGCAGGAACTCCTGCATGAAGGCCTCCACCCTCCGCATGTGCGCCAGCGCTATGTTGGCGTACTCCCGCTCCGGCCAGCCAACGCGCCTCTGCAGCAACTGCAGGAAGCCCTTCACGGCGGTGAGCGGGTTGCGGACTTCGTGCGCCGCAGCCGCCGCCACCTGTCCCATCTCGGCCAGGCGTTCGGCGGCGCGGAGGCGGTCCTCCAGGGCCTTCCTGGCGGACAGGTCCTTGATGATCTCCACCGCGCCGTGAACCCGGCCGTCGGGCGACTTGAGCAGCATGGTCGACATGATGAAGTGCCCCTGCCGCCTGCACAGAGGGCAGTAGTCACTAACGGCGCTATCGTAGCGGCGGCTGTTGCGCAGGGTATCAAGCAGCATCCAGGACGTCTCATCCAGCGGGCCAAAGACATCCGGGTAGGGCTGCCCCACCATCTGGTCTTTGGGCCGCCCCAGGAAGGTCTCCCCCGCTGGGTTCACCAGGGCGATCCGCTCCTCCGGGTCAAGCACGATCACGACGTCGTCCATGGCCTCAAGGACGAAACCGGCGTAGGAGAGTCCTTCGCTCATGGGGACAGGCTACCTCCACGAGTACGACCTGGAGACGCACGCGGGTCGGCAGCATGCCGCCAGGCCTGCCGGCCGGCCCCACCGGAGCCGTGTTCCTGCCCGTCCGGGGGTCTGTCGTCTGAGGTAATATTCGGAAAGATGGCGGCCGTCCCCTGCGCCTTCGGCCCTACGAACACTCGACAGATTTCGCGCTCTGGTCAAAGCGCGTCGACAGACGGCTGACCCTCAACGCCCAGGGGGAGGTCGCGGCCGAGTCCGTCGATGCCCTGGGACGGACCGTGGTCTCCCTGGATGACGAAGTCATTCCGTGGCGTCGCTCTCCGCGCCCAACGACGGTTGCTTCTACCGCTGTTCGACGCCACGCAGGTCATTGACCCGATCCGGTCTCAGCAGGCAGCCCTTCCGTCCGCATCCGGGCCTCCCTCGAAGGGCGCGCCCCGGCCTCCTTCGCCGGGTGGACCCCTGCCGCAGCAGGGCGCTTCCCCGGCACCATCAGCGACAGGATGATCGACAGAGCCAGCACCCCCAGGATGACGGCCAGGGAGAGCGCAATGGGCACAGGCCGGATCTCGGCCAGGAGCATTTTCACGCCCACAAAGCTGAGCACCACGGACAGGCCCAGCTTCAGGTAGCGGAACTTGCCCACCACCCCCGCCAGCAGGAAGTACAGCGAGCGCAGGCCCAGAATGGCGAAGACGTTGGAGGTGTACACCAGGAACGGGTCGCGGGTCACGGCAAAGATGGCCGGGATGGAGTCCACCGCAAATACCAGGTCGCTCAGTTCCAGCAGGACCAGGGCCAGCAGCAGGGGCGTCGCCAGTCGGCGCCCTTTCTCCATGACCGTGAAGCTCTGGCCGTGGTAGGCATCCGTCACGGGCATGAGGCGGCGGACCAGGCGGAGGGCCCGGTTATCGCTCAAGTCGCCGGATCCGTGCCGCTGCAGGGCCATTCGCACGCCAGTCACCACCAGGAAGAAGCCGAAGACGTAGATGACCCAGTGGAACCGAGCCAGCAACGCGGCCCCCGCCGCTATCAACCCAGCCCGCATGGCCAGGGCCCCCAGTACGCCCCAGAAAAGCACGCGGTGCTGGTACTGCGCCGGGACCTGGAAGAACCCGAAGATGAGCACGAAGACGAAAATGTTGTCCAGGCTGAGGGACTTCTCAATCAGGTAGCCGGTCAGGAACTCCAGTGCCGGCGTGGGGCCCAGCGTCAGGTAAATGCCCAGGTCAAAGGCCAGGGCCAGCCCAATCCAAACAGCCGTCCAGGTCATGGCCTCACGCATGCTCACCACGTGCGAGCGCCGGTGGAACACGCCCAGGTCCAGGGCCAGCATGCCGGCCACAAGCAGGTTGAAAGCCACCCAGAGCCAGAGGTTCTCCGTCAAGGAATCCGTCCTCCTTTGCTTGCTTCCAGGCACGCCGCCCTGAGCCCTATGGGCCCAAACAAAAGGGACACGGCAGACGCTGGTTCGACTAGAACCAAGGTCTTGCACGTGTCCCCCGCATCACAGGCGGACCGGCGCGGCCGGAGGCAGAACCCCGGATTGACGACCGCGCCGCCCGGATTGCACCCGGGCAGCTACTCCCCTTGTGGGCTGAATCATGTTCTTCATACTAGCGGCGGCGGGCTTGACCTGTCAAGAGGCGGACGGCTGAATGACTTGCGGCCGCCGCGGTTCGCGGCAGCGCTAGATTCGCAGCAGCAGGCTGGCCACGCCGAAGTAGGTCAGCATGGAGGTCACGTCCGTAATGCTGGTAATGAGCGGGCCGGAAGCCACCGCCGGGTCGAAGCCGAACCGCGTGATGACGATTGGGAAAAAGGCGCCCAGCATCTTGGCCACCACGATGTTCACGGCGATGGCCAGCCCCACGGTGAGGGCCAGGTGCACGTTGGCCTGCCAGACCAGGGCCAGACCGGCCAACACCACGCCGGCCACGAGGCCAACCGTAAGGCCCACGCGCAGTTCGCGCCAGACGACCCTCGCCACATCGCCGGGCGCGATTTCACCGGTGGCCAGGCTGCGGACCACCACGGCCAGGGCCTGGGTGGCGGCGTTGCCGGCCTCGCCGGCCATGGTGGTGATGAATATGGTCAGCAGGGCCAGGGTGGCCGGGTTGAAGGCGGCTTGAAAATGATCGATGACCTTGCCGGAGGCCAGCTCCAGGAACAGCAGCGCCACCAGCCAGGGCAGCCGGGGCCGGGCCAGGCGCCAGATCCCGGCGCCGAAGCCCGTGCCGGACGGGTCCTCCTCGCCCGGCGTCACGGCGGACATGCGCAGGGCGTCCTCGGTGGCCTCCTCCTCGATGACGTCCAGGACGTCATCCACGGTGACCATGCCCACCAGGCGGTTCTCGGCGTCCACCACGGGGATGGCCAGCAGGTCGTACTTGGAGACCGCCCGGGCCACCTCTTCCTGGTCCTGGTCGGCGCGCACGGAGACCACCTTGGTGCGCATGATGTCGCGGACGGCGGTATCCGGCGCGGCCACAATCAGGTCGCGCAGGGAGATCACGCCCACCAGGTGCTCCCCCGCGTCCACCACGTAGACGTAATAGAGCGTTTCCGCCTCCGGCCCCACACGGCGCAGGTGGTCAATGGCGGCCTGGGCCGTCATGTGCTCCTGGACCGTGATATAGTCGGTGGTCATGATGCCGCCGGCGGTGTCCGGTTCGTGTTCCAGGAGTTCACGAACCTCGGCGGCGTCCTCCGCCTGCAGCTCGCCCAGCAGTTGACCCTGTTCCTCCGGAGTCAATTCGGCCAGCAGGTCGGCGGCGTCATCCGGGTCCATTTCCTCGATGATGTCGCCGGCGCGCTCGCGGCCCAGGTCACCCACTATGCCGGCCTGCGTGTCGATGTCCAGTTCGCCCATGACCAGAGCCGCCGACTCGGCGCTCAGGTGGTTGAAGACCAGGACGCGCTGGTCGTCGGTGAGCTCCTCGAGCCATTCAGCCAGGTCGGCGGGATGCTGGTCGCGCAGGAAGTCAGTCAGACCGGCCGGGTTTTCCTCCAGAAGCAGGCGAAGCTGCTTCAGTCCCTCAAACTGCTGCTGCGTCATAAAAAACGCCCCCCTTGCCGCACACACGCACGGTGGCACGGCCGAAGGGGGGCACCGCAGAGTTCAGAAGCGTTCAAGAACTCTGGCGTCCCTGCACACGGCGAGCCGGCGGCGTGGCTTGGTTAGTCTGCGCGCTTCGGGTCAACTTGTGATCGCCTCGACTAGGACCTGATTCCACAGCCACCACCTCCGGTTCCGGGCAGATAACTGGCACCTCGTGCATTGTAGCACTCGGCGCCTCGATTTGCCACCTCTGTGGGCAACTTTTTCCGTTAATCTTTGCTCCCGGAGTGCCAGCGCCCTCTACCTCGCCCGCAGCCCGCCCAGCAGCCTGGCAGGCAGCGTCACCACAGCCCAGACCAGATGCAGGACCCCGTCTACGGCAATGCCGAGAATGCGGAACGGCAGTATGAGCAGCCAGAAGATGGGGTAAAGAATCAACGCCGCCAGGGCCAGAGGCCAGCACAGCACGAACAGGATGAGCCAGAGAAGAAATGAGGCCACGTGGGTCCCTCCCGTCATGTCCCGCGGGGAATGCTTTCTTTGGTGATACGTGAAACACCTTGTGTGAGTCTGGCGGGGAGGACCGGACGGTCGGGATGCAGAAGGTCATGTTTAGAGGACTGGCAAGATTTCCCTGCACAAAGGAGGCTTTCCCTTGGCTGAGGAGTTTCGCATCGAGAAGGACTCTCTGGGCGAGATGCGGGTTCCGGTCACGGCTCTGTACGGCGCCCAAACCCAGCGGGCCGTTCTGAACTTTCCCATCAGCGGCATGCGGCCGTATCCCGCCTTTGTCTGGTCCATGGCCACCATCAAGCGGGCCGCGGCCGAGGTCAACCGGGACCTGGGCCTGCTGGAGCCCAGACTGGCGGAGGCCATCGTCCAGGCGGCGCAGGAGGTCGTGGACGGCCATCATCGCGACCAGTTCGTGGTGGACCCCTTCCAGGCCGGCGCCGGCACCTCCCACAACATGAACACCAATGAGGTCATAGCCAATCGGGCCAACCAGATCCTGGGCTTCGGCCTCAGCGACCCCAAGAAACCGGTGAACCCCAACGACCACGTGAACATGGCCCAGTCCACCAACGACACCATTCCCACGGCCATCCGCCTGGGCTGCCTCTGGCGCCTGGACGAACTGCTGGGGGAGGTCGACCACCTTGCCGACGTCCTGGAGGCCAAGGCCGCCGAGTTCGACCCCATCGTCAAGTCCGGCCGCACCCACTTGCAGGACGCCGTTCCCGTGCGGCTGGGCCAGGAGTTTGGCGGCTATGCCCAGGCCGTGCGCCACGACCGGGAGCGCGTTGCCGCCGCCGGCGACCGGCTGCGCCGCCTGGGCATTGGCGGCACTGCGACGGGCACGGGGCTGAACGCCCATCCCGAGTACCACCAGCGCATGGTCCGCCGGCTTTCTGAGCTGACGGGTCTGGAACTGCGCTCGTCCGGCAACCTGTTTGAATCCATGCAGAGTCAGGCGGACGCCGTGGACTTCTCCGGCTCGCTGCGGACGTTGGCCGTGACCCTGATCCGCATTGCCAATGACCTGCGCCTGCTCGCCTCGGGCCCTTCCACGGGCCTGGACGAGATCCATCTGCCGGCCATTCAGCCCGGTTCCTCCATCATGCCCGGAAAGGTTAACCCCGTGATGCCGGAGATGCTGAACATGACCTGCTTCCACATCATCGGCAACGACACCACGGTGATGATGGCGGGTCAGGCAGGCCAGCTGGAACTGAACGTGATGATGCCCATCATCGCTCATAACCTCTTTGAGTCCATGCACGTGCTGATCAATGCTCTGCGGGCCTTCACGGACAAGGGCGTGGCGGGCATCCGGGCCAACGCCGAGAAAGCGCATGGCTGGCTGGCCAAGAACGCCATCCTGGTGACGGCCCTGAACCCGGTCATCGGCTATATGAAGGGAGCCGAAGTGGCCAAGGAAGCCATGGCCACCGGCCGGACCATACGCGAGGTAGTGATGGCCAAGGGCTACCTCAGCGCCGAGGAGGCTGACCGGCTCCTGGACGCCCGCGGCCTCACCGAGGGCGGCATCCACCACGGCGGCGCTGGAGGTTAAGGGGCTAACTGGGCCGCGCCGCGGCTAC
>JBLNCQ010000058.1:0-2992 GCA_050260815.1 Bacillota bacterium
GCCGCCGCCAGGGCCGGAGACTGCTCCTGCAGATACTGGGCCAATCCTTCGGTCGGCAGGAAAAACAGCGCACGCTCGGCCTGCTTCAGGTCATCTCGACCCAGGTAGGCGTTGAACCGGACGAGGTGGTAGTAAGCATCTTGGCGCCAGGCGCGGGCAGCTACCTCGTAGCCACTGCCCGACCAGTCCAGCCTGACCCGCTCCCTCAGGACCCCCAGCCGTCCTGCCTCGCCGTACCAGTCTCCTGGAACGTTTCGCCAACCTCAGGCAAGAGCCCGTGCCTGTCCGGTTGACGGCCCGGACGCGGCGGCGGTATAATGCCTGTTGGTGAAGCGGCTGGCACGGGTTCCAGCTCATCCCACACGCTGCTGCACCATCAGCTCCCGGGGCCACGGCCCTGGGCTTTCTGCGTAAAGGCCAATTTCCCGGCTGGAGGGACCCCTCATGACCCTGGCCCAGGCAATCTACTTGGGGCTGGCGGCAGTCTACCTTGTTCTGTTCCTGCTCTTCCTTCGCCTATTCGTGTGGAAGAAATACGCCTACCAGACCAGTTGGAGCCGGCGGCCCCACGGCCTGTCGCGGCAGTTGGTGGAACGCATGGCGGCCGAGGCGGGGCGCAACCTGCCCAAGTTTTCCATCTTCGTCCCGGCTCGCAGCGAGGCCGATGTCATCGAACGCACCGTTGAACACCTGGCCACGCTGGATTACCCCGTCGACCGCTACGAGATCATCGTCGCCACCGACGAGAAGGAGCAACTGGCCTCTCAGGACGACCGTGAGCGCGTGGTGGCCAACCTGGCCGAGTTTCTCTCCGGCGAGGGGGACGCCCCCAAGCCGGGCAGCCAGGAGGGCGCCACCCTGTCAGCCTTGCTGTCCCGCCTGGCCCTGGATGAGGGTACAGTGATCCGCCGCCACGGCGCGCATCTGGCGTCCCTGCGGGCCGTTCGCGCCCTGCCCGCGGCTCAGCAGCAGTCAGTGCTCATCCGCCTCACGGGCGAACTGCTGCGTTCGCGCGGCTGGGTCAGCGGCCTGCACCTGCAGCAGACCTTCTCCCGCAGCCTGGCCGGCCGTCCTGACGACGAGGTGCGCCGGCTCTTCCCCGTGTACCTGAGCCTGGCCCTTCCCGTTGTCATGGCCCACGCCAAGCTGGTCCATGACAGCGACGAGCGCATGGTCTCGCGCCTGCTGGCCCGGACCGCCCGCGCCTCGCAGCCGCTGACGCAGAAGATTCTCCAGGCGATGACCGAGGCGCTCAGCCAGCGCATCGCCGACCGCCTGACCCGCATGAAGAAGCAGGGAACCCTGCAGGCCGCCCTGATCGAAGCCTACGACGCCGCCTTCCCCACAACCCTTTCCATTGTTGAGCGCAAAATCCAGGAGTGGACGCGGGAGGAAGGGCGTCCTGTCCTGAAGCACGCCGTTGTGCCCTTTGACTTTGACGGGCATGTGGGCGGAGTCTGCGTGGGCAAGCCAGTACCCTCCACCAAGGGAAGGGCGCTCAACTTTGCCGTCCGCCTGGCCGATCCCGACAGCGAGATGCTGGGCTTCTATGACGCCGAAAGCCGGCCCCACCCGCAGGTCCTGCAGTACGTGGCCTATCGCCGGCTGCAGGAGGGGGACAGGGTCGGCATCCTGCAGGGACCGGTCTTTCAGGTGCGCAACTTCTACCAGATGCGGCCGGTCACCAAGATTGCCGCTCTCTACCAGTGCATTTCCCATGACTGGATCCTGCCCAACATCTTCAAGCGCCTCCCCTTTGTGGGCGGCACCAACCTTTTTGTGGACACGGCCTTGCTGTACCGCATCGGCGGCTACGACCAGACGTGCCTGACGGAGGACGTCGAGCTGGGCATCCGCGCCTACATGGAGGCCGACGTCTGGCCCGAGTACCTGCCCTACCCGTCCAGTGAGCAGACGCCCACCACGTTGGTGGCCTTCTATCGCCAGCGCCTGCGCTGGGGCAGCGGCTACCTGCAGGTCTACGACAAGCTGCGCGATGACCCCCGCTATGATCCAGAACGCAAGCGGCCCCTGCTTCGCACGCTGTACATGAAGGGACACGTGGAGTGGACTTTGTACCAGGCCGCGGCCCTGCTTCCCGTCCTGGTGTGGATCCTCAACAGCAACAACCTGGTGGACCCGTCCATCCTGCCCATCTCCGCCCGCTGGGTCATCGGCGCGGTCAGTCTGGTCTACTTTGGATTCACCTTTTACGCCTTTCGCCGGTACTCGCCCCACGTGGAGCAGGCGGCGGCGCCCCTGCGTTTCCTTCGCCAGGCTGCCGGCCTGAGCCAGCTGCTGCTGCTGCCGATCTCCGCCTTCTTCCTTCCCGTGCCGTATTCCAGCGCGCTGCTGCTGAAGGCGGTGGGCCGGGCCCCCAAGGCCTGGGTCAAGACGCCGCGAACGCAGGAGTAGGAGGTGCCCCCATGGCCACCATTCTGGTGCTTCACGGCCCCAACCTGAACCTGCTGGGCCGCCGTGAACCGGAGGTGTACGGCACCACCACCCTGGAGGAAATCAACACCGACCTGCGGAAGGATGCTGAGGCCGGCGGTTTTGAGCTGGAGACTCTGCAGTCCAACCACGAGGGCGACCTCATTGACACGCTGCACCGCAGCATGGGCTACGCCGCCGGGGTCATCATCAACCCGGCCGGCCTGACTCACTCCAGCGTCGCCCTGCGCGACGCCCTGGCAGCACTGACCATCCCGGTGGTGGAGGTGCACCTCTCCAACATCTACGCCCGTGAGCGGTTTCGCCACCGGTCCGTGACGGCGCCGGCGGTCACCGGGCAGATCAGCGGGCTGGGGCCCGCCGGGTACCGCCTGGCCCTGCGCTACCTGATGGAGCGCCTGCGAACCGCATCCGTGTCAGAGACCAGCGGTGACATGTCAAGGGGGTAAGGGGACATAAGTCTGTGAAGTTATCAAGGTTCTAGGGCTTTAGGGCAGCACCAAACCAGGCCTACAGCGAATCCCAGAAGCTGTAAGCC
>JBLNCQ010000059.1:0-6587 GCA_050260815.1 Bacillota bacterium
CTGCAGGCGTAACCGTAATACCTGCCAAGACGTTGTCCTCCTGCGACAATTTGCCCTCATTGTACCACAATCGCAACGCGCTGTGGCCAGGGAGGAAATCACCGGCGCCGTTTCGAACCTAGGACGGGCGCAGTTCCCGGGGGGAGGAGGGGTGGCTTGAGTCAGGTACGGGCGGAGAGCCAGCAGTGCCCCAGCGAACGGACCCTGCAGGCCATGGCGGAGTGGGGGAGGCACCTATGAGCATGCAGGGACAGGCTGCCCTGGTCAGCGGCGCTTCCCGCGGCATCGGCCGGGCCATTGCCCTGGCGCTAGCCGCTGAGGGGGCGGCGGTAGCGGTCAACTACCTGCAGGACCGTGCCGGCGCCGATGAGACCTGCCGCCTGGCCCGCGCTGCCGGGGCGGACGCCCTGGCGGTGCAGGCGGACATCAGCGAGCCGCCGGCGGCGGAGGGCGCCGTGGCCCGCTGCCTGGACCGGTTCGGCAGGCTGGACGTGCTGGTCAACAACGCCGGTACCGCCCTGTCCGCCCTTCTGGTCGACACCGGCGTGGACGAATGGGACCGGCTGATGGCCGTGCACCTGCGCGGGTCCTTCAACCTCTCCAGGGCGGCCCTCCGGCCCATGATGGACGCCCGGCGCGGCCGCATCATCAACATCTCGTCCATCTGGGGGATAGTGGGCGCCGCCGGCGAGGTGGCCTACTCCACGGCCAAGGCGGGTGTCATCGGTTTCACACGGGCCCTGGCCAAGGAGGTCGGCCCCTGGAACATCACCGTCAACGCAGTTGCCCCGGGCGCCATTGAGACGGACATGCTGTCCGACCTGACCGCAGAGGACCGGCGCGAACTGGCCGAACGCACGCCCCTGGGCCGCCTGGGCACGCCGGAGGAAGTGGCTGCCGCCGTCCTCTTCCTGGCGGGGCCCGGCGGCGCCTTTCTCACCGGCCAGGTCATCAGCCCCAATGGCGGGCTGGTGATCTAGGCAGGCTGGACCCTCGACTCTACTTTGTGCAGGGAGCTGGTTCTATGACTGGGAGTGCGCTCGCCGCGGCCCGGCCCCATCGCCGCCGTGGGATTCAGATCCTTGCCGCCGTGGTGGCCGTGCTTCTCCTGGCCGCGCTCACGCGGTGGGCCGCCGCGTCCCCCCGGGCTCCTCAGCCCTATCTGGATGCTGCGCACCCCCTGATCCTGGCCCACCAGGGCGCCTCCGCCTACGCTCCGTCCAACACCATCCCGTCCTTCGGCAAGGCCCTGGAGCTGGGCGCGGATGTTCTGGAGCTGGACGTGCACCTGACGCGTGACGGCGCCATTGTGGTGGCCCATGACGACACCGTCGACCGGCTGACCGACGGCACCGGCCGCATTTGCGATTTCGCCCTGGCCGACCTGCAGAAGCTGGACGCCGGCTACCGGTTCACCCCCGACGGCGGGGCCACCTACCCGTATCGAGGGCAGGGCATCTACATTCCCACGCTGGAGGAGGTCTTCCGCACCTTCCCCCAGGCCCGGGTGAACATCGAGATCAAGGAGGGCGACCAGCCCATCGCCGGTCCCTTGGCCGACCTCATCCACAGCATGGGCAAGACCAAACAGGTGCTGGTGGCCTCCGTCTACAGCGACGCCATCAACGCCTTCCGCAAGGCGGCGCCGGACGTGGCTACCAGCGCCTCCAAAAACGAGATTCTCAGCCTGGTGGTGCAGTGGAAACTGGGCCTGGGCTTTCAATACCACGCCCCTGCCGACGCCCTTCAGATCCCCTATGAAACCAGGGAGAGCAGCGGCATCGACCTGGCCCGGGAGGGCCTGATCAGGGTGGCGCACGGCAGGAACGTCAAGGTTCACTACTGGACCGTGGACGACCCGCAGGAGATGCGCCGCCTGCTGGCCCTCGGCGCCGACGGGCTGATCACCGACAAGCCGGACGTGGCTCTGGACGTCATGCGCGCGATGGGCCTGCGCTGACGGCCCGTGCATGATCCGACCCCCCGATGGGCAAATATGACTTGGGTGGCCTTACTGTGGCAGAGGGACCAGCGGTCTCCAGAGCCCCTATCACGCCGGTCACTTTTCCCATTGTAGGAATTGCGGCACTCGCCTAGCATGCCGCAGGTGCCTGTGATACAATGGGACTCCAAGGAGGTGCCCCGTCGTGGACGAACAGCGAAATCCTTGGCCCACCAACGATTCAGACGTGTCGGAGCAGGGCCGGGACCTGGACGCCGCGCCCCTCCCAGGCGCGCCTCCTATCACGGAGCGCGAGCGCATGCTGGACAGCATCCGGGGCTGGGCGCGGGTGAAGACCCCTGCGGACCTGCTGGGCCTCATCCAGGTGGAGTATGCGCAGGCGCAGGAGTCCTGCGGCGGGTAGACGGCCTACTCGCGGGCGGCCCACCCGCCCGTCGGTGCTTGTTCGGAAAGTGACAAGTGAGCTGATTCTGGAAACCAAGAACCCCACGAGCCTCGTGGGGTTCTCTTTGTGCCATCTCAGATGTTGGGCGCCGGCTTAGCCGCGGGCCTTCTGGAAGCGCCTGTTGACGTCGCTCCAGTTGACCACGTTCCACCAAGCCTCAACGTAGGCGGCACGCTTGTTCTGGTACTTCAGGTAGTACGCATGCTCCCAGACGTCCAGGACTAGGAGCGGCACCACGCCCCACTGAGTCAGGTTCTGGTGCTTCTCCGCGGTGAGGACCTCCAGCTTCTGACCCTGCGGCTGCCAGACCAGAAGGCCCCAGCCCGACCCTTCCACCGCGGTGGCGGCGGCGCTGAAGTGCTTCTTGAAGGCCGCAAAGCTGCCGAAGTCCTTCTTAATCTGCTCGGCAATGGGACCGCTGGGCTCGCCGCCCGCCTTGGGGGCCATGTTCGCCCAGAAAACGCTGTGGAGGAAGTGGCCTGACCCGTGGAACGCTGCCTCGCGTTCCCAGTGCTTGATCAGGGCGAAGTCGCCCTTCTCGCGGGCTTCCGCCATCTTGGCCACGGCGTTGTTCAGACCGTCCACGTAGCCCTTATGGTGGATGTCGTGGTGAAGGTGCATGGTCTGCTCGTCGATGTACGGTTCCAGAGCGTTGTAGTCATAGGGAAGAGGCGGAAGCTCATACTGGGCCATACCAATCAACCTCCCAATTCTCGTTGAGTGCGGGGCTTGTGCCCCCGGGCAGGCCGGCCGCCCATCCAGGGTGTCCGATTTGAAATTGCCCTATTCCGGCAGGCCATGCAGCCCTTTCCTATACTTTTTTATATAGTATCGTTACTAAGGAGTCAAGGGGTTTTTCCCCGTGCGCACGGCCTGTGGTATGATGGGGACAACTGAGCGTGGGAGGTGCCATTCGGCTGTGTCATCGTCTGTACCCCGCGTCCCTCCGGGACAGCGCGTTACCCCAAAATGGCCGGTGCTGCACTACGGCTCCGTGCCCGAAGTTGATCTGAGCCGCTGGGACTTTCGGGTCTTCGGTCTGGTTGAGGAGCCCGTGCGGTGGACGTACGAGGAGTTCACGGCTCTTCCCAAGGTCCGCGTCCAACGCGACATTCACTGCGTTACCGGCTGGTCCAAGTTGGATATGGACTTCGAGGGCATCCCCTTTGCGGAGGTCATGAAGCACATCCGGCCCAGGTCTGAAGCACGCTTCGTCATGGTGCACGCGGAGCAGGGATTCACCACCAACCTGCCCCTGGAGGACCTGCTGGCCCCGGACGTGATCTTCGCCTTTCGCGCCGGCGGGCGCGATCTGGAGCCGGAACACGGCTGGCCCCTGCGGCTGGTGGTGCCGCACCTGTACTTCTGGAAGAGCGCCAAATGGGTGCGCGGCCTGGAGTTCAAGGACAAGGACGAGCCTGGCTTCTGGGAGGAGAACGGCTACCATATGCGCGGCGACCCCTGGAAGAGCCAGCGCTTCAGCACCAGCCCCTGATGTAAGCGGGACCCCGGCCTGGCCGGGGCCCCTCTTTTTGTGCCGCTCTCGGCCCGGGCCGCTTCTCTACGTATATGCCGTCCCCCTGCACCGTATCCATGGAGCGAGGGCGGCAGCAGCGCCCCGCGGAAGGAGGGACGGGCCGTGCTGGAGACCCAGTACGTGGTTGGGCTGGTCATGGCCGTGGTGCAGATTTTGAAGCGGTGGGTGCCGTCAGAGTACCTGCCCCTGCTGGCGGTGTTCCTGGGAGCAGCCTTCAATGCCCTGAACGCCCTGGCTTTCGGGGGCGACCTGGTGGCCGCCGTCAAGGACGGCTTCGTTGCCGCCGGCCTGGCCATCGGCATCTTTTCCGGCGTCAAGAACACCTTCCAGACGCGGGCTCCCCGCGGCGGCGCCAAGCCCGGAGGCTGAGCGCGCAGACGAAAAGGCTCCGGCCGCAGGGCCGGGGCCTCTTCGTCAGACCCGCAAGGCGCAGGCGCGGAGCCGGCCGCCTGCCGTTCAGCACACCACGCTGCACCCCAGGGGCAGCCCTATGCCGCCCAGGCCCAGGCCGCCCAGACCCAGGCTACCCAGACCCAGGCCGCCCAGCCCGGTGAGGCCGCTGAGCCCGGACAGGGCAAGGGGGCTCACCCCCGTGAGGCCCAGGCCGCTCAGGCTGGTGAGGGGCAGACCCAGGCCACCCAGGGCACCCAGGGTGCTCAGCGCGCCGAGGCTGCTGATCGGGCTGACGGCGCCCAGTCCGCCAAGTGCGCCCAGTCCGCCCAGTCCGCCAAGCCCGCCCAGACCGCTCAGCGAGGTCAGGGGAACGCAGACGGCGGGGGTGGCGAAGGGCGAGATAATGCTTGTGGGGCAGGCCGAGAGGGCTCCGGGACGGAGGGCCAACAGGGCGATCAGCAGTGTGGTCAGGTTGGTGGTATCCCTGACGGTGGTAGTGCCGTTCATGGGGACAATCCCTCCTTGCTCAAGATGCACTACATAATAAGTTAACCAGGTAAGAGTGTGCATGCACGCGGGCAGACTATGCGGCAGGAGGAGGTGCCAAGCTGAACGACAGGGAACTAGCCGCCCGCGTCAAGCAGGCTTTGCTGCGGCGCACGGAGTCGTCGGGGCTGGACGTGCACGTGGAGTGCCAGGACGGGGTTATTCAGCTATCAGGAGTTGTGGACGTGCTGGCTGACCGCCAGCAGGCCGAGGCCATTACCCGTGGCGTGCCGGGGGTGCGCGACGTCGAGAACGGCCTCACCGTAGCGATGGACGGCGCCATGACCGACGAACACATCCGCGAGGAGGTCAACCGCCATCTGGCGCGCACGGGGCTGGGCGCCCAGGTGGACGGAGGACGCGTTACCCTGGTGGGACGCGTGGACAACCTGGCCGATGCCCGTCAGGCCTACCGCATCGCCTCCGGCACGCGCGGCGTACGCGAGGTCCGGTCCGAGGTGCACCTGGACAAGGACACCCCTGACGATGTGGCGGTGAACAACGCTGTGGAGGAGGTACTGCACCAGGCCGGGCTGGACTCCGTCCACATTGACACGACCGTGCGAGACAACCGGGTGACGCTCAGCGGCTGGGTGGACCGGGCCGAAGACCGGGAGGCGGCGGAGGATGCCGTCAGCCAGGTGGACGGCGTGCGGGCGATCGACCACCAGTTGGGTCTGCGCCAGTCGGCGGAGGAGGTGTGAAGTGAACCGCAAGAACCTGCCTCCCAGCGTCCGGCAGCAGGTGGAGCGCCAGGAAATCGCCGAGTTGATGAACCCGGCGGACGTGGAGAAGAACGAGCACAGCCTGCGCGACACCATGCACCGGCGCCAGGTGGAGACGACCTACATGCGGGCGCAGCAGCACGCGGAAGACCGCGAGTAGCCTGGCTCGGGCGGGCCCCGTGGCAGCAAATGGCCACGGGGCCCCGCCTTTTGGTGTCATTGCCCAGGTGCCCCAGGCCATGGTAGACTGGGTCCATTCGCGGCGACCGCCGCCGCGACAACCACGATGAGCCCGGGGGTGGGGAAGCCGTGAATCGCGGCCATCTCTTTTTCGACTGGGACGACACCTTGGCCCAGAACATCCACCTCTTCCGTGAGGCCGACCAGCGCAACGGACGGTATCTGGCTGGACTTTTCGGCCTGGAGCTGGAGGAGGTTCTGCGGGCGGCGTCCGCTTTTGACCTGAAGATCAGCCGGCAGGTGGGCCTGGGGCGGGACAGCTACCCATCCGCCTGGGTGGCCTGCTATGAACACTTGTGCGACCGGGCGGGGCGCCGTCCGCGTGACGACGAGCGTGAACGGGTCCGGGCCATTGCCGACTGGCCCTATGAGCAGCGCCAGCCGCTGGTGGACGGAGCGTCCGAGACCCTTGATCTGCTGCGACAGGAAGGGTACGAGCTCATCGTCTGGACCGCCGGCGACGGCGAGGTGCAGCGGCGCAAGGTGGATGAATCCGGCCTGGCTGACCGCTTTGACGAGGTCCGAGTGGTGCCCAAGAAGGACGCCGCCGGCCTGCGGCGCCTGATGGGGGAGCGCAGCCGGGCGCGGTGCGTGGTGGTGGGCAATTCGGCCGCCTCCGACGTGCGCCCGGCCCTGGAGCTGGGCCTGCTGGCCCTGCACATCCCCGCCGACACCTGGGCTTTTGACGATGCGGACATCAACGTGGACCATCCGCTGTACGTGCGGCTGGACTCCATC
>JBLNCQ010000060.1:0-17691 GCA_050260815.1 Bacillota bacterium
GGAGTGCAACGCCACGCTGAGTGCAGTCGCTGCCCCAATTTCTGGCAGCGGCCGTCTCGAAAAACGCCTCACTACCTCGGATACCCCTTCCCTACGCTAGATTCTGCAGCACTCTCCTAGACGGGCAGGAGGACGAACGCCTCGCCGCCGCCGATGTAGTCCAGAAGGACCAGGTCCTCGGGGATGACTTCGCCCACCACGTTGACGCGGGGGTCGGCCGGCAGGTCGGAAAGGGTCACCTGAAGCTCACCCGAATAGCGCAGGTACTCCGCGTTGTCAATGGTCACAGTGCCGCGCGGGCGGGGCAGGGCCGGCCGAACCGGGATGCCCGGGCCCTTGGTGGCATAGGCGCGGGACGTGGTTGAGCGGACCACCAGTTCAGCCGGGTCCTCCCGGTTCTTGTGGGTGGGCCCCAGCACAATCTCACGCTCCATGTCGGTGATCTCCGGGCGGAGTCTCACCCGCACCGGAATGGACGGCTGCAGGCGCCAGACCCGGGCCACGCTCTCCAGTTCCTCCTGGGTGGCGAAGGGGTCGCCGAAGAGCACGGTCTGCACAGCCCCGGTCGCCCACAGCTCGGCGGCGGCCCGACCGGCTTCCATGTTCCTGTGCTTCTCCACGGTGGGCAGGCCGGCAAAGATGGGCCCGCGTCGCTCGCCGGCGCCGGCAATGAAGGCGGATACGCGCAGCCCCTGCGCCGTGAACGCCTCCGATGACTTGATCAGTCCGGCAATGGACAGAGCGGTCTCCGGGCGCGGGTAGTAGTTGTGGCAGCTCTCCAGGCGCTCGGGCACGGCGCCCGCGCCCAGGGCCTCGCTGATGAAAGTAGGGGTGACGGTGGAGGTGTTGAGAACAATGCGCAGACCCTCAGAATTCTGGGTCAGCGTGGCGACCTCCCAGGCGCCGAAGCCGTAGTCCAGCCGCACGGCCTTCAGTCCCATGGCGGCCACCGGCGCCAGATGGTCGGGCCGCGCGCCCATGCCCTCCAGGGCCCGCGGGGCGATGTCGGCGGTGACCTCCAGACCCAGCTTGTGCGCCTCGGACGCCAGGTCGCCCAGCTCAGCCAGTACCTTGTCCAACGGCACTTCCGGAACGTGGCAGGATGTAAAGACTTGCCTGGCGCCAAGCCGGGCCGCCTGGGCCAGGTACTCGCGGCGGCGCTCCGCCGCTACGCCGGTGCCAAGGAAAACCGATATGCCCCAGGTCCGCTCCACAGAGCAGACCTCCTTCCTGTAGAGCACGGAGAGGTCCACGTCGGCCGTGGACCTCTCTCGCTCATGCGTGCAGGTCAGCAGCCGCTGGCCAGGTGGAAGCTAGTCGGCCGTGAAGCTGAAGGACTGGGCGCCCTGGGCCAGCTTCTCGTCAAAGCCCATGAAGTAGCTGAAGGCGAAGCCGGCCGCATAGGAGATCAGGACGCCGATCAGGTAGGTGACGGGCGCGGTGGCCAGGAAGGCCAACAGGACGCCGGACACGCCCAGGGCCACGGAACCCACTCCCATGAGGGCCATGAACGCGCCGCCCACAGCGCCGCCGAAGCAGGCAGCCAGGAACGGGCGGCCCAGGGGCAGGGTCACGCCGTAGATCAGCGGCTCGCCGATGCCCAGGATGCCAACGGGCAGGGCGCCCATGATAATCTGGCGCAGTTCCTTGTCCTTGGTCTTGAAGTACACGGCCATTGCGGCACCCACCTGACCGGCGCCGGCCATGGCCAGAATCGGCAGCAGGGGGGTGTTGCCCAGGGACTTGATCAACTCCACGTGAATCGGCACGGTGCCCTGGTGAATGCCCAGCATGACCATGGGCAGGAACGTGCCGGCCAGGACGGCGCCGGAGATGATGGACCCAACCGGGCCGCCGAAGCTCAGCAGAGCGCGGACGCCGTCGGCGATCCACTTAGAGGCGTAGAAGCCGATGGGCTGAATCAGAAAAAGGATGATGGTGCCGCCCACCAGCACGGTGATGAACGGCGTGATCATGACCGTGATGGTGTCAGGCATGCGCTTGTTGATCTGCTTGTAGAGCCAGCCCAGGAAGGCGCCGGCGATCAGGGCGCCGATGATGCCGCCGCGGCCGGGGGTCATGTTCAGGCCGGCCTTGTCGGCAAGGGAGGGGGCAATGAGCAGCATGCCGGCCAGAGCGCCGATGGCTGCCGGGCCGCCCCATTCCTTGGAGGCGTTCATGGCCACCAGGATGTGGATGAAGCCCAGGAAGGTGCCGCCCAGGACGGTGAGCAGGGCGAGGAGCGGAATGCCGGCCACCATGGTCTTGGGGCCGATCCAGTTGAGTTTTACGAAGAAGTTGGTGAGGCCGATGATCAGACCGGTGCCGATGATGGCGGGAATCAGGGGCAGGAAGACGTTGGCGATCTTCTTCAGGAAGACCTGAACGCCCCCTGCGCCCGGCGTGTTGGCTGCATTGGCGGTGATTTCGCCCACCTGCACCCCCACCTTGGAGGCAAGGGCACGGGTAACGCGCTCGGCCAGGCCGGGCCCAAAGATGATCTGCAGCTGGTCGCCGGTCTGGACGACGCCCTTGACACCGTCAATCTTCTTCAGCTTGTTCTGGTCCACACCTTCGACCTTCTTGGGCTGCAGGCGGAGACGGGTCATGCAGTAGTTCGCGGAAGCCACGTTGTCGGACCCGACGATGTCCAAAATAGACTGGGCGATATTGTCCTCGCGTGCCACGGAAACCCCTCCTCACAGATGAGTGCGGAAATGACCCCCCCAAACGGTGCTTGCCCGTTCACTCCCCCTCGCGCCGAACCAGTTCGGTCTGGAAGCGGTAGCGGTCCCCCCGGTAGAAAGACCGGACGTACTCAATGGGGCGACCATCAGCGCCCCGGGTGACACGCTGCAGCATCAGCAGCGGGCTGCCCGCGGTTACTTCCAGCGCCTCCGCTTCCCGTTCCCGGGCGCCAACGGCCTCCAGCGTCTCTTCCGCCTTGACCATGCGGAGACCGTAGTGCGCGGTCAGGATCTTGTAGAGCGAGCCGGAAAGATCCCGACGCTTCTCCAAACCCGGCGCCAGATTCTCCGGCAGGTGACACTGCTCCAGGCACATGGGTTGGCCGCTGGCCGAGCGGAGCCGCACCAGGCGAATCACCCGCTCGCCGATGGCCAGTTCCAGCAGGGTCGCCACCTTGTTGCTGGCCGGGACGGCCTCTGCCGACAGCACCCGCGTTTCCGGGACCAGGCCCCGGCTGATCATGTCCTCGGTGAACCCGGTGAGGCTCAGCAGCCCCTGAGTCACCTTGGGGTTGGCCACAAACGTGCCGCGGCCCTGCATTCGGTAAAGGAGGCCCTCGTTGACCAGGTCCGACAAGGCTTGCCGGCAGGTCATCCGGCTGATGTTGTAGCGCTCGCAGAGTTCACGCTCAGAAGCGAGCCGGTCGCCGGGCTTCAGTTGCCCCTGCTCGACCATCTCCCAGATGCGCTCCTTGAGCTGCGTGTACAGCGGCAGGCGGCCCCTTGCTCCTCTTGATATTGCCTGCATGTGACGACTCCTCTTTCCTCAGGCCTGCCTCCATGCAAATGGTCGGACGTAAAACTTGCAGAAACAGGTAAGCTGCGGACCTCCGGTCAGGCCCTGGCCGGTTGGGGTCCAGTTGTCTATACCAGTATGGCACTTCGTTGTGAACTGTGAAATTCCTGCTTGGAGTTCGACTCGATTCTACCCATATATTGGGAGGAGTTTTCGTTCTTTGGGAGAATGGTCTAGACAAGCATACCACCCCCGGGCGACGCCCGTTCGGGGTCCCTCGGGAACGTGGCAAAGGAGGGTCTGCTTCATGCATCGTGGTTCTACAGTGCGCTCCGCCCTGGCTCTGCTGACAGTCGCCGCCATGCTTCTGGCCTTCGCCGGAAGCGCCCTGGCGACCCCCGCAACCCCCGGATGGCAGGAACCAACGCATCCTGGCTGGCAGGACGACGAAGCCCACCGCGGCTGGATTCAGAGCAAAATTGAGCACATGACCCTGGAGGAAAAGGTCGGCCAGGTCTTCATGATCCATGTCTACGGCAAGACCGCTGAGGACCCCAACTACGAGCAGGCCAACCTTAACAACGGTCGCGGCGCCAAGAACTTCGTCGAGGCCATCAACAAGTACCACGTTGGTGGCGTGATCTACTTCAACTGGACGGACAACATCCTGACTCCCATTGACACCGCGCAGACGCAGAAACTATCCAACGACATTCAGGCGGCGGCAATGGCGCAGCGCATGCCCATCCCGCTCCTCATCGCCACCGACCAGGAAGGCGGCGTGGTGGCGCGCGTTACGGAGCCGGCCACGGTTTTCCCCGGCAACATGGCCCTGGCGGCCACGCGTTCCGCCGACTATGCAGCCAGGTCGGCCGAGATCATGGGCCGCGAGCTGCGGGCCCTGGGCATTAACTTCAACCTGGCTCCGGTCATGGACGTAAACGTGAACTACCAGAACCCCGTCATCGGCGTGCGCTCCTTCAGCGAGAACCCGGACCTGGTGGCGGAGATGGGCGTGGCCCAGGTTCTTGGTTACGCCCGCGAGGGCGTCATCGCCTCGGCCAAGCACTTCCCCGGCCACGGTGACACCAACGTCGACTCGCACTACGGCCTGCCGATCATCAACCACGACCGTGCCACCCTGGACGCCGTCGACCTGAAGCCCTTCAAGGCGGCCATTGACGCCGGCGTGGACTCCATCATGACGGCCCACATTGTCGTGCCCGCCCTGGATGACTCCGGACTGCCGGCCACGCTGTCCAGGCCCATCCTGACCGACCTGCTCCGGGGCGAGCTGGGCTACGACGGCATCATCATCACTGACAGCCTGGGTATGTCCGGCGCCAACGTCTACCCGCCCGACCGGATTCCGGTGGAGGCCTTCAAGGCCGGCGCCGACATCCTGCTCAACCCGCCGGATGTGGACGTGGCCTACAACGGCCTGCTCAATGCGGTGAAGAGCGGCGAGATCTCGGAGAAGCGCCTGGACGAGTCCGTTTACCGCATCCTGCGCGTGAAGATGAAGCAGGGGCTGTTCGACAATCCCTATGCTGCGCCGGAAAGCCTCAGTCTGCTGGGCACGCCCGACAGCCTGGCGCTGGCCGATGAGATGACCAACAAGAGCATCACCCTGGTCAAGAATGACGGCGTCCTGCCGCTAGCCGCCGGAGCGAAGGTCCTGGTCACCGGCCCCAGTGCCGCCAATCCGGCAATTCTGACTTCCGCCCTCAACTCCAGGGGACTGGCCGCCGAAGGGTATAGCACCGGCACCAGCCCGACCACAACCCAGATCAACACGGCCGTGGCCAAGGCTGCAGCCGCTGACGTCGTAATCGTCACTACCTACCTCAGCTCCAGCAGCAGTGCGGCTCAGGCGAGACTGGTCAATGCCCTGCTGGCCACCGGCAGGCCGGTGGTCGTGGCGGCCATGCGCAATCCTTATGACCTGATGGCCTTCCCGTCGGTCAACGCATACCTGGCCGCTTACGGCTTCCGCGCCGTCTCGGTGAACGCCCTGGCACGGGTGCTGGTGGGCGAGGTTAACCCCAGCGGCAAGCTGCCGGTGACTATCCCGGGCCTCTATGAGTTCGGGACCGGACTCGGCTATTAGTCGGCGGGGGAAGCAGCCATGCGAACCATGCACAGGCTCCGTCACCGCCGCTGGCTGGCGTTGCTGGTCGCGGCCCTGCTGGTCCTGCCCCTGCTGTCCTCGGTTGCCTTCGCCGGCGATCCGGTGCCGAGCGGCAACCCCAGCGCTCCGTCTGAGTTCGCCCGCGGCCAGGCCGTGCCCTTGCGGGTCATGACCTACAACATCCAGTACGGCTACAACGGCCTCCCCGCCGGTGCCGGCCGTGCTCTGGATGTGGACGGCATCGCCGAGGTCATCCGCCAGGCCGACCCGGACGTGGTCGCCCTCCAGGAAGTGGACGTCCACTGGAGCGCGCGGTCCAACTTCATGGACGAACTGCAGTACCTGGCCGGCAAGCTGGGGATGCATCCCTTCTTCGGGTTCATCTACGACTTCGACCCGCTTCAGCCCGGCCAGGAGCGCCGCCAGTTTGGCCCCGCCCTGCTGTCCAAGTACGAGATCCTGCGGGCTGAGAATCACCCCCTGTCCCGCATCAGCTCCCAGCAGCCGGAGCTTGGCCTTCAGCCGTTCCCCGGCTTGCCGGAGATCGTGATCAACGTCAAGGGCAACCAGGTCCATGTCTTCTCCACGCACACCTACTGGCTGGCGCAGAACGTCCGCCAGCTTGAGGTGGAGGAGATGATCAAGTACCTGGACGAGACGAAGGGCCCGCGCATCCTCATGGGCGACTTCAACGCCTACCCCGGCGACCCGGAGATGCAGACAATGGCTGCCGCCTACACGGACGTGTTTGCGACAGTGGGCGAGGGCCCATCGGGGACCTACCCGGCCATCAAGCCCACCAACCGCATCGACTATATCTTCACTTCGCCTGAGATTCAGGCAGAGCGGGCCTGGGTCATTGATTCCACCGCCTCCGACCACCGGCCAGTGGTGGCAGACCTGACCCTCCTGCGCGTCAATCCGTTTGAGAACGGCCTCGGGCCGCAGTAGGACCGGGAGGCACTTGATCATTGCGAGGCGGGGCCCCGGGGCCAGGCTGGGCCCGGGGGTCCCGACCCCGGAGAAAGAGGAGGAATCGCCGTGACTCGTTCCCTGTCCCGCCGCACAGCGGCCCGCCTCATGGTGCTGCTTCTGGCCGTGGCACTGCTGGTGCCCACCATCGCCATGGCGCAGTCCCAGCCTGTTCCCGGGCCCTGGAAGAACGCTCGCCTGGTCAAGCCGGGTGTGCAGGTTCTGATCGAGAGCAAGCTGGATCTGATCAAGGACAAGAAGGTCGGCATCATCACCAACCCCACCGGCGTCATGCCCGACTTGCAGAATGAAGTGGACGTCCTGGCCATTACGGAGGGTGTTGATCTGGTGGCCGTCTTCGGGCCCGAGCACGGCTTTCGCGGCACGGCGCAGGCCGGCGGCTCCGAGGGCTTCTACATTGACGAAAAGACCGGCCTCCCCGTCTACGACACCTACGGCAAGAGCGGCACGGCCCTGCGCGACATCTTCATCAAGTCTGGCGTCGACGCGATCATGTTCGATATCCAGGATGTCGGCTCGCGCTTCTACACCTACATCTGGACCATGTCCGACAGCATGGAAGCGGCGGCCATGGCCGGCAAGGATTTTATTGTCCTGGATCGGCCGAACCCCATCGGCGGCATCGACGCGGAAGGCCCCGTCCTTGACCCGGCCTACAGCACCTTCGTCGGCCGCTACGCCATCGCCCAGCGCCATGGCATGACCGTTGGCGAGCTGGCCCAGATGTTCAATGATGAGTTCCTGCCCGCCCGGACCGGCGGCCTCAAGGTCAACCTGATCGTCGTCCCGATGGAAGGCTGGACCCGCGACATGTACTACGAGGACACCGGACTGCCTTGGGTCATGCCCTCGCCCAACATGCCCACCGTGGACACCGCCGTGGTCTACCCCGGAACCTGCTACTTCGAGGGCACCGTGCTTTCCGAGGGGCGCGGCACTACCCGTCCGTTCGAGCTGATCGGCGCCCCGTTCATCAACGGCCAGTTGGCCGAGCGGCTGAACGCGCTGAACCTCCCAGGCGTCAGGTTCCGTGAAGCCTACTTCGCGCCTACGTTTAGTAAGTTCTCCGGCAAGACCGTGGGCGGCGTCCAGGTCTACGTCACGGACCGCCGGTCCTTCGACCCCATCCGTACCGCGGTCAACATGATCATCGAGACCAGGAAGCTCTATCCGGCCAGCTTCACCTGGCGGTCCGACAACTGGATTGATAAGCTGTCCGGCTCGGACTGGGTCCGCACCGCCATCGACTCCGGCAAGACCGCCGATGAGGTCGTAGCCGGTTGGCAGGATGGCCTCAACGCATTCAAGGCCATGCGGGCCAAGTACCTGATCTACACGCAGATGCGCGGCCAGGGTCTCTCTAACTAAGGAGGCGCTCTCTCCATCATGTTCCTCTCGAGAATCCGCGGCGGGCGCCGCGGCGCCGCCGTGCTGCTGGCTCTGGCCCTCTGCCTCAGCCTTCTGAGCACCGGCGCCCTTGCCGATGACACGCTCCAGACGCCCGGCCCCTCCATCGAGGATGAGCTGATCAACCCGCCCAAGCCCAGCTCCATCAGCCCTCACGCCAACCCGCCGGAATGGGCGGAGGCCTGGAACCGCGCCAACAACCCACCTGTCACCCTCAGCTACGGCACGCCGGAGAAGGCCGGCATGATGCCTGAGTACATCGACCAGATGGATGCCGCCGTCCAGTCCGGCATCACCGCCGGCAGATTCCCTGGCGCCGTGGTGATCGTCGTCAAGGACGGGATGGTCGTCAAGCATCAGGCTTACGGCTACGCCCTCCAGTACAAGAACCTGACCGAGAAGCTGCCCCAGGACCAGTGGCTCGCCATGAGGCCGGACACCATCTTTGACATGGCATCCGTGTCCAAGCTGTTCACCTCCACGGCCGCCATGCAGCTGGTCGAGCGGGGACTGATCAACCTGGACGATCCGGTGGCCAACTACATTCCGGCCTTTGCCGCCAACGGCAAGGAGGCCGTGACCATCCGCCAGCTGCTCACCCACACCTCCGGCTTCCCGGCCTGGCTGCCGCTCTACAGCAGCTACCCCACGCCGGAGGCACGCGTCCAGGCGGTCTACGATGCGGCGCTGGTCAACCCGCCCGGCAGCACCTACCTCTACAGCGACCTGAACATGATCACCATGGGCAGGGTTGTGGAGAGCGTGTCGGGCCTGCCCCTGGACCAGTTCGTGGCCCGGAACATCACCGAACCGCTGGGGATGAAGGACACCGGCTATAATCCGCCGGCCTCCGAACTGCAGCGTATCGCCGCCACCGAGTACCAGCCCTGGACGGGCCGCGGCATCGTTTGGGGCACGGTGCACGATGAGAACGCCTACTCCTTGAACGGAGTGGCAGGCCACGCCGGCGTGTTCAGCACTGCCTACGATCTGGCCATCCTCGCCCAGACCTTCCTCAACGGCGGGCGCTATGGCCAGGCCCGCATCCTGCAGCCGGAGACGGTTCGCGAGATGCTGACCAACATGATCCCGCAGTTCCCCGGCGACGACCACGGCCTCGGCTGGGAGCTCAACCAGATGTGGTATGAGGAGTCTCTCGCCAGCGGCGTGACCGCCGGCCACACCGGCTACACGGGAACCTCCATCGTCGTCAACCCGCTCAACAACACCACGGTCATTCTGCTGACCAACCGCGTCCACCCCAGCCGCAACAAGGGCAGCATCAACGCCTGGCGGCAGTCCGTCGCCGACCTGGCGGCGCGAGCCATTCCCGTCCGTCCGGCCACCAGCCAGTCGGCCTGGTACTCCGGCCTGGGGAACCGCCTCAACAACACGCTGACCTTGCCGGTCACGCTGGGGCCCGACGGCCGGCTGAGCTTCCGCACCTGGTACCACACCGAAGACGGGTGGGACTGGGGCTATGTGGAGGTCTCGACGGACAACGGGCTGACCTGGTCCCGTCCCTCCGGTACGCTGACCCGGGCCGGCCGTGAGGAAGGCAACGGCGGCGCCCTGACCGGTACCACCGGCGGGCTGTGGGTCAACGCCGAATACGACCTGTCTGCATTTGAAGGTCAGGCCCTCCTGCGCTTCCGCTACCGCACCGACTCCTCCTACCACGGCCGCGGGTGGTACGTGGACAACGTGGAGATCAAGGACGCCCAGGGCGTCAGCTTCAAGGACGGCGGGCAGCCGGACGTCTCCGGCTGGGTTGCCAACGGCTGGACCCTGAGCGGGAATTAGGAGCGGGGCTGATGCTCGAGGTTGATAGCCGCCGGGGCTGGTTGGGTACCTTTGGAAACCCGCCGGGTTTACCAAGGTACCCAAGGTATGTGCCGGAACGTCCGCACTTCCGGACCCTGGACCCGGGGCTTGTCCGGGTACCGCTCATTCCTTATGCTGGAAGGGGTGAGGGGAGGCTCGAGCGCATGGCGGTGGAGTTCCGACGGCTGGTCATGGACGACCAGCCCCCGCTCCATCAGGGGCTGCAGGCGGAGCACGAAAACCTGGTGGCCGCCGGGTTGAACCCCATCCATGCGATTGCTACACTGAAACGTAAGCATCAACGAGGGAGGCGACCCATGACCGTCTCGCAAACGATTCGAACCGATGCCACGCTCGAAAGGACATGGCAGGCCTGGGTGTACCCCGCTGAACTCACGAGGTGGTTTGCACCTGGGGCCGCGGTGGAACGGCGTGTGGGAGGGGCGTACGAGCTCTTCTTCGATCCCGCGCATCCGGAACAGAACAGCACCAAGGGCTGCCGTTTGCTGACCTATGAGGAGCCCACGGAACTGGTCTTCACCTGGAAGGGTCCGGACGAGTTTGCTCAGGTTATGAACCAGGACGATTCCCGCCTCACGCAGGTGCGTGTCCGGCTGCGGCAAGCCGGCGAGGGCACGGAGGTACAGCTGGAACACACCGGATGGGGCGAGGGGCCGGATTGGGAGCAGGCCAGGCAGTGGCATGTGGGCGCCTGGGACATGGTGCTGAAGCAATTGCAGGAGCACCTGGCCGGCGGTGGCGCCGCCCCCTGCTGCCAGTGAAACGGCATGCTTAAGAGGCCCGCTCGCCTGAGGCGAAGAGCCCCGACAGCAGGTGCTGTCGGGGCTCCGCGTTGTGCGCCCGGCATGGGCGCTGACTTGATGGTGTAAGTCCATTGCGAGCGAGGCAGCACGAGCTCGCCAGCCAAGGGTAACGGCGTCACCGCGAGGTGGGGTCGGAAGGAAGCCGGCGGCAAACTCACGGCCCGAGGACCACGAACCGCGGGAGAGGCCGTCCTGCTTGGGTGAGCTTGCAGTGGAAGGCAAAACCCAAGGCTGCCAAAGGGCAGGATCGGGCGGGGTTCAGCGGAGCAGGTCCAGAATGGCCTCGCGCCCCAGAACCACGGCAAACACCAGCATGATCAGGCCTGAGACGCGCCTGACCCACACCTGTGTCCCCGCTGCGGTCCGGCTGCGGAAGAAGGACCCGGCCAGGGCCAGGAGCAGGAAGAAAATCCATGACGCGGCCACCGTGCCAGCGGCGAAGGGGAGGCGGGAGGCGGCATCGCGGGCGGCGATGGCCGAACCCAGGACCGCCACGGTGTCCAATATGGCGTGCGGGTTGCCCCAGGAAACGCCTACCCCTGTGAGTACAAGAGAGAGCGTGGAGCGGTGCTCGTCGGCGGCTGCGGCCAGGGGCAAGGCTGGGTCGGCAGAGGCGCCGCTGCCGCTGACGTTGGCACCTGTGGCGCCGTCGCCCACGCTGGGACCGCTCACGCTGGAACCGCTCACGCTGGGACCGCTCACGCCGGGACTGCTCACGCCGGGACTGCTCACGCTGGGACCGTCGTCGCCGCGAAGAGAAGCCACACCCAGGTAGACCAGGAAAGCAGCCCCCAGGGCCAGCAGGGCCGTCTTCAGCCAGGGCAGCGCCAGCAGGAGCGCGGACAGGCCTGCTGCCCCGGTCAGGATGAGGACGGTGTCGCACACTCCGGCGGTGGCGGCCGCCAAAAGTCCCCGCCGCATACCGCCCATGAGGCCCTGGGTGAGGACGAAGACATTCTGCGGCCCAATGGGCAGAATCATGCCCAACCCCAGCAGCATCCCGGCCAGAAAGGGGGTGCCGGCGACAAACGGTCCGGTCAGAGCCGCTGTGACAGGACTCACGCCAGCAGGCCCTCTAGATCCACCGCCCGGTGGAAGGGTGCGACCAGCATGGGCAGTCCCGCCTTCTCCAGGTCGCGGCCCAGGCGTGGGATGTCGACGGGCTCCACCCAGGCGCTGTGGTCCCAATGCACCGGGATGGTCAGGCGCGGCTTGAGCCTGTAGCGCAGGGCCAGGGAGGCCTCGTCCACGGTGACGATGGGCCGGTCGTAGACCTTGGTGGCGGGGTGGGGCATGACGCTCCCCACGGACATCACGGCCACGCCCACGGGCTGGTTAGGGATGCCCTTCAGCTCGTTGTCGCCGCTGATGAAGATGCTGTGGCCTTGGAACTCAAGCCACACCGCCAGCATGGGGCCGCCGGCGGGCATGACCCCATAGCGGTCGGGGCGGTCCAGCTTGCGGGCGGCGATGTCGCCCTCTTCGCCCGTGATCCAGTGGACGCCCTGCAGGGCCTTCAGCCGGACGCCGCCCGGGAGGTCCAGGCTGTCGCCGTCGCGCAGAGCGATGGTGCGTTCCGCCGGAACGGCCAGGTAGCGGTGGACGGCGGCAATGACCTCCGGGCTGCCCAGGAAGGTGGGGCGGAAGGCCGCCTCCAGCTTCTTGCCCGTCTCCAGGTCAAAGTGGTCGTAGTGGCCATGGGTGATGAAGACGTGGGTAGGGCTGTGGGTGCCGCGGTAGTCGTCCCAGTCGGGACGGTTCTCGTTGGGCCAGTACCAACTGCCGTAGTCTTCCTTGCCGGAGAAACAGGGATCCAGCAGGAACTCGGCGCCGGGCCACCGCAGGGCGACACTGGCCGAGCCGTGCCAGAAGAACTCCAACACAGGCCTCTCCCCTTTCGAATGTAGTCGCATGATTCGTGCCGCGGCGGCGGTATTCCTGCGACCTGCGCGGCGGGCTCCCGCGCGGCGGGGAGTCCGTACACGGGGAGTCTGCTCAGCGAAGGGGGGACGGCACTGGGGCTCGGGTGCCACGCCCAAGTCCGGGCAGGACTTCACCACACTACTGTGGAACTAGCATGGGAATCTTCTCCGGGCTGGTCCGTCTGCACCAACAGGGAGGCGCTTGGCCATAGATTACACCCGCACGCCGCAGTGGCTCTCGGGCGATCTGCTCACCCGCTGGCTGGTGTCTGTCCTGGTGATTCCCCTGGCCGTGTTCGGCAGCCACATGCCCTTCTGGCAACTGGCAGCGGGCCTGGGCGTGTACATTGGCTACACCCTGTTCCTCACGGCCTATGCCCGGAAGCACCCGGACCTACGCAGGCTTTCCGACGCCCACGAGCAACTGCAGGAGTACGCCCGCGAGAAGGGGCGCCAGGCGGTCACGGACGGCCTGACCGGCCTGTTCAACCACACCCACCTGCAGGAGCGCCTGGAGGAGGAGCTTCGGCGCGCCGAGCGGTATGACCACCACGTGTCCCTGGTGATGCTGGATATCGACCAGTTCAAGGCGTATAACGACTCCTTCGGCCACCTCCAGGGCAACGGCGTACTCAAACAGGTGGCTGACACCCTGCGGGGCGCGGTGCGCGCCTCGGACCTGGTGGCTCGGTACGGCGGCGACGAGTTCGCCGTCATCCTGCCAGAGACCGACACGGAGGAGGCTCTGGCCATGGCTGAACGGATCCGTGAACGGGTGGACAGCCTGGGCATTGAGGTAACGCCGGGAGACCGCATTCCGGTGAGCCTGGGCGTGGCCACGTTCCCCCAGCACGGCCGGACGCGCACCGAGCTGGTCGAGCGGGCCGACCAGGCCCTCTACCGCGTCAAGCGCCAGGGCCGAAACAGGGTGGTGGCATGGACCGCGTGAGCTGGCAGGGCGCCTTGATGGTTCTGGGCGCGGCGGCTTTGTGGGGGACCATCGGGCTGTTGAGCCGCCTGCTCTATCAGCAAGGCCTTACCCCCATCCAGGTGGTGGCCGGACGCATCGGCCTCACCTGGATTGTCTTTACCCTGGCCGCCTTCCTGGGCGACCGTCGCTCGCTCCGCATCAGCCTCCGGGATACCGGGTTCTTTGCCGCCTATGGGCTGGTCTCCGTCGCCCTGTTTTACGGCTGTTGGTTCTACGCGGTCAGCCGTCTGCCGGTGGCGGTGGCCGTCATCCTGTTGTACACGGCCCCGGCCTACGTGACACTGCTGTCGGCGCCGCTCTTCGGCGAGCGCCTCACCCGCGCCAAGGCGGTGGCCCTGGTGCTGACCCTGGCCGGCGCGGCCCTGGTGGCAGGGCGTCCCGCTGGTGGCCCGATGCCACTGGACGGCTTGATCGCCGGCCTGGGAGCAGGCCTCACATACGGCCTCTACAGCCTGTTTGGGAAGGCTGCGGCGCCGCGCTTCAGCCGTTCCGCCACGCTGTTCTACACCTTCTCCTTCGGCCTGCTGGGCGTCGCCGCGGCGGGCTGGCTGCAGGGCGCCTGGCCGGCGGCGGCGCCGTCGTGGACCGGAAGCCCCCTGGCCTGGCTGCTGCTGGCCGCGCTTGCCCTGGGCCCCACGGTGCTGGCCTACTATCTCTACGCCGGTGGACTGGAGCGGATCGACGCCAGCAAGGCCAGCATGCTGGCCACGCTGGAGCCGGTGGTGTCTGTGGTGCTGGCCGGGCTGGTGCTGCATGAGCCGCTGCGGTGGCTCCAGGGCCTGGGGGGCTTGATGGTGGTGGGAGCGGTGCTGCTGCTGCAACGGCCGTCAGCCGCCAGGGAGCGGCCGGAAGCCGAACCCGGGGGCATAATGATGTAGCCGGGAGGCGATGCGGATGTCCCAGGAACTGCACGAGGTGGCCGGCGCTATCCACTGCCATTCGGTTCTCTCCGACGGTGCCGGGCCGGTGCCGCACATTCTCCAGGCTGCCGCCCAGGCGGGCCTCGACTATCTGATCCTTACCGACCATGACACCCTGGCGGCCCGCGAACCCGGCGATGCCTCACCGGGGGAGGGCTACCAGGGTGGGCTTCTGTTCCTGGTCGGTTCGGAGGTAAGCCCTCCCGTCAACCACTACCTGGCTCTGGGCGCGTCCCTGTCGCCACCCAGGTCGGAGCCCCTGCAGCAGGTCATCGACCAGGTCCGCGCCGCGGGTGGGCTGGGCTTTGTGGCCCATCCCCACGACCGGGGCAACCGCCTCTTGAAGGTGGCCGCCTACCCCTGGCAGGACCAGGATGTTCAGGGCTACACCGGGCTGGAGGTGTGGAATTTCTTCTCGCAGCTTCTGGGCGCGGCCCAGGGCGTGTGGGGCCTGCTGGGCGCTGCCTTCGCGCCCTACCGCCTGGTCTCGCGGCCCCAGCCCGAGACCCTGGCCCTGTGGGACCGGCTGGGTCAATCACGGGCTGTCCCGGCCATCGGCGGGATTGACGCCCATGGCCTCATGCGCTGTCTCCTCCGGCTGCCGCTGGTGGCCACCAACTACCGACTGGCGCTCAAGACAGTGTGGACCCACGCGCTGCTGGACCGGCCCGCCAGCGGCGACTGGCGGCGGGACGGCCGGGCCCTGCTGGAGGCCGTGGGCCGGGGGCGCTCGTACATATCCAGCCCCGGCGGCGCTGCGTCGCGCGGGTTCCGCCTTTGGGCCGAGGGCAGCGGCGCGAGTCTGCAGATGGGCGACGAGGGCGATAGGTGGGCCGGCCCCTACCGGCTGCGGGCGGTAGTGCCCGCCAGGTCGGATGTCCGCCTTGTCCGCAACGGGAGCACGGCGGCGAAGCGGGAAGGCGTCCGCGATCTGGACGTCACCGTGAAGGAGCCGGGCGTGTACCGGGTCGAAGTCTACCGGCGGTCCCTGGCGGGCACCCGCCTGTGGATCCTCAGCAACGCCATCTACCTGCGGCCCTGACGGACCGCGGTCCCGACGGACGGGGCCCGCTTCTGACGCGAAGCAGTCCGGTCCGCCGCTGGGCCAGGAAGGAGGCTCCATGGCGGCCAAGAAGATTGCCATCATTGGCGGCGCCAGCGCCTACACCCCGGATATCATCCTGGGTCTGATCCACCACGCGAAGGAACTGGCCGGCTCGGAGATCGCCCTGATGGATATCGACCAGGAGCACCTGGAGGTCATTGCCGCGCTCTCCCGCCGCCTGGCGGAGCACGCCGGCGCCGACCTGCGCATCACGCACACCACGGACCGGAGGCGGGCCGTGGACCAGGCCGACTTCCTGCTGCCCCAGTACCGCGCCGGCGGCCTGCAGGGACGCTTCCTGGACGAGAGCATCCCGCTCCAGTACGGGGTGGTGGGGCAGGAGACCATGGGCCCGGGCGGCCTGTCCTTTGCCATGCGCGCCATCCCCGTGGCGCTGGAACTGGCGAGGGACGTGCAGGAACTGGCGCCGAATACCTGGTGGCTGAACTACGCCAACCCCACCAGCATGGTCACCCAGGCCCTGACCTGGAGCACCGATCTCAAGGTGATTGGGCTGTGCGACGCGCCCGTGGGCATGGTCTACGAGATCGCTCGCATCTTCCGCTATCCGCTGGAGGGCGTGACCTTCGACTACAAGGGCATCAACCACTGCGGCTGGATCACGGCCATGTACCGCGACGGCCGCAACGTGCTGCCCGGGCTGCACAGGCTGCTTCGCTGGGTGCCGGCCGGGCTGGTCCCCGACCAGCGCGCCAGGCACGTGCTCCGACTGTTCCAGCGCTACGGCCTGGTGCCCAACTACTACCTGGCGTACCACTACTTCCGCCAGGAAATGTTTGATCACGCGCGGCAGGACGCCCAGCAGGGCCGCACCCGGTCACAGGTGATTATGAAGGAACTGCCCGATCTCTTCGAACACTACCGCCAGGTGGCCAACGCCGCCGAACCGCGCCTCGTCAAGCATCGCGGACACGCTTCCCACGCCGACCTGGCCGTGGAGGTCATCGTCTCGATGGTGACGGGTCGGAGGCAGCGGTTCATCGTCAACGTGCCCAACCAGGGAGCCCTGGCCGACTTTGAACCGGAGCAGGTGGTGGAGATTCCGGCCTGGGTGGACGGCTCCGGCTATGAGCGCATTCCCATGGGCCGCCTGCCGGAGTTCGGCGCCGACTTGATCAGGCGCGTCAAGCACAGTGAGGACCTGATCTCCCGCGCCTCAATTGAGGGCGACAGGGCCATGGCCCTGGAGGCGTTTGCCGCCCATCCGCTCATCCCCTCCCGGGAGGCGGCGGAAAAGATCCTGAACGAACTGCTGGCGGCTCATCGCGATTATCTGCCGCAGTTCCAGGGCAAGGCGCAGGGGGCCTGACTGCATGCGGTACCTCATTGTGAACGCCGATGACTTCGGCCTGACCCGCGGCGTCACCGATGCCATCCTGGAAGCCCATCAACGCGGCGTGCTCACCAGCACAACGCTGATGGCGGGCATGCCCGCAGCCGCCTACGCCATGGAGCAGGCCCAACAGGTTCCCAGCCTGGGCGTTGGCCTGCATCTCAACCTCACGGCGGGCCGGCCGGTGCTGCCGCCGCAGGAGGTCCCCTCACTGGTTGGCCCCGACGGACAATTCGTCAAGAACTTCAACCGCCTGGCCTTCAGGGCCAGGCGCTCCGAGGTGCGCGCGGAGTGGGAGGCGCAGATTCAGGCCATAATGGCTCTGGGGCGCAAGCCCAGCCACCTGGACAGCCACCACAACGTCCACGTGTACCCGCCCTTCACCCGCATCGCCCTCGACCTGGCGCGGAAGTACGGCATTGGCGCGGTTCGCGTTACGCGCCCCGAAGACAGCCCCTGGGGCGGACGGTACCGCGGCGTGGGGCCCCTGGAATGGACCTACAACCGGCTGCTGACGCACCATTCCCGGCTGGTGGATGCCAGTGGGCTGGGCGCGCCGGCGCACATGGTGGGCTACCTCCCGGATAGGGAGGCCCTGGACGAGGAGCGCGCCCTGGCCATCGTTGACGGGCTGCCGGCGGGTGTGGCAGAATTGGTGGCGCATCCCGGCCGGGTAGATGACGAGCTTCGGGCTGTCACCTCCCTGCTGGAGCGGCGCCAGGTGGAGTTGGACACCC
>JBLNCQ010000061.1:0-22311 GCA_050260815.1 Bacillota bacterium
CGGTGGTGCGCCGGGCTCGGGCCCTGGCGGCGGTCAGCGGCGCCTCGATTCGCATCCTGGCTGACCCGGAGCAGGCGGCACGGGATGCGGACGTGCTGTACACGGACGTCTGGGCCAGCATGGGCCAGGAGGCGGAGGCGGAGCAGCGCCGCCGCGTGTTCGCCCCCTATCAGGTCAACGACCGGCTGGCCGCCCTGGCGGCCCCGGGCCACCTCTTCCTGCACTGCCTTCCGGCGCACCGCGGGGAGGAGGTCAGCCCCGCCGTGATGGACGGCCCCCACTCGGTGGTCTTCCAGCAGGCGGAGAACCGGCTGCACGCACAGAAGGCGGTGCTCCTGGCGCTCCTGGGCCGAAGCGAGGCCGTTTGACGGACAGCAAGCAGGGCCGGTCGGACCGGCCCGGGAGGAGATGAACGGATGAGTCCCAAGGTGGTGCTGGCCTACTCCGGCGGCCTGGATACATCGGTGGCCATCAAGTGGTTGGGGGAGCAGGGCTATGAGGTCATCGCCCTCTGCGTCGACGTGGGCGAGGGCAAGGACCTGGACTTCGTAAGGCGCAAGGCCCTGACGATCGGCGCCAGCCGGTCCATCATGGTGGACGCCCGGGAGCGATTCGCACGGGAGTTCCTTTTGCCGGCCCTGCAGGCCAACGCGCTCTATGAGGGGGTCTACCCGCTGTCTGCGGCGCTATCCCGGCCGCTCATCAGCCAGCTTCTGGTAGAGGCGGCGCGCGAGCACGGAGCGGCGGCGGTGGCCCACGGCTGCACCGGCAAGGGCAACGACCAGGTGCGCTTTGATGTCTCGGTGACCGCCCTGAACCCCGAGCTTTCGATCCTGGCCCCGGTGAGGGAATGGGGCTGGTCGCGGGACGAGGAGCTGGACTACGCCCAGAGCCACGGCATCCCCGTGCCGGTGGGCCGCGACAACCCCTTCTCCATTGACGCCAACCTGTGGGGCCGGAGCTGCGAGGCCGGGGTCCTGGAGGACCCCTGGGCCGCGCCGCCCGAAGAAGCCTTTGCGTGGACGCAGAATCCGCAGACGGCGCCATCCGCGCCGGAGGATGTGGAGGTGGCGTTCCAGCAGGGCGTGCCCCTTGCTCTCAACGGAGAGCCCCTGAACCTGGTGGAGCTGATCGAGAACCTGAATCGCCAGGCGGGCCTGCACGGCGTCGGCCGGATCGACCACGTGGAGAACCGGCTGGTGGGCATCAAGTCGCGGGAAATCTACGAGGCCCCCGCCGCCACGGTGCTGATTGCGGCGCACCGCGCCCTGGAAAGCCTGACCTTGCCGCGGGAACTGGCGCACGAGAAGGCCGGGCTGGAGCACAAGTACGCCGACCTGGTGTACAACGGCCTCTGGTTCTCGCCGCTGCGGCAGGCTCTCCAGGCCTTCATGGCCGAGACGCAGCGACACGTTAGCGGCACGGTGCGCGTCCGGCTCCACCGCGGCTCGGCCGTGGTCACGGGGAGAAAGTCGGCCGAGTCCCTGTACAGCCTGGACCTGGCCACCTACAACCCGGGCGACGCCTTCGACCACAAGGCGGCCGTGGGCTTCATCGCCCTCTGGGGCCTGCCCACCAGGGTCTACGCTCGGGTTCATCACGGCTAGAGAGGGAGAGAGCGGCGTATGGACGGGAACAAGAAGCTCTGGGGCGGGCGCTTCGCCGGGACCACGGACGCTGCGGTGGAGGCCTTTACGGCCTCCATTGGCTTTGATCGGCGCCTGGCGGAGGACGATTTGGCGGGCAGCCTGGCCCACGCCGCCATGCTGGCCCGCCAGGGCATTCTGGGCGAGGCGGAGGCCGCGGCCATCCGCCAGGGACTGCTGTCCCTGCAGGAGGACCTGCACCAGGGTAGGCTGACTTTCTCCAGCCGGGACGAGGACATTCACATGAACCTGGAGCGCCTGCTGCTGGAGCGGGTAGGGCCGGTGGGCGGCATGCTGCACACCGCCCGCAGCCGCAACGACCAGGTGGCCCTGGACCTGCACCTCTACCTGCGGCGCGAGACCCGCCACGTCATGCAGGGGCTGGGGCAGGTCATGGCGGCCCTGGTGGCCAGGGCGGAGCAGACACAGGACGTCATCATCCCCGGCTACACGCACCTGCAGAGGGCGCAGCCCGTGCTGATGGCCCACCACTGGCTGGCTTACTTCTGGATGTTCGCCCGCGACCTGGAGCGGCTTCGAGACAGCCTGGTCCGGCTGGACCGGATGCCGCTGGGGGCGGGGGCCCTGGCGGGCACCAGCCTTCCCATCGACCCCTGGCAGGTGGCGAAGGAGCTTGGCTTCTCCGCCCTGTATGACAATAGCCTGGACGCCGTGGCGGACCGGGACTTTGTTGTGGAGTTTGAGGCTGACGCGGCGCTGGTCATGGTGCACGCCTCGCGCCTCTGCGAGGAACTGGTCCTGTGGAGCTCCCGGGAGTTCCAACTGGTGGAGCTGGACGACGCCTACACCACGGGCTCCAGCATGATGCCGCAGAAGAAGAACCCGGACGTGGCCGAGCTGATTCGCGGCAAGTCGGGACGGGTGGCGGGTCACCTGACGGCCCTGCTGATGACGCTGAAGGGGCTGCCCCTGGCCTACAACCGGGACCTGCAGGAGGACAAGGAGGGGCTCTTCGACACCGTGGACACCCTGCGGGCGGCCCTGCCCCTGCTGGCCGGCATGGTCGGCACGCTCACGGTCCGCAGGGAGCGCGCAAGGGCCATGACGGCCGACGACGACTCGGCCGCCACGGACCTGGCTGACTACCTGGTCCGCCGCGGCATGCCGTTTCGCGACGCACATATGGTGGTGGGCCGGCTGGTTCTGTCGCTCAGCCGCGAGGGGACGGCCCTTGCCAACGTCACGGCCGAGCGGCTTCGCCAGGAGTCGGAACTCTTTGGACCGGACGCGCTTGAGATCATCCGGCCGGAGCAGCGGGTGGCCGCCCGCCGGACGTACTCGGGCACCGCGCCGGACAGCGTGGCATCCCAGTTGCGTCGGGCGCGCTCTCACCTTGACACCGCGGAAAGCCTATTGCTATGCTGAATGGGAACCGGACCTCTAGCGGAGGTGGCTGGCCATGTCCGTGGCGGTGGATGCCACCGTGGAGGGGATTGAAGCCCTGCTCCGCGGGATTACCCGGGTCCTCAAGAAGCGCGGCCGCGACATCCTGGGGGAGTTTGACGTAACGCCGCCTCAGTTTGAGGCCCTGCTCACCCTGCGCGACAGCGGCCTGCTGACCATGGGTGAACTTTGCCAGAAGCTCTATCTGGCCTGCAGCACGGCCACCGACCTCATCGACCGCATGGAGCGCAACGGACTGATTCAGCGGGAGCGAGACAGCCTTGACCGGCGCGTCATCCGCCTGAAGGTGACGGCCCAGGGCGAACGGGTCATGGACCAGGTCCTGCAAGCCAGGCTCAAGTACCTGAGCACCGTCACCGAGGGCATGTCACCGGATCAACTGCGTCACCTGGCGGAAGCCCTGGAGGCGCTCCGCGAGCGCATGTCTACGGAAGCAGAAGCCTCCACCTGACCGCAGTCTCTGACGGACCGGGCGAGCTCCACTCCGCCCGGTCTTTTTGCGAATCCCCGCAGACCAGGGGCTCGCCGCGGCCAGCGGCGCTTCGGGCTGCAGGCGGCATACTATATCAGGAGGTCGCCGTGGACTATCTCTGGGGATACCTTTTCATCTTCGCGGCCCGGGTCACGGACGTTTCGCTGTCCACGGTCCGGACGCTGCTCCTGGTCCGCGGCAAGCGCATTCCCGCGGCGGTTCTGGGTTTCTTTGAGGTGTCCATCTACATCATTGCCCTGGGGCAGGTCATGAGCAAGCTGAGCAACCCCCTGAACCTCCTTGCGTACGCCCTGGGGTTTGCCACCGGCAACTTCGTGGGCGCCACGCTGGAGGAGCACATGGCGCTGGGCTACCTGACGGTGCAGGCCATCACGCGCGAGGCCGGCTCCGACCTGGCCAACATCCTCAGGGCCCAGGGGTTCGGCGTTACCGTCCTGCATGGTGAGGGCCGCGACGGCTCCCGGCAGATTCTGTACATAACTCTGAAGCGCAAGTTTCTCCCTCACATCTTGAACACGTTGGAGGCCCAAGAGCCAGACGCTTTCGTCACGGTGATGGACACCCGACTGACTCAGGGAGGGGTTTTTGCGCGGCAGGGGAAATGAGGAGGAGCCCTTGCATGCCGGATACCTCTTCCACACCCATCCGATCATCGCTGCCCATTGGCCTGTTTGATTCCGGCGTAGGGGGCCTCAGCGTGGCGCGGCGTCTGGCCGAGATCGCCCCATCTGAGTCCCTTCTTTACTTTGGCGACTCGGCCCGCTGCCCATACGGTTCCCGCCCGCTGAGCGAAGTCAGGTCCATTGGCTTGCAGATCCTGGACCTCCTGGCGGCGCGGGGCGTCAAGCTGGCCGTGGTGGCGTGCAACACCAGCACGGCTGCGGGCGTGGTTGAGGCGGCGGACTACCCATTTCCGGTCCTGGGCATCATTGAGCCAGGCGCACGCCTGGCGGCGGCCGCTACCAAAACGGGTCGGGTGGGCGTCATCGCCACCGCCGGCACGGTGAGCAGCGGCGCTTACCAGCGGGCCCTGCTGCGGCAGGACCCGGGCCTTCAGGTGACGGCACAGGCCTGCCCGTCGCTGGTGCCCCTGGTGGAGGCTGGACAGACGGAGGGGCCGCAGGCCGAGGCCGCGGTGGCTTCCTGCCTGGGGCCCGTGCTGGCTTCGGGGGTTGACACCCTGGTCCTGGGGTGCACGCACTACCCGGCGCTGGCGCCGGTGATCCGGCGCGTCGCCGGCCCCGGCCTGGCCCTGGTGGATCCCGCCGAGCAGGTGGCCCGAGAGGCCGTTGCCTGGCTGGAACAGCACGGACTGCGGCGTCGGTACTCGGGGGAAGGCGCCCGGCGGTTCCTGACCAGCGGCTCGGCCGGCCAGTTCGTTGCCGCCAGCCGCGCCCTCTGGCCCGGCGGCGTGAACATGGCGGAGCAGGTGGCGGTGCCGGTCTAGGGCCGGTGCCCATCTTACTAGGAGTGATACAATGGCCCGCGCAGACGGACGAGCTTACGACCAACTACGACCCGTCAAGATCACACGGCACTACATCATGCATGCCGAGGGTTCGGTTCTGGTCGAGGTCGGCAACACCAGGGTGATTGTGACCGCCACCGTGGAGGAGAAGGTGCCGCCTTTCCTCAAGGGCAGCGGACAGGGCTGGGTGACCGCCGAGTATGGCATGCTGCCGCGGGCTACCGCCACCCGCAGCCCGCGGGAGGCGGCCAGGGGCAAGATTGGCGGCCGCACGTCCGAGATCCAGCGCCTGGTGGGCCGGTCCCTACGGTCTGTGGTGGACCTGAAGAACCTGGGCGAGCGCACGGTCTGGATTGACTGCGACGTCATCCAGGCCGACGGCGGGACGCGCACCGCGTCCATCACCGGCGCCTTTGTGGCCCTGGCCGATGCGCTAGAGGGCCTTCGCCGCCAGGGGATTCTTCCCGGAATCCCACTGCATAACTTTGTGGCGGCGACCAGCGTGGGCATTGTGCCGGGACAGGGCATTCTGCTGGATCTGGCTTACGCGGAGGACTCCCAGGCACAGGTGGACATGAACGTGGTCATGACCGGTGACGGCCGCCTGGTTGAGCTGCAGGGCACGGGCGAGCAGTCGCCCTTCACCCAGGGCGAGCTGTTGGAGATGCTGGACCTGGGGGAGCGCGGCGTGCGGCAATTGGTGGAGATGCAGCAGGAGGCCCTGGGAGACGTGGCCCCGCTGATTGGGCCGTCGTGAGCCGCATCGTCCTGGCCACCCGCAACCCGGGCAAGGTCCGGGAGCTGGCCAGCATGCTCAGGGACACCGGCATCCAGGTCTTCTCGCTGGACGCCTTTACCGGCGCCCCGGAGGTGGAGGAGACAGGCCGGACCTTTGCGGAGAACGCCCTGCTCAAGGCCCTCTCGGCCGCGCTGCACACGGGCCTGGTTGCCCTGGCGGACGACTCCGGGCTGGAGGTCGACGCGCTGGACGGCCGCCCGGGCGTCTACTCCGCCCGGTTCGCCGGCCCGGACGCGACGGACGAGGACAACAACCGGAAGCTGCTGGCCCTCCTCCAGGGCGTGCCGGCCGAGCGCCGGACGGCCCGCTTCCGTTCCGCGGTGGCCCTTGCCGACCCCCAGGGGCGCACCCGCGTGGTGCACGGCGCCTACGAGGGCGTTATTCTGGCCGAGCCGCGCGGGACCGGCGGCTTCGGCTACGATCCGCTGTTCCTATCACCCGCCCACGGCTTGACCCTGGCCGAACTCCCCCTGCAGGAGAAGAACCGCATCAGCCACCGCGGCCAGGCCCTGCGCCTGGCCCTGAAGGAACTGCCGGCCTTCCTGGCCGACGGCCAGGGGCGCTGAACCCGGTCCGGCAGCGCCGGCCCCCATACCCGGGGCCCGGCAGGGCGGCCGCCGGGACGAAGGGGGCAACGTTCATGCGCGTGGGCATCATTGGCGACACCCACGGCGATCTGCGCACGGCGCGATTGCTCCTCAGCCGGCTGGGGGACATTGAGGTCCTCCTGCACACCGGCGACTACTATGACGATGCCATGCAGATGGCCTGCTGGCCGGAGCTGCGCGGCATCCCCGTTTACGCGGTGATGGGCAACGGCGATTACGCGGTGAACGGTCCCCGTCAGGTGGTGGTGCACCTGGCGGGGCGCAAGGTGCTGCTGGTCCACGGCCACCAGCACGACGTGAAGCGCGGCATGACGCGCCTGGCTCACGACGCGGGCAAGGTGTCGCCGGACGTGGTGGTCTTCGGGCACACACACGTTGCCGGAATCTTTCGGGAGCAGGGCCTGCTGCTGGTGAACCCGGGCAGCCCCTCGCTTCCCCGCCGGAGGGCCTGTGGCTCCGGTGCCGTGCTGGACATCCAGCCTGACGGCATCGTCCCTCAATTGATCGATCTGGCGTAGACGCGCCAACGGAACAGTGGCCAGCGACCGGATGGCCGGACGCTGGCGACTTGCTTTTTGCTGCGGCATAGGCTGGAGACGCGACAACTTGGGTACGGCCCGGCGGGGCCGGGGCCGCGCCCCAGGAGTGACTCCAGGCGATGCATCTCAGTTCGCTGCTGCAGTTCGCGGTCACGGGCATATTGGCTCGCGCTGCCGTCGCCGCCCTGGGGGCGGCTCTGCTTCTGGCCGGCTGCAGCGCCAGGGAGGGCGCCTCTGGCCCCTACAAGATCGGCGTGGTCCTGAGCATCACCGGTCCCAATGCCCCCCTCGGCACCGTGGAGCGTGACACCATCAACCTGCTGGTGGACCAGATCAATGAGAGCGGCGGCATCAACGGTCACCCCCTGGAGGCCATCATCATCGACGACGGCAGCGACGAGACCCGGGCCGTCACGGCCGCAACAAAGCTGATCCATGAGGACCGGGTGCTGGGCCTGCTGGGTTCGGTGGGCAGCGGGCCCGCCCTGGCCATGGCCGCCGTGGCCGAGAAGAACGAGGTGCCGCAGGTAGCCCTGGCCTCCAGCGTCAAGCTGGTGCAGCCGGTCAGGAAGTGGGTGTTCAAGAGCATCTACAGCGACATCTGGGACGTGCAGGCCATCCTGGAGTTCCTGTAGTCCAAGGGCATTCACAAGATTGGGTTCATCCACGACAGCAACGCCTATGGAACCAGCGGCAAGGAGCAAATGACCCGCAGGGTGGCGGACTACGGAGCGTCCCTGGTGGCCGTGGAGAGCTACAATAGCACCGATAGCGACATGACCGTACAGCTGACGCGCATCCGCGACGCCGGGGCGGAAGTGGTGGTCATGTGGGGCACCAACCCCGGCCCGGCGGTGATTGTGAAGAACATGCGGCAATTGGGGGTGGAGGTTCCGGTCATCACGCCCGGCACCGTGGCGACCCAGACCTTTCTGGACCTGGCGGGCCCCGCCGCCGAAGGCGTTTACTTCAACAACAGCAGCCTGGGTGTGGTAGACTACCTGCCCGACACCAATCGGCAGAAGCCGGTGATTCTGGCCTACCGGAAGGCTTATCGCGACCGCTACGGAACCGATCCGACCTTCTTCGGGGGCATCGCGCACGACGGGCTGATGCTGATGGCGGCGGCTCTGGCCCAGGGAGGAGCGGACCGCGGCCGCATCCGGGACGCCCTGGAGAAGACCCATGACTTTGTGGGCGTCACGGGCATCTACAACATGACCCCCCAGGACCACGAGGGGCTGAATCGGAAGGACATCATCATCGCCCAGTACCAGAACGGCAAGTACGTGCTGGTCCGGGAGTGAACTCGGTTGCGGCGGCGCATTTCTTCCGCCTGAGTCACACGCTGCCGCCGCAGCCACATTCTGGGCAGGCGCGTGATCACATTGACTTTGAATCCGCACTCCCGTACAATAATAAAACGGCTCGACCCATAGACTCCAACGGGGTGTAGCGCAGCTTGGTTAGCGCGCCTGCCTTGGGAGCAGGAGGTCGCGAGTTCAAATCTCGCCACTCCGACCAAATTGACAATCTTGCGGGTGTAGCTCAATGGTAGAGTTCCAGCCTTCCAAGCTGGCTACGCGGGTTCGATTCCCGTCACCCGCTCCATCTGAACAGCCGCCCGGAGCTCTGCTCCGGGTTTTCCATGGATAGGTCTTCAATTGAAAAGGCAGCGCTTGATGTGCTACAATCTTTAAGCCACATGCAGTGAACCGAGCTTTGCGCCTGTAGCTCAGTGGATAGAGCAGCCGCCTTCTAAGCGGCGGGTCGCAGGTTCGATCCCTGCCAGGCGCGCCATTGTGGTGGCCGTAGCTCAGTTGGTTAGAGCGCCAGGTTGTGGCCCTGGAGGTCGCCGGTTCGAGACCGGTCGGTCACCCCAATTCGATCTTGTCCTGCGGCAGCGCCAGGCCGCTCTTGACCTGGCCGCCGTTCTTTGACTATCATGATGTTCACGTGGTGGCCGTAGCTCAGTTGGTTAGAGCGCCAGGTTGTGGCCCTGGAGGTCGTCGGTTCGAAACCGATCGGTCACCCCATACTACTGTTTACAGGTCACCGCCGCCCCGGGCAGCGCGGCAGTGAAGGTTTTGTTGGGGCGTAGCCAAGCGGTAAGGCAGCGGTCTTTGGAACCGCCATTCGTAGGTTCGAATCCTGCCGCCCCAGCCAGTTTTTGGGCCATTAGCTCAGTGGTAGAGCACCCGCCTTTTAAGCGGAGAGTCGATGGTTCGAATCCATCATGGCCCACCATTTTAGGCGAGTTAGGCGAGGATGGCGGAACTGGCAGACGCGCAAGACTTAGGATCTTGTGCCGCAAGGCGTAGGGGTTCAAGTCCCCTTCCTCGCACCAGAAGCGACTAATCCCGAGACGTTAGCTTATGGAGCTTCTCTCCGGGTCCCACGTCTCGATGACCCACGTGGTGCTCATGGAGCTTCTCTCCGGAACCCACTTCTCGGCCCCACGTGGTGCTTATCAGGTCCAGTACAGCATGCGGGAGTAGTTCAGCGGTAGAACACCACCTTGCCAAGGTGGGGGTCGCGGGTTCAAGTCCCGTCTCCCGCTCCAACCGAAACCAAAGGCGCGCCGATTGACGGCGCGCCTTTTGCCGTATTCAAGACCCCCGCGGAGCCGTCGCTGGCGGCCGCAGCGGGCTCAGATCTCCCCACCACCAACAACCAGAAAGGCCTGCCCCGTGATGAAGCTGGCGTCCGGTCCGGCCAGGAAGGTCACGACACCCGCTATCTCCTCGGGCCGGCCGGCACGCCCCAGCGAGGTGTTGGCCGCCAGCCAGGCGCGGTCTTCATCCTTCGGCAGGTTGCTCTCCGTGGCGATCCAGCCCGGTACAACGGCAACCACGCGCACGCCGCTGCGGCCAACCTCGCGGGCAAGTGAACGCGTGAAGGCCAGGATTCCCGCTTTCGATGCCGCGTAGGCTGCGCCGCGGGGGTGCGGGGTCAGGGCCGCGCCGGTGATGAGGACACACCGGTTGTCCGTACCCATGCATTGCAGTCCTCCCAGCCTGGGATGCTCTATCCCGGAGTGGTTTCTATGGCGGCTCTGGTGGCACCTCCGTCCGAAGAACAACCTTGGGGTGTTCGCTTGTCCCGACGTCAGCCAGGGGCTAGAATGACATCACGGTTCAGTTCAGGAAGGCACGCACGCTGCTCCCCAGGACGAGCAGGCGTATAATCAGCAGGTCGCCTGGGAATCCCTGTAAGCTGTCCGGCTGTTTTTCCCCACGCCCTACATGATATAATGGGGAAGTTGCTCAGGTTTGGCTGGCTGCGGCCCCAAGCCTTTACATCTGACCAAGGGCAGGAGGAACATTTGGTGAAGTCGACGTGGGAGAAGGTGGGCCCGTCCACGGCCCAGTTTGAAATTGAGGTAGAGCCCGAACAGCTGGAGCAGGCCATGGACAAGGCCTACCGCAAGCTGGTGAGGCGTGTGAATATTCCCGGGTTCCGCAAGGGCAAGGCACCGCGCGGAATCGTGGAACGCTACATGGGCCGCGGCGCCCTCCTGGAGGAGGCCCTGGACATCGTGGTGCCGGAGGCCTATGACCAGGCCATTGACGAATCCGGACTGGACCCCATCGACCAACCCAAGCTGGACATCGTCAAGATGGAGGACGGCGAGCCGCTGGTCTTCAAGGCGGAGGTCGCCGTGAAGCCGGAGGTGGAGTTGGGCCAGTATCAGGGCCTGGAGGTCGAGAAGGACCCGGTGGAGGTCACGGACAAGGACGTCGACCAGCAGTTGGACCTGCTGCGCGAGCGGCATGCCCAGCTCACCGCCCTGGACGAGAACTAGGCCCTTGAGAACGGCCTGTGCGCCGTCATCGACTTCGAGGGGTTCCTGGATGGAGTACCCTTCGAAGGCGGCAAGGCCGAGGGCTATCTGCTGGAGATCGGCTCAGGCTCGTTCATCCCGGGTTTTGAGGACCAACTGGTGGGGGCCAGGGCCGGTGAGGACCGCGAGATCCATGTAACCTTCCCGGAAGACTACCACGCGTCCGAACTGGCGGGCAAGGCCGTTACCTTCAAGGTGAAGGTCCGGGAGATCAAGAAGAAGGAACTGCCGGCCCTGGACGACAATCTGGCCAGGGAAGCCAGCCCTTTCCAAACACTGCAGGAATTGCGTCAGGACCTAACGAATAGGCTAGAGGAAGCGGCCAAAGCCCGCGTCAATGCGGCCTTTGGGCGTCGCGTGGTGCAGAAGGTTGTCGAGCAGGCCAGCGTGGAACCACCCGAAGTGCTGGTTCACCGTCAGATCCACCGGATGATGGACGACTTCGCCCAGCAACTTGCCGCCAACGGTCTCCGTCTGGAGGATTGGATGGCCCAAACCGGCAAGGACGAAAAGGGCCTGCACGAAGAGTTTGAGCCGGCCGCCAAGCAGCAGGTGAAGACGGACCTGGTACTGGAGGCAGTGGCTAAGAAAGAAGGCCTGGAGGCTTCCGACGCGGAGGTCCGCCAGGAGATCGACCGCATGACGCGGAACTACGGCGCGCGGGCCGAAGCCACCAGACAGTATCTGTCCTCCCCCGAGGGGATGGAGAAAGTGCGCGGGGCGCTGCTCCTGGACAAGGCGGTCAAACATCTGGCGGGGCTTCAAAAGGCCATTCCCGCCACCAACAAAGGCGAGTAGTTCAGCCGACTAGGAGGGCAGACTATGAGTTACCTGGTTCCTATGGTCATCGAGCAGACCAATCGCGGTGAGAGGGCCTACGATATCTACTCCCGTCTGCTCAAAGACAGGATCATCTTCCTTGGCACGCCCATCGATGATCAGGTGGCCAATGTGGTCATCGCCCAGTTGCTCTTCCTGGAGAGCGAGGACCCTGATCGGGACATCTACCTCTACATCAACTCCCCCGGCGGATCTGTTGACGCCGGTCTGGGTATCTATGATACGATGCAGTACATCAAGGCCCCGGTGGCCACCATCTGCGTGGGCATGGCCGCCTCCATGGCCGCCCTGCTGTTGGCCGGAGGCGCCAAGGGCAAGCGGCACGCACTGCCCAACTCTCGTATCATGATTCACCAGGCATCGGGTCAGGCGGGCGGCAAGGCCACGGACGTGGAAATCTACGCCAAGGAACTGCTGAAGGCCTGGGAGACCTACAACAAGATACTGTCTAAACACACCGGACAGCCCCTGGAGAAGATCAAGAAGGACACAGAGAAGGACTACTTCATGTCCCCCGAGGAAGCCAAGGCCTACGGCCTGGTGGACGCGGTCTTCGAGCCGAGGGAGAGTGGTAAGTCCGGCGGGCGCTAGGAAAGGGGTGGCGTCATGTTCAAGTTCACCGATGGCGACAAGGGGCAGTTGAAATGCTCCTTCTGCGGTAAGTTTCAGGACCAGGTGAAGCGCCTCGTAGCCGGCCCCGGGGTCTATATCTGCGATGAGTGCATTGAGCTCTGCAACGAGATCATCGAGGAAGAGCTCAATGAGGAAGTGGATTTCGAGCTCAAGGACGTCCCCAAGCCTGCGGAGATCAAGGACATCCTGGACCAGTACGTCATCGGCCAGGAGCGTGCCAAGAAGATCCTGTCTGTGGCGGTTTACAACCACTACAAGCGGATCAACGTGGGCAGCAAATCAGACGACGTGGAGCTGGAGAAATCCAACATCCTGATGGTGGGCCCCACCGGAGTCGGCAAGACCCTTCTGGCGCGGACACTCGCCAAGATCCTCAACGTGCCCTTCGCCATTGCTGATGCTACGAGCCTGACGGAAGCCGGCTATGTGGGCGAGGACGTCGAGAACATCCTCCTGAAGCTCATTCAGGCCGCCGACTACGACATTGAGAAGGCGGAAAAGGGTATCGTCTACATCGACGAGGTCGATAAGATCGCCCGCAAGTCCGAGAACCCCTCCATCACCCGCGATGTCTCCGGTGAGGGCGTGCAGCAGGCCCTCCTGAAGATCCTGGAGGGCACCGTGGCCAGCGTGCCGCCTCAGGGCGGGCGCAAGCACCCCCACCAGGAGTTCATCCAGATCGACACCACCAATATCCTGTTCATCGTCGGCGGCGCCTTCGACGGACTGGAGAAGATCATCGGCAATCGCATCGGCAAGAAGCAGCTGGGCTTTGGGGCGGACGTCAAGTCCAAGGACAAGTTGGAGATCGGGCAGATTCTGGCCCGGGTGCTGCCGGAGGATCTCCTGAAGTTCGGCCTCATTCCGGAGTTCGTTGGCCGTCTGCCGGTCATTGCCACGCTTGAGGCCCTGGATGACGAGGCTTTGGTGCGCATCCTGACCGAGCCGAAGAACGCCCTGGTAAAGCAGTACCAGAAGTTCTTCAACCTGGACGGCATTGAGCTGGAGTTCAAGGATGACGCCGTCAGGGCCATCGCCAAGGAGGCTCTGCAGCGGAATACCGGAGCGCGCGGCCTGCGGGCCATCATCGAGGACATCATGCTCAACGTGATGTACGAGATCCCGTCGCGCCAGGACATCAGCAAGTGCGTGGTAACCAAGGAAGTGGTGCTGAACCGCGACGAGCCCCTCCTGGTGACCATGGACAAGGGCAAGCGGAGCAAGAAGGAAGAGACCGCCTAGCGGCGGTTCCGGGCTCTGCCTTTTGAGCACGAGAAGCAAGAGACAGGGAGGCACACCTAAGGGTGCGCCTCTTTTTGTGCTGTTGCGAGGACAACCGGCCTCGAGGTCCAGCAGCTACAGCTTCTGTGTCCCAACCGCCAACTTATGATGTATGATAGAGTTGGAGGTGATCGCTTTTGGCCGAGCAACCACAGCGCGTTCGGCTCCGGCCGCCGGAAATGGGCGACCTGGAGAACCTCTGGCGCTGGATCAACGACCCTGACGTTAACGCCTTCCGCTGGGAGGGCCAGCAGTGGCCGAAGTCGCACGAACAGGTGAGGGCGGACCTGGAGGCAACGGTCAGGGGGCACGCAGACAAGATGGAACTGATCATCGAGACGCCGGACGGACGTCCGGTGGGCTTCGTGGCCCTGGGCGGGCTCGACCGCCATAACGGCAAGGGCGAGCTGACCATTGTTCTGGGGGAACGCGACGCCTGGGGCCAGGGTCTGGGTTCAGAGGCGGTGCGCCAGGTACTGGATCTGGCCTTTGACAACTTGCGGCTCAACAAGGTCTGGCTGCAGGTGGACGCGGAACACGTGAAGGCCATCGCTTCCTACCAGCGTCTCGGCTTCAAAGTGGAAGGACGGCTGCGTGAGGATTGGTATCGGCGAGGTCAGTTTGCTGACACCGTAGTTATGGGACTTCTGGCCCGAGAATGGAAGCAGAGAACGGTTGCCTAGGCGACAACTTCCAGAATAGAATAGGGTTGTCACAACCCTTTCACTCCCTGAACCGCCTGAGGAAAGGAGGTACGCGGTTGATTCGATTTGAAAGCGTCGGCAAGTCCTACGGAGAGCATCAAGTTCTGGCTGATGTCGAACTAGAAGTCCAGCAAGGCGAGCTTGTCTGCTTGATTGGCCCCAGCGGGTGCGGTAAGACGACCACCATGAAGCTGGTCAACAGGCTCATTGAGCCTACTGCCGGACGGGTCCTGGTCGACGGTCAGGACGTGCGCGAGCACAACCCCGTGGAGCTGCGCCGGCGCATTGGCTATGTCATTCAGCAGATTGGTCTGTTTCCTCACATGACGATCGCCCAGAACATCAGCTTGGTCCCAAGGCTGCTAGGCTGGAAGCCAAACCGCCAGTCGGAACGGGTGTCTGAACTGTTGCAGATGGTGGATCTGCCTCCAGATCAGTACGCGGGGCGCTTCCCACGGGAGCTGTCCGGCGGCCAGCAGCAGCGCGTTGGCGTTCTGAGGGCCCTGGCGGCGGAGCCGTCCATTATCCTCATGGATGAGCCGTTCGGCGCCCTGGACCCGATCACGCGGGAGACGCTGCAGGACGAGCTGAAGCGGCTGCAGGAGCGGCTGCGGAAGACCATCGTCTTCGTCACCCACGACATGGATGAGGCCCTGAAGATGGCCGACCGCATCGTGGTCATGAAGGAGGGGCGGATTCGCCAGGTGGCCACGCCGGAGGACCTGCTGCGCCACCCGGCGGACGAATTCGTTGCCAGCTTCGTGGGCCGCGACCGCATGGGGCGGGCAGCCGACGCTCTGCTGGTCGAAGAGATCATGATCAAGACCCCGGTGACCATTGCGCCCCACGCTGGCCCTGCTGAAGCCCTGGCGCAGATGAAAAAGAAGCGCGTCGACTCACTGCTGGTCGTGGACGCGCAACGCAAGCTTCTGGGCATCGTGACGCCCAATGACCTCCGGCCTGACCGTCCGGAAGTGAGGCGGGTGGATGAGGTGATGCGTTCCGACACGCCCACCGTCGCCGCCGGCTCCTACTGCAAGGACGCTTTTGAGCAGATGTTCGTGGATCGGCTGGAACACCTGCCAGTTCTCGATGCCGAAGGGCGTCTGGTCGGACTGCTGACCCGGACCAGCATCGTGGACGCGCTGTCCCAGGTATCCTGGAGCCATGTGGTGGCTTAGGGGTCCGGTCGTTTATCAACAGATTGAAGGTGTGGGAAGGGAGGCGTTCAACCTGGCGTTCGTACACTTCTTCGTAGAGCGCTGGCCGATGATCCTTGACGCCACCGCCCAGCACCTGCGCATTTCGCTCATTGCCGAGTTGGTCGGCATTCTGATTGCGGTGCCCCTGGGCATCCTGCTGACCCGACGCCGGTCTCTGTCCGGCCCCATCATCGGAGCGGCCAACCTCATTCAGACCGTCCCCAGTCTGGCCTTGCTGGGCTTCATGATCCCCTTTCTGGGGGTGGGCTCGCTGCCGGCCATCGTGGCGCTTTTGCTCTACTCGCTGCTGCCTATTCTACGCAACACCTACACCGGCATTATGGAAGTGGATTCGGCGATCAAGGAGGCCGGCCGGGGGATGGGCATGACGGGGACGCAGCTGCTGTTCCTCGTGGAGCTGCCCGCAGCCATGCCGGTCATCATGGCTGGCGTTCGGGTCTCAACGGTGCTGGTGATCGGGTGGGCCACCCTGGCCACCTTCATTGGCGCCGGCGGACTCGGTCAGCTGATCGTGTCCGGACTCACGCTGGTGCGGCCGGAGATGATCATGGCCGGTGCCATTCCGGCCACCCTCCTGGCCCTGCTGGCCGACTGGGGGATTGGCCTGTTGGAGCGGCGGCTGATGCCGAAGACCCGCAGCCGGATGGCCTGATGAGGCTTGGCAGTTCAGCAAAATCGTTACGGGGGGTTTTCTTGTGACGAAGCGCAGAATGTTGGCAATGGCAATCGCCCTTGTACTGGTTGTGGCCCAGGCAGCCGGCTGTGCCGGCGGCAGTTCCAGCGGCGGCAAGGCCGTTATCAAGATTGGCGCCCAGAATTACACGGAGCCTATCGTTCTGGCGCACATGCTGAAGATCCTGATCGAACACGATACCGATCTCAAGGCCGAGACCGTGGAGGGGCTGGGCGCCACCACCGTCCTCCATCAGGCCATGCTGAACAACGAGGTGCAGATCTCGGCGTCCCGCTACGTCGGCACGGACCTGACGGGGGCCATGGGGGTCAACGACCCCATCCGCGACCCGGCGCAGGCGATGCAGATGGTGCAAAAGGGCTTCGCCGACAAATTCCAGCAGAAATGGTACGACGGCTATGGCTTCGAGAACACTTACGCCTTCGCCGTTCGTGAAGATATGGCCAAGGAACGCGGTTACGAGAAGGTTTCCGACCTCGCCAAAGACGCCGGCAACCTGACCCTTGGCGTTGACACCGACTGGCTGGAGCGTCCGGCCGACGGCTATGGCGCCTTCACCAAGGAGTATTTCAAGTTCGGGAAGACCGTTCCCATGGACATCGGTCTGGTCTACAAGGCGTTGGCAGACAAGAAGATGGATGTAGTTCTGGCCTACTCGACCGACGGCCGCATCCAGTCTTTCCACCTGAAGACCCTGGCGGACGACAAGCATTTCTTCCCGCCCTACCAGGCCTCGCCGGTGGCCCGCATGGATATCCTCCAGAAGTATCCGGAACTTGATAAGACGATTCAGAAGCTGGTGGGCAAGATTGACACCAAGACCATGACCAGCCTGAACTACGAGGTGGACGAAGGCGGCAAGAGCGCCGACGAGGCAGCGCGTGACTTCCTGCAAAAGGCTGGTCTGCTCAACTAATGACCGCCCGACATAGTCGCGTGACCGTCGTTCTCCGGCCTGTTGGGGTTGATAAGGGGTGAACCGAACGCTTGAATTTATGATACGGAACTGGGAGACCATCCTGCAGAGGACGGGTGAACACCTGAGCCTGGTGGCCTGGGCGGTCGGCCTGGCTCTGCTGATCGGCGTGCCGCTGGGCATCCTGATCACGCGGCAGAAGTCGCTGGAGGCGCCCGTGCTCACGTTCGCCAACATTGTGCAGACGGTGCCGTCCCTGGCCTTCTTCGGCTTCCTCATCCCGGTGACGGGGATCGGCTGGACGACGGCGGTGGTGGTGCTGTTCTTCTATTCCCTGCTGCCCATCATCCGCAACACCTACACCGGCATCAAGGGTGTGGACCCCGCTCTGGTGGAGGCCGGGCGGGGCATGGGCCTGACCAACCTGCAGATCCTCTATATGGTGGAACTGCCTCTGGCTCTCCCCGTCATGGTGGTGGGCGTGCGCGTCTCCACCGTCATCGCCATAGGCACGGCCACCGTAGCTGCACTGGTAGGCGGTGGCGGACTGGGCGCCATCATCCTGCGTGGGCTGTCCCGGGCCAACGACGCACAAGTCCTGGCCGGTGCCATACCGGCGGCTTTGCTGGCGGTTGTGGCCGATCTGGGCCTCACTTGGGCCGAGCGCCGGCTGACGCCCGCCGGTCTGCGGCCCCTCGAGGGGCGCAGTGACAGGCAGGGCTTCTGGAGCCGCCTTCGCCGCCAGACCGCCAGGGGGGAGGCCCGGCCGGACGGCGCAGGCGTTACGACCCGCCTGGACGGCTGATTCCACTGAGAACGGCTTGCCATGTCAGGCAGCGACGGCCCAAAATGGCCGTCGCTGATGCATTTCCGGCACCGGCGCGGCTTCGGCCGCAGGATAACGGCATTTGCCCGGCGGGATACTAACCTCGTTCACATTGCGAGGGAGGGGCTTGCATGGGCATTGGCAGCATCCTGACCTTCATCCAGTTTTTCTTTGCTGTGGTGATAGGTCTGTACTTCTGGAACCTGCTCAAGAGCCAGCAGGGCAGCAAGGTCGCAGTGGAAAAGGAAAGCAAGAAGGAGCTGGACAAGCTCCAGCGGCTGCGCGAGGTCTCCTTGTCGGAGCCGCTCTCGGAGAAGACTCGGCCCCAGACCTTTGAGGAGATCATTGGGCAGTCCGACGGGCTCCGCGCCCTGAGGGCTGCCCTTTGCGGGCCTAACCCCCAGCACGTTCTGGTCTACGGCCCGCCGGGCATCGGCAAGACGGCAGCCGCGCGCCTGGTGCTGGAGGAAGCCAAGCAGAACCCCCAATCGCCCTTCAAGGAGTCCGCTAAGTTTGTGGAATTGGACGCCACCACCGCCCGCTTTGATGAGCGGGGCATTGCCGATCCGCTCATCGGCTCCGTCCATGACCCCATCTACCAGGGCGCCGGCGCCATGGGCATGGCCGGGATCCCCCAGCCCAAGCCGGGGGCCGTCACCCGGGCCCACGGCGGCATCCTCTTCATTGACGAAATCGGCGAGCTGCATCCCATTCAGCTCAACAAGCTGCTGAAGGTGCTGGAGGACCGCAAGGTCTTCCTGGAGAGCGCCTACTACAGCCCGGATGACACCAACATCCCGGCGCACATCCGGGATATATTCGAAAAGGGTCTCCCTGCCGACTTCCGCCTGGTGGGCGCCACCACGCGGACCCCGGCGGAGATTCCCCCGGCCATCCGCTCCCGCTGTCTGGAGATCTTCTTCCGGCCGCTGCTGCCGGAGGAGGTGGGCACCATTGCGGCCAACGCGGCCAAGAAGATCAACTTCCCCATCGAGCGGCAGGCGCTCGAGGTTATCAAGCGCTACGCCACCAACGGCCGTGAGGCCGTCAACATGATCCAGATTGCAGCCGGCATTGCCACCACGGAGGGGCGGCAATCCATTCGTACGGCGGATATTGAGTGGGTGGTGGCGTCCGGCCAGCACACGCCGCGCCCGGAGAAGAAGATCTTCCCGCGCCCCACCGTGGGTCTGGCCAACGGCCTGGCTGTTTCCGGCTCCAACCTGGGTATGCTGCTGGACCTGGAAGTGGCGGCTGCGCCCGCCTCGCGGGGGCAGGGCCGGCTGACCATTACCGGCGTCATCGAGGAGGAGGAGGTCTCCGGTCCCGGAAAGACCATGCGCCGCAAGTCCATGGCCCGGGGTTCGGTGGAGAACGTACTCACCGTGCTGCGCGGCTACCTGGACGTGGACCCGCGGGACTTTGACATTCACGTCAACTTCCCCGGGGGCATTCCCATTGACGGCCCTTCGGCCGGGCTGACCATGGCGGTGGCCATTTATTCCGCCCTCACCAGCACCCCGGTGGACAACCTGGTCGCCATGACCGGGGAGCTTTCCATTCGGGGGCGGGTGCTGCCGGTGGGCGGCATTGTCCCCAAAGTGGAGGCGGCCCGCCACGCCGGGTGCCGCCGCGTTATCATCCCCAAGGAGAACTGGCAGGAGATGATGAAGGACCTGACCGATGTCGAGATCCAGCCGGTGGAGACGCTGGACGAGGCCCTGGCCATCGCCCTGGTCGGTGCTGGCAAGCCGGCGGCGGAAACCGAGGCGCCGGCACAGCCCGTGGAGATTCTGGCCGCCTCCTCGTTGCCCCTCGGATAGCCTGTCCTTGACGGTCCTCCGCCTGAGGGTTACACTGGCGACGAGCGCCCTGGGGCACCGCTCCCGAGGGCTCGTCTCTGCGGCGCCGGCGCCCGGCCGGCGCGGAATCAGCCTGGAGTCGAAGGAATACTATACAGAGGCTCTAGAGGCCCGGGGGTGACCAGATGGCCAGAGAATCGTCCAAGAAGACGAACCCGAGGCGCGACTACCCGCTGCTGCCCCTGCGCGGCCAGGTGGTCTTTCCGTTTATGACCGTCCCCCTGGAAGTGGGCCGCGACAAGTCCATCAGCGCGTTGGATGACGCCATGGTCCACGACCGCCGCATGGTCCTTGCCATGCAGCGTGACAGCAAGACGGACAGCCCCTCGCCTGACGACATCTACGAGGTTGGCACTCTGGTTGAAGTCAAGCAGGTAGTCAAGGTCGCCGGCGGGACCATGAAGGTGGTCTTTGAGGGCCTGGCGCGCGTGCGGATCCTGAAGTTCACGGGGGACGAGCCGCACTTTCGCGTGCAGGTGGAGGAGCATCCGGAGACCGACGAGCGGGGCAGCGAGACTGAAGCGCGCATGCGCAGCCTCATCCACGCCTACGAGCAGTACATCAAGGCCAGCAAGAAGGTGCCGCCCGAGGCCCTGGTCACGGTTATCAGCGTCGAGGAGCCGGGCCGCCTGGCCGATGTTGTGGCCAACCATCTCAACCTCAAGGCGGAAGACAAGCAGTCCGTTCTGGAGGCCTTTGACATCCAGGACCGACTGGAGCGGGTCTATGACGTGGTGACCCGTGAGATGGAGCTTCTGGAACTGGAGAAGAAGATCAATGTGCGCGTCCGCAAGCAGATGGAGCGCACACAGAAAGAGTATTACCTGCGCGAGCAGATGAAGGCCATCCAGAAGGAACTGGGCGAGCGCGATGAGCGCGGCACGGAGTCCGAGGAGTTCCGCAAGAAGATTGAGGAACTGGCCATGCCGCAGGAATCCAAAGAGAAGGCTCTGCGCGAGGTGGAGCGGCTGGAGAAGATGCCGCCCATGGCCGCGGAAGCCGTGGTGGTGCGGAACTACCTGGAGTGGCTCACAACCCTCCCCTGGAACAAGTCCACCGAGGACACGCTCGACCTGGCTCGGGCCGAAGAGATCCTGGAAGAGGATCACTACGGGCTGAAGAAGGTCAAGGAGCGCATCCTGGAGTACCTGGCCATCCGCAAACTGGTCGAGCACATGAAGGGGCCCATCCTCTGCCTTGTGGGCCCGCCCGGCGTGGGCAAGACCTCGCTCGCCAAGTCGGTGGCCCGCGCCCTGGGCCGCAAGTTCGTCCGCGTCTCCCTGGGCGGCGTGCGCGACGAGGCCGAGATTCGCGGCCACCGGCGCACGTATGTGGGCGCCATGCCCGGCCGCATCATCCAGGGCATGCGCACAGCAGGCAGCAGCAACCCCGTGTTCCTGCTGGATGAAATCGACAAGATGAGTTCAGACTTCCGCGGTGACCCGGCCTCCGCTCTCCTGGAGGTCCTGGACCCGGAGCAGAACGCCAACTTCTCCGACCACTACATCGAGATCCCGTTTGACCTGTCCCAGGTGATGTTCATCACCACCGCCAATGTGGGGTACAACATCCCGCGGCCCCTCCTGGACCGCATGGAGGTCATCCACATCTCCGGCTACACGGAGGAGGAGAAGGTCAAGATTGCCGAGCGCCACCTGCTGCCTCGGCAGCGGCGCGACCACGGCATCAAGGACGGGCAACTGGAGATCAGCGAGAACGTCCTGCGCCTGATTGTGCGCGAGTACACTCGCGAGGCCGGCGTGCGCAACCTGGAACGCGAGCTGGGCGGCATCTGCCGCAAGGCGGCTCGCGAATTGGTGAAGGGCGAGGCTGGCGAGGTGCGCGTTACCACCCAGAGCCTCCACAAGTACCTGGGCGCGCCCCGCTTCACCTGGGGCAAGGCCGAGGAGGAGGACGAGGTGGGCGTGGCCCTGGGCCTCTCCGTCACCGAGGCGGGCGGCGACGTGATGCCCATCGAGGTCACCCTGATGAAGGGCAAGGGCAACCTGCTGCTGACCGGCAAGCTGGGCGAGGTGATGAAGGAGTCGGCCCAGGCGGGCTTCTCCTACATCCGGTCCCGTTCCGAGCGGCTGGGCATCGAGCCGGATTTCTACGAGAAATACGACATCCACGTCCACGTGCCCGAAGGCGCCATCCCCAAGGACGGGCCCTCGGCCGGCATCACCATGGCCACCGCCGTCATCTCCGCCCTGACCGGGCGGCCGGTGCGGCGCGACGTGGCCATGACCGGCGAAATCACCCTGCGCGGGCGCGTGCTGCCCATCGGCGGCGTCAAGGAGAAGGTCCTGGCGGCCCACCGTGCCGGCGTCAACACGGTCATCCTGCCCAAGGAGAACAAGAAGGACCTGGAGGAAATCCCGGCCAACGTAGCACGGAAGCTGGATTTTGTTCTGGTGGGGCATATGGACGAGGTGCTGCCGGTGGCCCTGGCGCTGCGTCCGGAAACGGGCGAGGGGACCGGCGAGGACGAGGACATTGCCCCCATGACC